>CAYVBK010000008.1:0-146579 GCA_964449465.1 uncultured Anaerolineae bacterium
TCAAATATGATCGGGCAATTTCAAGAACTCGAAAAAAAATGAGCGAACCGCAAGTATGTGTATTCTCTATGCCTCGACGGTCAAGCTCTTTTTTCAGTGGACTCAAGTATAGCATCAGTTGCGCAGTGCGTCAATCAACTTGGACAAGCCGACACATTATGGTATACTTGAGATATGAGCAAAAAAACGACTGAACACGGATGGATGAACCCGCTTTCGGCCCTGTTTGTGGCCCTGACGATGCTGATGATCGGCTGGTTTGCCCTGATCTGGGCAGAACCCAACGCGACGTGGAACCCGTTCCCGCCGCAAGCCTGGCTGCCTGACCTGCCTGCGCCAACGCCGGCGACGGTCTCTTCACACCGGCCGGTCGGCTGGAATCCCTATCAAGACGGAGCGGCCTTTCCGCCCACCTGGACGCCTACCCCCATCCCCATTCCTACGGCCACGCCCACCCGCTGGCCTTCTCCCACGCCCACGCTCACGCCCACCCGCCGGCCCATCCCCACCCTGCCGCCGAACGCGCCTTATTATGTGTCGGGCATGCGCCGTCAACGCTACTCTGGCGGGCAGGTGGTACTGCACGGCCTGTTTGGCGAAAATGCCGATTTTACCACCTATTTGATCTATTATCCCAGCGAAGGGTTGCAAATCAGCGGTATGATGAATGTGCCGCAAGGTCGCGGGCCGTTTCCGGTGATCATCTTGTGTCACGGATACATTCACCCCTCCAAATATGCCACCGGCAGCGACACCTGGCGGCAGGCCTTTTATCTTTCTAAAAACGGCTATATCACCATCTCGCCGGACTATCGCGGCCATGCCGGGTCGGACAGCGGCGGCAGCTTTTATCACATCGGCTATGCCGAAGACATTTTGAATCTGATCAGCTCGCTCAACACCATCGCCAAGGCCGACGCGGACCGGATTGGCTTGTGGGGCCATAGCATGGGCGGCGGCGTGGCGTTCAAGGCGGCGGTGGTCAGCGACGAGGTAGATGCGCTGGTGTTGTTTGGCACCGTCAGCGGCGATGAAGAGGTCAATTTTGAGGCTGGTATGGGTAACGGCGGCGGCGCAGCCGGGCTGTCTTTATTTGGCGTGCCAGACTATAATCGCCTGGAATATCGGCGCATCTCGCCAATCTATTACATGCAGTGGTCGCCGCCGATCAGCCTGCATCACGGTCTGGCCGATCAGGTGACGCCGTATCAGTGGTCAGAGAGCATTTTCAAGGCAGCCCAGGAGGCCGGCGTAGCCTCCGAGTTGTTCCTATATTCCGATGCCGGTCATTCGTTTACCGATCAGGACTGGGAACTGGCGATGCAGCGTACATTGGCGTTTTACGATCAATATGTCAAGGGAGGTCCCTAGCCCATGCCGATCCTCGACGCGTTCAAGAAATTTTTGTCCAGCTATCGTTCATTCCGCGCCCGCTCTACACCGCCCGATGTGTCGGCCTTTTTGGATGAATTGTTTCATTATTTTCCCTTTACCGCACAAACCCAAGAATGGCTGCGCCGCCGCGTGCGCGTAGAGGTGTTTGACTGGCGCAGCCTGAGCGGAGGCGGCGGCTTTTACCCCGATCAGTGGCGGGTGCATCTCAGCACCATCCAGTACGAGGCGGCCATTCACGAGTTGGCGCATGCGCTGTGGCACAAGGTACGCGGCGACCGCCAGACCCGCGACGCGCTGGTAGCGGCGGTGCAGCAGTTGGCCGAGGATGCCGATCCGCGCTGGGAGCGGCTGCATGGCATCGCCCGCGATTATATCTGCGGCATTCCCACCCAGCCCGATTTTGTACACGGTATGCGGCTGCCCCCCGAACATTGCGGCAGCGGCGGCGGCACCAACGGCGAATGGAACGACTGTGAGATGTTTGCCGGGCTGGCTTCGGGCTGCATGGCCGATATCCGCCTGATGCCGCCCTATTTGCGCCGTTTTTATACCGATATGTTTGTCGAACTGCCACCCGACGCGCCCTCGCCAGCGCAGCAGGCACCCCATCGCTAGACGACCGGGCGGCCTGTGGATGGGCAACCAGTGCTTTTCAATGACTTTTTTTCAGTGAACTCAAGGAGTGTTCTTATGCGTATCCCGATCATTGCCGGAAATTGGAAGATGAACAAAACTATTGCCGAGGCGGTGGAACTGGCTCAGGTGGTCAAAGAGCCGTTGTTGGGCATTGCCGGGGTCGAAAAAGCCCTATGCCCCACCTTTGTGTGCCTGCCGGCAGTGCGCGCCACGTTGGGTGAGACTTGCGGCTGCGGCCCAACGGCCATCGGCCTGGGCGCGCAAAATGTCTATTTTGAGGAAAAGGGCGCCTACACAGGCGAGATCGCCCCTGGCATGCTGGAAGGGCTGTGCCAGTATGTGATCATCGGCCACTCGGAGCGGCGGCAATTTTTTGGCGAAACCGACGAGGGCGTCAATAAAAAGATCAAAGCAGCATTGGCACACCATCTCATCCCCATCGTCTGCGTGGGCGAATCGCTGGAACTGCGCCGCGCCGGCGAAACCCATCCCTGGGTCAGGCGGCAGGTGGTGGCAGCACTGCAAGGTCTGACCAGCGCCCAGGTCGGTTCGTTGATCATTGCCTACGAGCCGATTTGGGCCATCGGCACCGGGGTGGCGGCGACGGCTCAGGATGCCCAAGACGTGATCGGCGGAGTGGTGCGGCCCACAGTGGCCGAGCTGTTCGGCGATGATGTGGCGCAGACCGTGCGCATCCAATACGGCGGCAGTGTGGCCCCCTCCAACGCCGCCGAATTGATGAGCCTGCCCGATGTGGACGGCGGGTTGGTGGGCGGGGCCAGCCTCAAAGCCGCCGATTTTATCGAGATCGTGCGGCAAACGGCGAAGAGCAAGGGCAGGTGAGGCCGATGGCTCAAACAAACGAGATGCCTCATTGGGATTTGAGCGCGGTCTACCCCGGCCTGGATTCAACGGAATTTGCCGGGGGTTTTTCTGCTGTCTGTCAGGTCATTGACCAACTGGCGGCACTGTTCGACCAACATCAGATCTGCCGGCAGCCCACCCTACCGGTCGGCCCGGAGGTGGTGGCCGTCTTTGAGCAGATTGCCGAACGGTACAACGAGGTGGTGCGGCAGGCCCGCACATTGGGTTCGTACATTCACGGTTTTGTCGCCACCGATTCGCGCAACAACGTGGCGCAGGCGCGGCGCAGCGAGTTGGATCAGAAAATAATGCTGTTGTCGCTGCTGAGCACGCGGCTGACGGCCTGGCTGGGTTCGCTGGACGTAGAAGCGTTGATCGCCGCCTCGCCACTGGCCGCCGACCATGCCTTTGCATTGCGCAAGGCGTATGCGCAGGCCGCTCACCTGATGTCGCCAGAGCAGGAAGAACTGGCCGCCCTCTTGAACCTCACTGGCGGCTCGGCCTGGGCCAAACTGCACGGCAATTTCACATCCCAGCTCGTGGTGCCAGTCGAGTTGGACGGCAAAACCCAAACCCTGCCTATGAGCGCGGTGCGCAACCTGGCCTACGATCCCAACCGGCAGGTGCGTCGCTGTGCTTATCTGGCCGAGTTGGAGACCTGGCGACAGGCAGCGTTGCCCATCGCTGCGGCGATCAACAGCATCAAGGGGCAGTTTGAGGCGCTGGCGCGGCGGCGCGGCTGGGCTTCTGCGCTCGATGTGGCCCTGTTCAACAATCACATCAACCGGCAGACGCTGGAGGCTATGCTCGAGGCGGCGCGCGAATCGTTCCCCGATTTCCGGCGCTACCTGAAGGCCAAAGCCCGCGCGTTGGGACTGTCGGCACTGGCCTGGTATGACCTGTTTGCGCCGGTGGGGCAGAGTCACCGCGAATGGCCTTTTGCGCAGGCCGGCGAGTTTATCGTGCGGCAGTTTGGCAGTTTTTCGCCGCGCCTGCAAGAGTTGGCTCAACGCGCTCTGGCCGGACGATGGATTGACGCCGAGCCGCGCGACGGCAAGCGCGACGGCGCGTTTTGTATGTGGCTGCACCAGGACGAATCGCGCATCTTGACCAACTACAAGCCAGCGTTTGGCGGCATGAGCACGCTGGCGCACGAACTGGGGCATGCCTATCACAACCTCAACCTGACCGGGCGCACCATGATGCAGCGCGACACACCGATGACCCTGGCCGAAACGGCCAGCATCTTTTGCCAGACCATCGTCCGGCAGGCCGCCCTGCAAGAGGCCGACGCGCAAGAGCAATTGGCGATCTTGGAGGCCGACCTGCAAGGCTCGTGCCAGGTAGTGGTAGACATTGCCAGCCGTTTCTTGTTTGAGCAGCGCGTGTTTGAGCAGCGGCAGCGACGCGAGCTATCGGTAGACGAACTGTGCGCCCGCATGGTCGAGGCGCAGCAAGAGACCTATGGCGACGGTCTGGACGCCGACGCCCTGCACCCCTACATGTGGGCGGTCAAGCCGCACTATTACAGCGCAGGCTATGCGTTCTATAATTTTCCCTATATGTTTGGCCTGCTGTTCGGTCTGGGTTTGTACGCCCGGTATCGTCAAGACCCATCGGGCTTTCAAGAGCGATATGACGATCTGCTCTCTTGCACCGGCATGGCCGACGCGGCCACCCTGGCCGAGCGGTTTGGCATCCGTCTGGACGGCGTCGAGTTTTGGCGGGCCAGCCTGGATATGGTGCGTGAAGACATTGATCGGTTTGAGGCTCTGGTTCAATAGAAAGGACTGCAATGTACACACGAACGGGACATTTTCCCATTGGATTTCGGCGCGGCGGCTCGGCCTGGCAAAAAGACACCGCCGGCCTGATCGCCTGGATGCAAGAGAACGACCTGTCGGTAATCGATCTGAGTAGTGGAGCGGCGCAAGAAGGTCGATCTTTTATGGATGCGGACATTCGTTTGGGGTCGGTGGACCTGGCCGACACGCGCGGCATGCTCTCGGCAGACGCCGGTCGGCGTCGCGAGGCGGTGGCCCGCAACACCGATCAGGTTCGCGCCAACGCCGCTCTAGGGCCGTTGAACTATTTTCTGGTCATGCTGCCCGAAGACCCGGCACGCCCCAGGGCCGAGAATTTTGATTACATGGTGCAGAGCTTTGGCGAGTTGCTGCCGGTATTGGAGCAAAACCAGGCGCGGCTGTCCATCGAAGGATGGCCGGGACCCGGAGCGTTGTGTTGCACGCCGGAGGGATTCCGCGCCCTGTTCCACGAGTTGCCTTCGATGGCAGTGGGCATCAACTATGACCCTTCGCACCTGATCCGTATGGGCATTGACCCGCTGCGCTTTTTGGGCGAGTGGGCCGAGCGGGTGGCGCACGTGCATGGCAAGGACACCGAACTGCTGGCCGAAAATCTGTACGAGTATGGACACGAGTTGCCGGCCATTTTTGCCCGGCCATTCGCTTTTGGCGGCATGGCCTGGCGATACACTTTGCCCGGCCACGGCGTGATGCGCTGGAGCCAGGCGTTCCGCATCCTTCAAGAGCGTGGGTATACAGGTTGTGTGTCTATCGAGCTGGAAGACGCCTTTTTTAATGGCGCCGAGGACAGCGAAAAACTGGGCATTCTTCAGGGCGCGCTGTTTTTGCGCGGTTGTTGATAGAAAGGACACAAAATGAGCAAGCAATGGGCGCAACCGCCCGCTATGCAGATCGATCTGGCCAAAGCCTATCGCGCCCAGATCGAGACCGCACACGGCACAATTGAATTGGAGCTATATCCGCAGTATGCTCCGCGCACGGTGAACAATTTTGTCTTTTTGGCCCGCGAAGGTTTTTATGATGGGGTCAAATTTCATCGCGTGATCGCCAATTTTGTCATCCAGGGTGGCGACCCGACCGGCAGTGGCAGCGGCGGGCCGGGTTACAGTTTTGCCGATGAGGTCAAGAACAATCCGCTCAAGCACGAAACCGGCGTCATTTCGATGGCTAACGCCGGCCCCAACACCAACGGCAGCCAGTTTTTCATCACCCATTCGCCGCAGCCACATCTCAACGGCCGGCACACCGTCTTTGGCAAAGTGGTCGCCGGGCAAGATGCGGTCAATGCCATCCGCCAGGGCGATCAGATGATCCGGGTGACCATCATCGAGAGTTGAGAAAGGGATGGCGACAGGGAAACGCCGGCCAAACGACGGCCTCAAGTTGCCCAAGAGACGCTTTTAGAACGACCATTTTGTGTTATAATAGCCCCAGTATGGTGAGATGCCCGTCGCCTTGCTTTTCCAGGTGGTGGGCATCTGTTTTGAAAATCTGTTTTGAAAATCAAGGATGGACCGATGACTCAAAACCGGGCTGTGGTGTCTGCCGACTCGACCGACCAGGGAGCCGGCGCGCCGATTGAACGTGTAACCCTCTGGTCGTTGTGGTGGCAAATGTGGCTGCGGCCGCGCCGCGCCCTGGCTCTGTTGGGACGCACCCGGCGGCGCGACTGGTGGCTGCCGGCTTTGCTGGCAGCGATACTGGCGGTGCTGCCGGTGCTGGTCTCAGCGCCGTTGGAGGCAGCACAGGCACAACAGTCTACCAAAGGTATGATGGGACCGGGCGGTGCGTGGGCATCGCCAGAGATGGCTGCCCCGACACAGCCGGCCAACGTGGCCGGGGTGGCTTTGCGCAGCATCGGGCAGGTGGGCGGCGCGGTGTTGAGCTGGCTGCTGTGGGCCGGTGCGTTGTACCTCACCAGCGTGTTTTTGGGACGCAGCAGCACGTTTGGGCAAATGTTTCGCCTGGCCGTGTGGACATGGTGTCCTTTTGTGCTGCGCAGCCTGATCCAAACCGTATACATCCTCTTGACCCGGCAGTTGATTGTCAATCCGGGCCTCTCTGGGTTTGTCCTCGACCGCAGCACGCCAACCCTGATCCCGGCCGGGCCCGGTCAGGTGGCCCTGGCCGCTATGCTATCCAATGTAGACCTCTTTATGGTTTGGAATCTGGTGCTGTTGATCACAGGGCTGATGATCATCACCCGCCTGACCCGCCGACAATCCATTTTGGCGGTGCTGGTCACCTGGATTTTGCTGACCCTGCTCAGCTTGATTCCGGCCATCGTGGGCAACATGTTTAGCCAGGCCGGGCAGATTTTTGGGTATGGGTATTATGGCTGAGTCGGCTCGCTTGATCCGCATCCAAAACCTGCGCCGCGATTTCAAAATGGGCGATCAACTCGTCCACGCGTTGGATGGAGTGAGCCTGGACATTGCCGCCGGCGAGTTTCTGGCCGTGATGGGGCCGTCTGGATCGGGCAAATCTACCCTGCTGTACCTGTTGGGCGGCCTGGATCGCCCCACTGACGGGGCCATCTGGATCAACGGACAAGAGATTACCACGCTGGACGAAAATGACCTGGCCGCGTATCGAGGGCGGCAGGTGGGCTTTATTTTCCAGTCCTTTCACCTGATCCCGACCATGACCGCCCTGCAAAATGTGGAATTTCCCATGATCTTTAATCGTGTGCTGCCGGCGCAGCGACGCGAACGGGCGCGCCTGCTGCTGGACATGGTGGGGCTGGAAGAGCGACGCAATCACAAGCCCACCGAACTGTCGGGCGGGCAGCAGCAGCGGGTAGCCGTGGCCCGCGCCCTGGCCAACGAGCCGCGCATCATTGTGGCCGACGAGCCGACCGGCAACCTCGACACACACACCGGCGCCGAGATTATGGGGCTGCTCAAAAATCTGAACGAGCAGCAGGGACATACAGTAGTGATCGTGTCGCACGACCCAACGGTGGTGCGGTATGCCACCCGCCAGATCAAGTTGTTGGACGGACGAATTGTTTGATTTAAGGAAATGGTTTATGCGTAAATATGCAGTTTTGTGTCTGGCTTTTCTGCTGATGTTATCACCCGCTGTCGCGGCCATACCGGCGTATGCTGCGCCGTTGGAACAGTTGGGCATCACGGCGGTTGAACCCAAAACGCTGCCGGCCGAAACGGGCGGCACACTCAGCGTATATGGCAGTGGTTTTACCAGCAACACGGTGGTGCGGCTGGTGGGCTATGGCCTGCTGACCACCGAACTGGTCAACAGCACGGCTTTGCGGGCCACCGTGCCGGCCGGCCTGGCCGCGGGCAGCTATGATGTCCAGGTAAGCGATGGCGCGGCGACGGCCACGCTATCCAAGGCGGTGCAAATTTTGGCCGCGCCAACGCCCACGCCGACGCCGCAGCCGCCGGTGGCCGGTCGGCCCAACCTGGTCATCCGCACCTATTCCATCCAGCCCACTCAGGTCAAGGCCGGGCAGGATTTTGTGGTGACGATTCATATTTACAACAATGGCAGCCGCGCCAGCGAAAACACGCTGGCGATCTTTCCGGGCGGCACGTTTTTGCCGGTAGGCAATGGCGGCCATCAGTTGTGGCAGCTTCACATCAATGCCACAGCCATCGTCACCCAAACCATGCACGCGCCCGCTTCTCTGACCAGTGGGGTGCAAAACATCCAGATCAATTTGAGCGGCAATGACTATGAGGGCAATCATTATGATTTTCCACACACCCTGAGCGTTGAGGTGATCGGCACGTCGAGCGGCGGTACGTCCACCGGCGCGCCCAAGCTGGTCATCGAGGCGGCCGAAACCGATCCGCTGCTGGTGGGGCCGGGTTCGGCCTTTACCCTGACCCTGCGCCTGGTCAATCGGGGCAATCGCCAGGCCAACAATGTGCTGGTGGGCGTAGGCGGCTCGCAGGTCATTCCGGCCGAGGGCAGCAGTGTGATGGCTGTTCCGCCGCTGCGGGTGGGACAGACGGCGACGGTAACGCTGCCGCTGGTGATGGGCGAGGTGGAGCGAGGCGGGCGCATCGGTTTGCCTATCTCGCTGCAATATAGCGATTATAGCGGCAGCAATTACACCGATCAGCCATCCATCGGGCTGGATGTGGATGCCAGTCTGACGCGGCGGCCACAACTCTTGATTTCCAGCTATGTTGCTCAGCCGTCTACCCTGTCGCCCGGCGACCGCTTTACCCTGACCCTGACTCTGTCGAATCCGGGCAGCCGCCCGGCTACCGGAGTGGTGGTGGGCGTGAGCGGCTCGCTGGCCGTGCCAGCCGAGGGTAGCAATGTGGCTTTTGTCAACAGCGTCGGCGTCGGCGAAATGGCCGAGGTGGTGCTGCCGCTGGTGTTGGGCGATGTGGACAAGGGCGGACGGCAAAATCTGGGCATTTCGTTGCAATACGGCGACCCGGGCGGCGGCAAATACACCGATCAGCAAAACATCGGCCTGGAGGTCAACACCGGCATGGCGCATCGCCCACAGTTGTTGATCGCCGGCTATGCCATAGACCCGCCGCGCCTTGCGGCCGGCGACCGCTTTACCCTGACTCTGACACTGACCAACGTGGGCGGCGGCGATGCGCAGCGGCTGCTGGTGTCGCTGGGCGTCGAGGGCAGTGAGCGGCTGGAGGCGTTTGTGCCGGCCGGGTCTAGCAACGTCAATTTTGTGCCGGCCCTGGCCGCCGGACAAAGCATTGACATTGTGCAGCGGCTCATCGTAGACGCCAAAGCCGACCCCAAAGCCTACAACGTGCCATTGGGCCTGGTCTATGACGATGCGCGCGGCAACCGCAAAACCGAAACGCAGCGCATCAGCCTGATGGTGTTGCGTCGCCCCGAATTTCGGGTGGATTTTTATCGCCCGGTCGAGATGGCTATGGCCGGCATGCCTTTTCCGCTGCCTGTCGAGGTGTTTAACACCGGCCTGGCGCGCATGAATGTGCCACTGGTAGAAGTGATGAGCAGCGAGCAGGTGATGATCGAGCAGGGTTCGACCTTTGTCGGCAACCTGGAACCGAGCGCGTCGTGGACACTGGACGCCATGGTCACCGTGATGCAGCCGGGACCGGCCGAGATCGAGGTGCGGATTCATTATCTGGATGATTTCAATCAGCGGCAAATGATCACGCGAACGCTGACCGTCCAGGTGATGGAAGGATCGGGTTTTGAGCCGGGCGACCCCGACATTGTGATTCCCGATCAGCCGGAGACATTCTGGCACAAGGTGCTGCGCTTTTTGCGCGGGCTGGTGGGGCTGGGAAGCTGAGTATGACCTTTCGTGACCTGATTCGTCTGGTATTGAGCAACTTGCGGCGCATGAAGGCGCGGGTGGCCATGACGGCCACCGGTGTGGTGATCGGCACGGCCTCGGTGGTGGTGCTGGTATCGCTGGGCGCGGGCTTGCAACAGCGCGCCACCGAGAGCCTTTACTCGTTCGGCGGCCTGACCGAACTGGTGGTGTATCCATCGTATGATATGGGCAAGATGGAGGGTCGAGGGGGAGGCGGCGGATCACAGCCTCAGCAGAGGGTGGTGCTGAATGACAAGATGCTGGCTCTGTTTCGGCAAATCTCCAACGTGGCCGCGGTGACGCCCATCGAGTACCTGCAAGGCGGCGAGGTGCGGCTGGGCAATCAGACCTCCTACATCAGCATTGTGGGGGTGGACCCCGAAGCGTTTGCCCTGGCCGCGCCGACGGTGGTCAGCGGCACGCTGGACCTGGGGCGGGGCAAAATTGTCATTGGGGCCAATGTGCCGGAAAATTTCATCAACTGGATGGATTATAACCCCGACATGCCCCGCCCGACACCGCCGGCGGTGATGGGCGAGATGCTACGGCTGGTGGTGTACCCATTTTCTACCGGCGACACGATGCCTACGCCTTCGTTTATGCGGTTGCAGGTGGCGGGACAACTCAAGGCGCAGGGCTATATGTACGATTACAGCGCGTTTATGAGTCTCAAAGATGTATTGGACCTTAACACGCGCATTTCGGGGCAGCGGCCCAACAAGGACAAGGACGGCTACAGCCAGGTGATCGTCAAGGTGGACAAGGCCAATCAAGTGCTGGCGGTAGAGCAGGCGATCAAAGAGCAGGGGTTTGAAGTGCAATCGGCGCGCAGCCAGTTGGAGCAGATCAATTCGTTTTTCCTGGTCATCCAGGCCATCTTGGGCGGTATCGGCGCGGTGGCTCTGCTGGTCTCGGCCTTTGGCATCGCCAATACCATGATGATGTCCATCTATGAGCGCACCCGCGAGATCGGCCTGATGAAAGCGTTGGGGGCCTCGAATCAGGATGTCATGTCGGTGTTCTTGTCCGAGGCGGGCGGCATCGGCTTGCTGGGCGGCATCGGCGGGGTGCTGCTGGGGCTGGGGCTGGGCGGATTGGCCAACCTGGCCGGCAGTTCCTTTTTATCGGGACAGATCGGTCAGTTTTTGGGCGGAGGCGGGCCGGGCGGAGCCGCCTCGACCACGCTGGCGCACACTCCTTTGTGGCTGCCGCCGTTTGCCATCGTGTTTGCAGCGTTGATCGGCGTCATTTCCGGCGTTTATCCGGCTTTGCGCGCCGCCGCCCTCAGCCCGATCATCGCCCTCAAGTATGAATGACAGGGCTTGAGGCGTTGGTTTCGGCAGGGTTTCGGTCAGCTCAACCTGCCAGCTCAACCAATGCCTCATTCTTTCCCCCTTATTCCCCTCTCTCTCCATTTGCTTGTTTGTGAAATTTGTGACAAAATAGCCATGATATAATCCCAGATCGCCAAGGAGGAACAGGATGAAACCAACCCGGATCAATCATTTGGGCATTGCCGTGTCTGACCTGGAGGTGGCGGCCAAAATTTATCAGACGATGGGTTTGACAGTAGACAGGGTGATAGATGTGCCAGAACAACAAGTGCGGGTGGCCTTTATCCCCATCGGCGAAAGCACCATCGAACTGGTACAGCCGACCGCTCCCAACAGTCCGGTGGCCAAATTTCTGGAGAGCAAGGGCGAGGGACTGCATCATCTGGCCCTTCAAGTAGATGATATTCAAGCTGCTCTAGGCGAGTTAAAAGAGCAGAGCGTGCAGTTGATCGATCAGGCTCCGCGACAGGGCGCCGAAGGACAGATCGCCTTTCTGCATCCCAAAAGCACGGCGCGGGTGCTGATCGAGTTGGTTCAGGCGGTGGATTGAGAGGAGCAGATATGCGCAAAATTCGAGTTCTCATTGCCAAGCCGGGATTGGACGGCCATGATCGCGGCGCGCAGGTGGTGGCGCGCGGCCTGCGCGATGCCGGTATGGAAGTGATCTATACCGGCCTGCGGCAGACCCCAGAGATGATTGCCGAGGCAGCCTTGCAAGAAGATGTGGATGTGGTCGGCTTGAGCATCCTTTCGGGCGCGCATATGACCCTGTTTCCGCGCGTGATCGATCTGCTGCGTCAAAACGGTATGCAAGACGTGCTGATCGTCGGCGGCGGTATCATTCCTCCTGAGGATGTGCCGCTGCTGCGCGAAATGGGCGTGGCAGCCATTTTCGGGCCCGGTACGAGCATCGGCGAGATGGCCGGGTTTATCACCGCGAACGTGAACCCGGATCGCTGATCGGCAAACCGGAGCAGGGAGGGTTTGAATGGACTGGGTACAAGGGGTGCTGGCGCGTGACCGTCGCGCTGTAGCCCGCCTCATCTCTTGGGCAGAAAACGGCCATCCGCAGGCGGCCGGGCTGCTGGCCGCGCTGTATGCGCACACCGGGCGCGCTCACATTGTGGGCGTGACGGGCGTGCCGGGCGCCGGCAAAAGCACACTGGTCAATGCCATCACGCAGGTCTACCGGCGCCAAAACACGCCGGTAGGCATTCTGGCCATCGATCCCAGCAGTCCGTTCAGCGGCGGCGCGCTCTTGGGCGACCGCATCCGCATGCAGGCGTTGAGCGGCGATGAGGGGGTGTTTATTCGCAGCATGGCCGGGCGCGGCGCAGTGGGCGGGCTGTGCGCTGCCGCCTGGGACGCCGTGCAAATCTTGGATGCAGCCGGCTATGAGACCATTTTCATCGAGACAGTGGGCGTAGGACAAGATGAGGTGGACATTGCCCGTCTGGCGCACACGGTAGTGGTGGTAGATGCGCCCGGCCTGGGCGACGAGGTGCAAACGCTCAAGGCCGGCTTGGCCGAGATCGCCGACCTGTTTGTGGTCAACAAGGCCGACCGGCCCGGCGCCGAACAGGCCGCTCGCGCGCTCGAGTGGATGCTGAGCATGAGTGGCGCGGCGCATCCGGCCTGGCAACCGCCGGTGCACCTGGCAGCGGCAGTGGACGGTCGAGGCATCGAGCAGGTGGTCGCCGACCTTCAGGCGCATCGCCGATATTTGCAGAGCAGCGATGGCTGGCACACCAGAGAGCAGGCCCGCGCCGATTGGCGTTTGAGCGCGTCGGTGCAACGCATGCTGTGGGAACAGTTTCGCTCTGGCCTGACCGCCGGGCAGTGGCAGGCATGGGTATCCGACCTGGCTGCACGCCAGAGATCGTTGGACGATATTCTCAAGTATCTAAAGGAGCAAGACGATGAAAGAGCATTTTGAAAACAGCATCTTGATCCAAAGACAGAGCAAACGCGCCTATCTGGACACCCCCATCCCCGACGAGGTGTTGGCGCGGGTGATTGAAAAAACGCGTTGGGCGCCTTCGTGCGCCAACAATCAACCCTGGCGGTTTGTGATCGTGCGAGAGGCGTCGGCGCTGGCGCGAACGCGCGAGGGTCTGAATCGGGGCAATGCCTGGGCCAAAAAGGCGCCCGTGCTGGTGGTGCTGGCGGCCCGTCAGCCCGACAGCCTGACCCGCAAAGATGACCCGGCGGTGCAGTATTATCTGTTCGATTGCGGTCTGGCGGTGGAAAATCTGCTGCTGGCAGCCGTAGAAGAGGGGCTGATGGGGCATCCGATGGCCGGCTATCAGACCGACGCGATGCGCGCCGCTTTGAACATTCCCGACGATTATCACGTGCTCTGTGTGATCAGTCTGGGGTATGCCGGAAGCATTGATGATCTGGATGCCGAGACGCGCGCCAAAGACGAAAAACTGCGCATCCGAAAAGACGTGGGCGAAACATTTTTTTGGGATGGCTGGCCCGCTCCAGACTAAAAGGTCGCTGAAAAAGTCTATTTTTACCACAAAAGACACTGAGAACAAAGGTCTGCAAAAGTTTTTAGAAATGCTTTGTGTCCTTTGTGTCTTGGTGGTGAGGGGTTTTTCAGCACGCTCTTGGGATCGGTTTGCAAAGTCAGGCGCGTTTCCACTCGACCCTTTTGGTCAAGGCCATGCCGGGCAGGGTCTGATTCTGCGGTTCGGCCCCGCCCGATTCATCATCCACCTGGGCGGTCAAGACAAAGGCCTGGTTGTCAACCCAGCCGATGACCGGGTCGGCAATATCGGAGCATCGCCCAATTTCGGCCAGAGGCAAATGGGTCGGATCGGAAAAATCAAAAAAGACCATCTCATACGGACAGCCCCAATAGCAGCCATCTACGGCCAATACCAACCCATCGGGCGATGGATACACCGCTGTCCAGCAAAATCCCCAACCCTCATAGCCGGCCTCTGGAAAGAACACCTGGCTGGTTCCCAGGTCAAGATTGATCACCGAATATCCCTGATAGTCCTCGCTGCACAGGAAATACATATCACCAGAGGGGTGCTGCAGCCAGGTATGCCAGAAAATGCCGTAATTGCGCCTGACATCGGCGACGATGGCCTGGTCGGCGAGACGCCGCACGATGCCCCGCGAGTAATTCCAGGATTCCGGGCCGGCAGAGTAAAGGCATATTTCCAACTCGTAACGGCCATCGGGCGACCTGAATGTCTCACTCGATCCGGCAATCTGGTTTTCGGGCATGAAAAAACGTTCGATGGCCTGACGCCTGTCCCGATAGCGGTCATCCATAAAATCTCCTTGTCTATGACTCACATCCCCCACACCGTGATGGGCACCCCGCGATGCTGCTCCTGGCGGCAGAACAGCCTGTCTTCCCACGTTTTGCCCGGCCGCCGATCAAAGATCACCAGATGTCCCTCGTCGGCCCCGCAGCGATCCATATACTGCCAGGTTTGCTCCAACCCTTGCGCAATGGTCTCCTCGACCGACTTGTAGACCAGTTTGAGTTTCAGAACGATGCGTTGTGTTCGGCCAGACGCCAGCGATTGGCCGAACGCCGGCCACACCACCAGCAGGTCGGTGCGCATACGCCCCAGACCGTACTCGCGATCCACCCGCCCCCCGCCGTTGACCACCCGCTGCAAAAAGGCTTGCAACAAAAGCTGTGGCCCGGCCTCTTGATAGTCGAACCGCTCCACCCAATGCTCTGAATGTTCGCGAAAGAACTGCTGAAAGGCTTCCATCAGTTTGGGCATGTCCAGCCGGCCGTCGGCACGGATGTACCAGATGGGTTGGAACATACTGCCCAGATTCAGTTGGGTCACATAGGTCAGTTCGCGCGGAATGACCTCCTGATAGATGGGATTGGCAATCTCTAGCGTGCCACCCGTCTGCTGAATCAATCCCAGGTCTATGACATATTGGATGTTGTCCTGACTCACCTGACCGCTCATATCTTGACCGCGCAACATCGGCTCAATCACCCGCCGCACACGCTCTTCTTTGAGCTTGTCAACCAACTGGTCCAGATGCGTCTCGCGACGTTCGATCAGCCGCTCTTTGGCCGCAATGATCATCTCGGCAGTGATCGTCGCCGAATGGTTGATGCGATTCCAGCCATCGCGCTCACCGGGCATGCGAAAGCAAACCTCGTAGGCCAGCGCATTGACCAGCCATGGCTGCCCGCGAGTCAGTTCCCAGGCCAACGACAGCGCATCCGCCTCAAAGTGCTGCCCGGTCTCCCCGGTATGCTGAAGGTACAACCGGCGCGTCTCGGCCTCGGAAAAATTGCCCAGGCGCAAAGACTCGGCCTTGATGTTGAACGCGCTGCCGCCGGTGATGATGGTCTTGTCTTGCGCTGAATGGATGCGATAGTCGCGCACATCGCGCACCCCGCACAACACCACACTCTGCGGAAAATGCGTTGGACGGCCTGCATAGCCTATACGCAACTGGCGCAGCACGGCAATCAAGGTGTCGCCTACCAGGGCATCAATTTCATCAACCAACAAAACTATCGGCCGATCACTCGTCTCGCACCACTGTGTCAGGGCTTCGGTGAGCGCGGCAAAGGGACTGCGTGTCTGGGCAATCTGGTGAAACATAGTTTCGACCTCAGAATGACCCAGATATATCCGCGTGCGCAGGGCCATCTCTTCCAGAATAGCTTGCATTGCGGCTTTGACATCTTCGCGCGCTGCTTGTGCGCCCTCCACGTTGACATACAGGCAACGATAGCGCCCATCCTGGTTCAAATGCGCCATCAGGGCCAGCAGACAACTGGTCTTGCCGGTCTGGCGAGGAGCGTGCAAGACAAAGTATTTCTTTTGTTCGATCAGCCTCAGAATTTGATCCAAATCAAAGCGCAGCAGCGGCGGCAGACAGTAATGATCCTGACAGTTGACCGGCCCAGCAGTGTTGAAAAAACGCGCCATGCTCATTCCTCTTGGTGGCAACCCAATCCGCACTGCACCCATTATACAGTCAAGTGGGGCAAAACCCAAGCCGGCGGAGGAAAAAGGAGGGGTGTTTGTTGGTTTCGACAGGCTCCACCAACAAACACGCGCCGATGGAGAACCATCGGCGCGCAAGACAAGGTCGGACCCGGCGATCAGGCCACCTTACGACTCTTCGGCCTTCTCAAACTGGCTGTTGTACAATTCGGCATAAAAGCCGCTCTGCGCCAGCAAACCATCATGTTGACCCTGTTCGACAATATCGCCGTCGCGCATCACCAGGATCCAGTCGGCATTGCGGATGGTCGAGAGGCGATGGGCAATGACAAAACTGGTGCGGTTTTTCATCAGCACATCCATTGCCCGCTGGATCAACACCTCGGTGCGCGTGTCCACCGAGCTGGTAGCCTCGTCCAGAATCAAGATTTTGGGGTCGGCCAGGATGGCCCGCGCAATGGTGAGCAATTGTTTTTGCCCCTGCGACACGTTGCTGGCTTCCTCGTTCAACTCCATCGCATAACCGTCAGGCAGCGTATGGATAAAGTGATCCACATGCGCCATCCGCGCCGCAGCAACGACATCCTCATCCGATGCGTCGGGGCGGCCATAGCGGATGTTTTCCATAATTGTGCCGTTATAGAGCCAGGTATCTTGCAGCACCATCGCCAGCGACCGGCGCAGATCGTGGCGGGCAAACTGGCGAATGTCGTGGCCGTCTACCAGGATGGCTCCGTCGTTCACGTCATAAAAGCGCATCAACAGCTTGACCATCGTGGTCTTGCCGGCCCCGGTCGGCCCGACAATGGCGATCTTTTGGCCGGGGTGCGCCACCGCCGAAAAATCGTTGATGATGATCTTGTCGGGATGGTAGCCAAAGCGGACATGGCGAAACTCGACATGGCCTTCCACCTGCTCTAGCTGCACCGGTGCAGCGGCGTCGGGGATTTCTTCGTCCTGAGCCAGAAATTCAAAAACGCGCTCGGCCGCGGCCGCGGCATGTTGAAGCACGTTCGAGATGTTGGCCAGTTGGGTGATCGGCTGGGTGAACGAGCGCACGTATTGGATAAACGCCTGCACGTCGCCGATGGTCACCTCGCCGCGCACCACCAGCCAGCCGCCCAATACCGCCACGGCCACATAGCCCAGATTGCCGATGAACATCATCAGCGGCATCATCAGCCCCGAAAGAAACTGCGATTTCCAGGCTGCCTCGTACAGCGGCGTGTTGTACTCGTTGAATTTGGCGATGCTTTTGGCCTCGCCGTTGAACGCCTTCATCACCACGTGTCCGCCGTACATCTCTTCGACGTGGCCGTTGACATGCCCCAGATAGTCTTGCTGCTGCTTGAAATACTTTTGCGACTGGCCGACGATCAGGCCAACCACGGCCAGCGACAGCGGGATCATCAACAGCGACACCAGGGTCATCAACCAGTTGATCGAGAGCATCATCACCAGCACGCCGATGACGGTGACGGTCGAGGTGATGATCTGGGTGAGGCTCTGGCTGAGGGTCTGGTTGACCGTGTCTACGTCGTTGGTGATGCGAGAAAGCACCTCGCCGTGCGTCACCCCGTCAAAATATTTGAGCGGTATGCGGTTGATCTTGGCGGCGATTTCCCGGCGAAAGCGGTAGGCAATGTCGGTGGAAATGTTGGCCATGATCCAGCCCTGAAGATAGCTGAACAACGCTGAGGCCAGGTACAAAGCCAGGACGGTCAGCAGGATGCGCCCAATGTAGGCAAAATCAATCGCCCCGGTGCCGCCGATCTGCGCCATCACCCCTTCAAAGAGGCGGGTGGTGGCCCTGCCCAGAATCTTGGGGCCGGCGATGTGCGCCACCGTCGAAGCGACGGCCATCAGCATCACCAAAACCAGCGACAGCCTATACCGGGCCAGATAGCCGATCAGCTTGCGCATTGTGCCTTTGAAATCGCGGGCTTTTTCACCCCGCATCATGCCCATCGGCCCGCCCCCGCCCGGACGGGGACCGCCCGGCCCGCGCCCACCAAATGGCCCGCGTGCGGGGCCTGCTGGTGCAAATGAGCCTGGCCCCTCTCTATTGCCACGTTGTGACGGTGTAGATTGATGTGTCATCCCAGTTCCTCCATGCTCAGTTGCGAGAGCGCGATTTCTTGATAAGTTTCACAGGTTTGCATCAACTGTGAATGGGTGCCCTGCCCGACCATACGGCCCTGCTCCAAAACGATGATCTGCTCGGCGTTTTTGATCGTCGCCACGCGTTGGGTGACGATCAACAGGGTGCTGCCGCCGACGTGTTGCTTGAGGGCGCGGCGCAACGCGGCATCGGTCTTGAAATCCAGCGCAGAAAAGCTGTCATCAAAGATGAAAATCGGCGGCTTTTTAACCAGAGCGCGGGCAATAGACAACCGCTGCTTTTGTCCACCGGAGACATTGCCGCCGCCCTGGGCAATTTCAGCGGCCATCCCTTCAGGCCTGGCGTTGATAAATTCGCTGGCCTGGGCAATGTCAGCGGCCTGGCGCAGAGCCTCGTCGGCAGCCCGGTCGTCGGCATAGCGCAGATTGCTCTCGATGGTGCCGGAAAACAGCACGCCGCGCTGCGGGATATAGCCGATCTGGTTGCGCAGATCGTGCTGGGTGATGTGACGGATGTCTATGCCATCCACCAGGATCGCACCCTCGGTCACATCATAAAAGCGCGGAATGAGGTTGACTATGGTGGACTTGCCCGAACCGGTCGAGCCGATGATGGCCGTAGTCTGCCCCGGCTGCGCTACAAAGCTCATGTCGTGCAGCACGTCGGTGTCGGCGCCGGGATAGCGAAAGGACACATGGCGAAATTCGACCTCACCCCGAAACGGCGCAGGCAGCGGCCGTGACGCAGCCGGGTCATGGATAGATGGCTCGGTTTCCAACACATCGGCGATGCGGTCGGCTGAAACCGCCGCACGCGGCAGCATGATAAACATCATCGAAAGCATCAGGAACGACATCACGATCTGCATGGCATACTGCAAAAAGGCCATCATGTCGCCCACCTGCATATTGGCCTGAGCGACCTGGTGTGCGCCCACCCAGATGATGGACAGTGAAAGGGCGTTCATGATAAACATGATCGAGGGCATCATAATCACCATCACGCGGTTGATAAAGAGCATGATGGCGGTCAAATCCTGGTTGGCCCGGTCAAAGCGGGCCTCTTCAAATGGTTGCCGGTTAAAGGCACGAATGACCATCATACCGGCGAGATGCTCACGTGCCACCAGGTTGAGACGATCCACCAGATTTTGGATGCTCTTGAATTTGGGCAGAGCAATGGAAAACACCACACTGATCAGGCTGAGCAGAACGGCCACAGCCACGGCGATCAGCCACCACATCCCCGACCCTTTGCCCATCGCCCGGATGACGCCGCCCACGCCCATGATGGGCGCATAGATGACCATCCGCAACATCATCATGGCCACCATTTGCACCTGAGTCACGTCGTTGGTGCTGCGGGTGATCAATGAGGCGGTGGAAAAGCGATCAAACTCGGCATTGGCAAAACTCTCGACCCGCTCAAATACGGCACGGCGCAGGTCGCGAGCCAGGCCAGCCGACACCAGCGCCGCCAGCAGGCCCACCGCAATGGTGCAGGCCACCGAGAGCAGGGTCAGCAGCAGCATTTGCCCGCCCACCCGTAAAATATAGGTGGTTTGCAAACTGCCAGCATCCATCCCCAGGGTCACATACTCGGCACGGACCGCGCGAATGGCCGCCTGCGTCACCATACTGTCGCCCAACGCGGCAAATCGCTCCTGCGCCATCACCACCATCTGGGTGCGCTGCGCCGCCGGCAGTCGGCTCAGCAGCAGAAACAGGTCGGTGCCGGCTGGCAGTTTGGAAATATCAAACCCGCCCGGCCCGCCGCCCATGCCCGCTGCCTGAGACGGATCGGCCATCACCTGTTCGATGATCGAGACGGTCAGCCAGGCCTGGCTCAGCGGCAGGGTCAACGCATCGCGAGCGGCCGGGTCTATTTTGCCGGCCACATAGAGCGGCTCTTGGGCCAGGGCCGGGTATTTTTTCACCAACGCATCATAATCGGGCGATGTGTCGGCGACCGGCATATACTGTGCCAGCAACAGAGCCTTGTCTGCATCGCTCAAAAATAGCGTCAACCGCTGCATCTCGCTCTGGCGGATGGCCACCGGCCACACGGTCTCCACGCCGCCCTGCTGAATGCCGGTATTGACGATGCGAGAGAGATAATCTGGCAGGGCCAGGTCACAGTTGGCCTGCACAAACAACAGGGCGATGGTGAGCAAAATCATCCACCCATAAGGTTTCAAATACCTGGTTAATCGCAGCATAAAAATTTCACCTCATCCAATCTTGAACGCAACATGTGTACATCGGCCCCACATTACACCTCTAGCCGGCGCGCCCGCTCGATCAGCAGGCGCAGCACATCCGCGACCTGCTTCTGCTCATCGAGAGAGAGCGCGCCGGCCAGCTCTCCAAGCCACTCGTGACGGGCACGCACACTGGCCTGCACCACCTGCAACCCCTTGTCGGTCAGCACAATCTGTCGAACACGGCGGTCTTGCGGGTTCTCAGAACGTTCGATTAAACCCTGCTGCACCAACCGATCCAACATCTGGCTGGCCGCCGCGCTGGTCACACCCAATTCGTCGCCCATACCCGACACATCGCACGTGCCTCGCTCATAGAGCCGCAACAACGCGCCCAACTGGGGTATAGACAGGTTGTTCTGACGGGCAAAGCGAAACACATTGCGCATCGAGCGGTGCATCACCTGCTCTACCCAATCTTGAAAAACGCCCAATAACTCGTCGTTTGCGTCTGACATAAGTCCATCCAGATATTTAATGCCTGTTAAATTTCAAGCTGGCTGATTATATAACAAAATTAAAGTATTGCAAATGCCTGGCGCGGTGAGGCTATGTCGCCATTTGCGTTCTCGGTTCAAAAGAGTAAAATAACCCCGACAACCTGCAAGGAGGAAAAAAATGAGCGAATTGTGTTCGGTAGTGATCATCGGCGGCGGTCCGGGCGGCTATGTGGCTGCCTTGCGCGCTGCACAATTGGGCGCCCGGGTGACTCTGGTCGAGGAGCAAACGGTGGGCGGCGTGTGCCTGAATGTGGGCTGTATTCCCACCAAAGCCTTGCTGCGCAGCGCCGAGGTGTATGAAACGATACAGAACGCCAGAGAGTTTGGCGTTAAAATTTCCGGCGAGGTCACGCCCGACTGGCCGGCCATACAAAAGCGCAAAGCTCAAATTGTCAACCGCCTGACCAAAGGTGTGGCCGCATTGTTGAAAAAGGCCAACGTGACCGTGCTGAGCGGGCGCGGCAGGCTGACAGATGCGCATACGGTCGAGGTGAGCGGTTCGGGTGAGGCACAGCGTCTGGCCGCCGACCGGATCATTGTTGCCACTGGCTCTCGCCCGGTTCGGCTGCCCCTGCCCGGTTTTGATCTGCCCGGCGTGCTGGATTCTACCGGCACCCTGGCCCTCGATGCACTGCCTGCTCGCCTGCTCATCGTCGGCGGCGGGGTGATCGGTGCCGAGTTTGCCACCCTGTTTGCCGCGTTGGGCATCCAGGTGACGGTGGTCGAAATGCTCGACCGTATGCTGCCGATGATGGATGCCGAGATCGGCCAGGAGATCGAAAAATCGCTCAAGCGGCGCAAATGCAAAACGTTTTTTAACAGCAAGGCAACACGTGTGACGCAGCAGGATGATGCGCTGTTGGTGACGATAGAAACGCCCGAGGGAAGCAAGGAATTCTCTGTAGACAGGGTGCTGGTGTCTGTAGGACGGCGCGCCAACACTGAAAACCTGGGGCTGGAAGAGGTCGGTGTGCGCCTCAAGCGCAACGGCATCGAGGTGAACGAGCGCATGGAAACCAACGTGCCGGGCATCTATGCCGTCGGCGATGTGACCGGCGCCTGGTGGCTGGCGCATGTTTCCTCCAAAGAAGGCGTGGTGGCCGCCGAAAATGCCTGTGGACACCCGGCCAAAATGGATTACACCACTGTGCCATCGTGCGTGTTCACCCAACCAGAGGTCGCCAGCGTAGGTCTGAGCGAGGCGCAGGCACGAGAAAAAGGCTTTGATGTGTTGGTGGGCAAATTTCCGCTTATGGCCAACGGCAAAGCCCTCACCTATGGCGAGCGCGAGGGCTGGGTCAAGGTGATCGCCGAACGAAAATACGGTCAGCTCTTGGGCCTGCACATTATCGGCGCGCACGCCAGTGACCTGATCCTGGAGGGTGCGTTGGGCATCGGTATGGAGGCCACGCTAGACGAGATCGAGGCCACCATTCACGCCCATCCCACGCTGGGCGAGAGCATCGCCGAAGCGGCGCTGGCGGCAAGGGGACTGGCGTTACATATTTAGAGCCGGTAGAATGAGACCTGATGTCGCATCTTTTTGATGATATGCCCTGTCTTTGGAGCAGATATGTCCTTTATCATTGATTTTCAACCCATCGGCCGCCGCGTCGAGGCTGAGGCCGGTGAAACCATTTTGCAGGCCGCGCAACGCGGCGGGGTGGGTATTGCTGCCGTATGCGGCGGCGGCGGCACTTGCGGACGCTGCCTGGTGCAGATCATGTCGGGCACCGTATCGCCGGCCCAAGACAACGAACGCCGACACATTTCGCTGGCCCAGTTGGAACGCGGCCTGCGCCTGGCCTGCGTGGCCCGCGTGCAAGGTGATCTCAAGGTCAATGTGCCGGCCTCGTCTCTGACAACGACGCAGCGCACGCAGACCGAGGGACGTGAGCTGGATGTGCCTTTTGACCCGGTGGTCAAGACCTGCGCGGTGTCTATGTCGCCGGCATCGCGGCAAGACCTGCGCGCCGACTCGACCCGACTGTGCGACGCCCTGGCCGGGCAGGGCTGTGGCCGTCTGCGCATTGACCTCAGCGCAGCGCAGCGTTTGCCACTCATCTTGCGCGATCATGGCTGGCGGGCTACGGCAGCAATTATGAATCATACGGTGGTCGAGGTGCTGCCGCCGGGCAATCCCCCGCTGGGCCTGGCCGTAGACCTGGGCACCACCAAAGTGGCCGGCTATCTGGTAGACCTCAGCACCGGGCGAACGCTGGCCGCGCACGGTATGATGAACCCGCAGATTGCCTATGGCGAAGATGTCATGGCCCGCCTGACCTATGTGGGACAGCATCCCGGCGGGGCGCGGCAGCTTCAACGGGTGATCGTCGAGGGGTTGGACGAGCTGGCCTGCACCCTGTGCCGGGCCGCCGGTCAGCTTGCCGAAGACATTGTCGAGGCGGTGATCGTCGGCAATACGGCCATGCATCACCTCTTGCTGGGCCTGCCCACGCAGCAATTGGGCGCGGCGCCCTATATCGCCGCCCTCAGCGAACCATGCGATCTGATGGCGCGAGACATTGGTCTGGCCTGCGCCCCCGATGTGTTCATCCACATCTTGCCCAACATTGCTGGTTTTGTGGGCGCCGATCATGTGGCGATGCTGCTAGGATCGGGCATTTACCGGGCCGCTGACACGGTGCTGGGCCTCGACATTGGCACCAACACCGAGGTGGCGCTCAAAGTGGGCCGCCGCCTGCTCACCTGCTCCACGGCCTCTGGGCCGGCTTTTGAGGGAGCGCACATCCAGGCCGGCATGCGCGCCGGACCGGGCGCCATCGAGCGGGTCTGGCTGGATGGCGAGCGCGTCTCGGTCCAGGTGATTGATGGCCGGCCGCCGGTGGGCATTTGCGGATCGGGCATACTAGACACAGTGGGGCAATTGCGCAAGATCGGTCTGCTGAACGACACGGGCGGCATGTCGCTCGATCACCCCCGCGTGCGGCGCGGCCAGGGCGGCCCCGAGTTTGTGCTGGTCAGGCCGGGTGAGGGCGGCAGCGAACGCGAGATTGTCTTTACGCGCGGCGATGTGAGCGAAATTCAATTGGCCAAAGGAGCCATGCGCGCCGGCGTCGATGTGTTGCTGCAAGAGGCCGGCATTGCGGCAACTGACCTGGATCGGATTGTCATTGCTGGGGCTTTTGGTTCATATATTGATGTGAAAAATGCCCTGCGGGTGGGCATGTTCCCTGCCCTGCCCCTGGAACGATTTGAGCAGGTAGGCAATGCCGCCGGCGTGGGTGCGCGCATGGCCTTGATCTCCAAGACACAGCGTGCCCTGGCCCAAGAGATCGCCGGTCAGGCCGAGTATGTTGAATTGACCAACGACTCGCGCTTTACCGCCGCCTTTACCGATATGATGATGTTCGCCGACTGAGGGTGTGGTCCGACGCGGTCGAGCCAGAGGGAGCAAAATGTCAGAGCCTGTGTTTACGCACGATGAGTTTATTTCGCCTTTTACTTGGCGATACGGCAGCCCGGCTATGCGCCACATCTGGTCCGAGGCGCATAAACGCAAACTGCTGCGACGGGTGTGGGTGGCCCTGGCCGCCGCCCAGCACGAGGCCGGCCTGGTGACGGCCGAGCAGTTGGACGACCTGCGCGCCCATCAAGACGAGGTGAATGTGGCCCGCGCTGCCCAGATCGAGGCCGAAATCCGGCACGATTTGATGGCCGAGATCAAGACCTTTGCTGAACAATGTCCGGTCGGCGGGGGCATCATCCATCTGGGTGCTACCAGTATGGACATTCTGGACAATGTAGAAGCCTTGCGCCTGCGCGAATCGCTGGAGCTGATCCTGACCCGACTGCGACAGGTGTTGGGTCAGCTAGGCGAGTTGATCCGGGCACGGGCTGATCAGCCCTGTATGGCCTGGACGCACATCCAACCGGCCGAACCGACCACGGTGGGCTATCGCCTGGCTCAATACGGCCAGGATTTGTGGCTGGACGAGCAGGCCTTGTCGCGAGTGCACGACCAGATTCGTGGCAAAGGACTCAAGGGGGCGGTAGGCACCTCGGCCTCGTACGCGCTGCTGCTGCAAGGCACGGGCATGTCGACGGCCGACCTGGAAGCGCGGGTGATGGCCGGGTTGGGGCTGGAGGCCTTTGCGGTCGCCACGCAAACCTATACGCGCAAACAAGACGTGCTGATTTTGGAGGCTCTGGCCGGACTGGCCGGCTCGCTCTACAAGTTTGCCCTCGATTTGCGCCTGCTGCAATCGCCGCCGTTTGGCGAATGGAGCGAACCGTTTGCCGCCCGACAGGTGGGATCGTCAGCCATGCCCTTCAAACGCAACCCCATCACCGCCGAAAACCTCGATTCGCTGGCGCGGTTTGTGGCCGCCCTGCCCCGCGTGGCGTGGGACAATGCCGCCCATTCATTGCTCGAGCGCACCCTCGATGACTCGGCCAACCGCCGCGAGGTGCTGCCGGCGGCCTGCCTGGCTGTAGATGAAATGCTGACCTCGGCCGGGCGACTGATCGGCGGACTGCGCATCAACGATCAGGCCGTCGCCCGCAACCTGGCCGTGTATGGCGTTTTTGCGGCCACCGAGCGGGTGTTGATGCAGGCCGTGCGCAGCGGCGCTGACCGCCAGGCCCTTCACGAGGTGATCCGCGAACACTCGCTGGCCGCCTGGGCGCAGGTACAGGCCGGACAGGAAAATCCGCTCGCCCAGACGTTGAGCCAGGACGAGCGGATCACGGCCTACCTGGCACCGGCCCAGGTCATTACCTTGCTGGATGCCGGCGATTATGTGGGTGATGCGCCGCAGCGGGCACAGGCGATGGCCGACCAACTGGCCGCTTTGTGCGCCCGCCAGGAGCGTGCTGAAAAAACATCCCACCACCAAGACACAAAGCATTTCTAAAGACGCCAAGTATTGCAAACCTGGGTGTTCTCAGTGTCCTTTATGGTAAAAATAGATTTTTCAGCAGCCTCCTAAAAAATCTGCGGCGGCGGGCTGGCCACTTCGCCTAAAAAACAGCCCTGGGCCAGGGTCTGCGCCAGCCAGATCACCTGCTCCGGCGTGGCGTCCACACACTCGGCCGCCATCAACTCGCGCAACCGTTCGATCAGTTCTGGCGTGGCTGGGCTGCCCTGCGCCTTGATCTCGAAACAAACCTGCCGCAGTTCTGTTGTGTGGTCGGAGCCGCCCTGGTACCGCCCGATATAGGCCTCGACCGGCATGGTGAACTGACCGGGCCGCAGATCGAGGGCCTGCTTCCACAGCGCGGTTTCGGCGCGGGCGGCCTGCTCATTCTCCGACAGGTGAAAGCCGTTCATTCCTCCATAGGGGCAAAACTGGTAGCGCAGCGAGCGAGGATGCGCCTGATGCGAACGGGTATAACCCAACAGTCGGCGCAGTTTTTCCAACCCCTCTGCCTGACCCTCTACCAGCAGCGACCAGGCCGGGCTACCGGAAAGCAGGCCGATCATCCAGGGATAAAAGTCGCGCCCCTGCACATGTTGATAATGCCGCTCCAACAGTGAAACGGGCAACCGCACCTCGCGAAAACACAGAAATTGGCACAAAGGCTGCCCTTGTTCATCTCGCGCCGACACGAGTTCTTGCAACATGTGCGCCCCGGCGGCTCGCCGCAGGGCGCCGTCGGGTTTGAGAAGCCCCAAAATTTCCATCCATCCTCCTGATGATGCCGATTTATGGGTTGTTTTGCGCCCACCTGGCCATATCCGGATCGTCGGCGATTTCGGGCCCCAACGAGATTTGCTGCCAGGTGTAATCCTGAATCTGCCCCTGCGAATCGAATGTCCACGCTCCAACGCCGATGAACCGCCCGGCATGTCCGGGTGTCGGCGACTCGGCGTGGGTGATGGTGCGATTGCCGTTGATCGGCAGGGCCGATGGCGTGACCGTCTCGATGCCGCCGCTGATCACCAGGTCTATTTCGGGGATGGCCTCGATAATCTGGCGATTGGTTTGCAGGCCAGCGTGCGAAAGCAAGATGATGATGTCGGCCTGGCCCTTGAGCTGAACCATAACGCGTTGGACCGATTCAATTGGGTCAAGAATTTCGACGCCCTTGATCTGCCCCCAGCCGGTCAATCCGATGATGGCGATATGATGGCCGTTCATCTCTTTGAGCAAAAATGGCTGGACGATCAATTGATCGCTGCCACTGAGTACCGCGTTGGCCGAAAGAACGGCAAATTTGGCCTCCTGGATGCGTTGGCGCAGAGTTTCCAGGCCGAGTTTGGCCATATCGCCTTCGCCCAAAGCCATGGCATCATAGCCCATCAGGTTCATCAACTCGACGCTGCTTTGGCCGTCGGTGCGTTTGGCCGGCGTTTGATCGCCCATCAGACTATCGCCGGCATCCAAAACCAGCACAAAAGGAGATGATTGACGCTGTTCTTTGATTACAGTTGCCCGCCGGGCCACTCCACCAGTGGGACGGCCTCAACCACATGGGCGGGTGTATCCCCAGGCGTCATTGCTCTGGATGATGGTCAGACGGATTGCTTCGACCGGGCGGGTAGGCGGATTATCCGGCGTGGGCGACGGCGTAGGCGCGGGCCGGGTGGGTGTGGCCGTGTGGGTGGCCGTCGCCGTCGGCAACGAGGCACTGATCCAGGTGGCGGTGACGGTGGGCAATGGTTGCACGGTGGTCTGAGGCGCCGCGCGCAATGCCCAGATGCCGGCGCCGGTCAAGACGACGCCCAAAACGATGACCAGAACGGCCAACCCAACGTTGGAAGAAGAATGTTTGCTCATTGCGGCTCCTGTTCCAGGATCGCCGGTTCGGCGCGAGGGGCAGCATATCGCTGTTTGAGCCAGCTGATGCCCCATACGCCGACCGCGCTCAAAACGACAATCATCCCCTCGACCAGCCAGATGCGCGGCAGGGTGCTGACGCCCCAAAACTGGGCCCAGGCGGCCACTGTATCGAGCGCGGTTTTGTAGGCAAAAGAAAGCCACATCCAGCGAACCTGGTTCTTTTGCACGGCATAAAACAGCAACACATTGCAAACCAGGTGAACCAGGATGGTGGCAGCGCGCTCGACTATGGGAGCCAGACCAAAAAGCGGGTTGTTCAACTGGCTGAGGCTGGCCAGGGTTTCATACGGCAGTGCAGACGGGGCCAACAGACCTGCCAATGCGCCACCCAGGCTAGAAACCCCCAACAGCAGCGCCTCGACCGCGCCAAAACCGAGGCCAAAGGCCACCGCCTGCCCCCATCTGGCCTGCCCCAGCCGGGTATAGCGCAGGGCCAGCCAGGTCAAGGCCACCTCAAATGCGCCGGTCAAGGCGCCGACATAGAGATAAAAGATCGGCGCGGCGGCCCATTGGGGCAGCACGCCGTACAGAGTACGATAAATCGGCGAGTTGAACGGGATAGCCCAGGCAAACTTGAGGGCGACGGTGATGGCCCAGGCCAACGCACCCCAGCCCAAATAGCTCCAACTCTCTTTTTTCCAGATGACCCAGCCGACGGCAAGCAGGGCCACCAGGATCATGCCCACGCCGCCCAACAGAGCCAGCGGGGTCAGTTGGGGATTTTTCACCTCGCCGGGCTGCCACTTGAGCGAGTATTGGGCCACCATGGGACCATCCCAATTGATGCCCAGCGAGTATTGGCCGGGTTGAGGCAGATGAACCACCGTGTTGACGGCAAATGCGCCCAGCGTAGCCTCGTGTTCCCACACCGTCTGCCCGGCAGGGCCGCGCAGCCAGGCGCGCAGGCGACCCTGCGCCACCGCGCCGCGAAAATCCAACCCCACCGGCTCGTTTGCGGCGCGCGCCTCGATGGTGAACCAGGATCGCTCGCCGGCGCTGCTTTCATCAAGCGGCCCGCTGATACTGGCACCCTCAACAGGCGATTGTGGGGCGGCCAGGCAGGCCGCCAGGCTCAAAACGAGTAAAACCAACCCCAAATACGCAGCGATACGTTTCATTTTACCCCTCCATATCTCGACCAGGAGCGTGTTGAAAAACCCTCTCACCACCAAGACACAAAGGACACAAAGCATTTCTAGCGACTCAAAAGTATCGTCAACCTTTGCGTTCTCGGTGTCCTTTGGCAAAAATAGACTTTTTCAGCAGCCCTCTGGAGTGGAATCGCTATCAGCCTGCCGCTCCAAGCCGGCAAGGCACTGTCGCAGGTTAGCCGACCGTCTTATGGCGCACCAAAATGGTCAATGACTGGTCGGCGGTGCGAATCTCGATGTATCCCTGTATGCCTTGAGGTTGAGCGTGCACCGGAATGGCAATTTGCTTGTGCAGCTTGATTGTCCATTCCTGGCGTTCCACCGTCAGCCACTCGCACTGTGGAATCACCTGGACACGCAGCGGCCCCAAGCCCCGATTTTCCAGGATCAAGGTCTGGTCATCGCCCTCGATGACCAGTTCTGTGATGGGGATGTGCAGTCGCGGCGTCAAGGTGACAGCCAGGCGGGCAGACACATCCTGGTTGCCGGCGTTGCTTTCAATGTGCAGGGCATCCCATCGCTCATAGCGGCCTTCGCGCAGCCCCTCAAGTTGTGCCTGCACCTGGATAGATGCCGACATGCCGGCCGCGCAAGCAAATTCGGTCGGCTGTGCAGCCAGCCAGGGCACCTGCGACATAACGGTGCCGCTCAACTGCCCCACCCCGCGGTTGACAATGGAGAGCGTCTGGGCGGCCGCTTCATAATTATCACTGTCCAGTTCCAGCGACAGCGGCTCGACGGCCAGTTCCGGCGAAGACAACCCCACGCGTACGGGCAGGTCGGCGCGGCCGCCGTTGCTGCTGATGGTGATCCAGGCCTGACCGCTTGGGCCGCTCACGGCCAGAGCATAGGCGTTCAATTGGACCGTAGCCGTTTCGCCGCTACCACACACCCCTTCGGTGGGCGTCGCTTCCAGCCACGTACCTTGCGTCTCGATGCGCCAGCGCAGCTCGCCGTCGCCGCTGTTGGCAATGGGCAGCAAAATGTGCGCCACGTCGGTGCGCCCGATCAGACCAAAATCCAGGCTGCGTCGTTCCATCGCCAGGCGAGGACGCGCCAAAAAGACCTGGACGCCCACCGCATGTTTTTCGCCCATACCTTGAATGTGGATGGCGCGCTCTTCACTCCATACGCCGCTGCGCCCCAGCTGATCGGCGCGCACGGTCAGCGTGAGCGGGATGGTGTGGCCGGGGGCACATTCGATTTCGGTGGGTTCGACGGTGAGCCATTCCGCCGCCGAATAAACCCGGCCGTTCCAGGGCAGCGAGCCATTGTTGCTGAGCGACAGGGTCTCTTGGGCCTGATCGCCGTCCCACAATGTGCCAAAATCAACCTGCACGGCGCCGAGGCTCAGCTCGGCAGCCAGCACCTCCACCGACGCGGACAGCGTCTGCTCGCCGGCGTTGGCACGAATAGCGATGGCTTCGGGTTGAATGAGGCTGCCGCCCGGCAGCGCGGATGTGTCGGCCAGCACCTCGATGCGCTGCGCCGCGCCGGGCGCGCATGAAAACTCGGCCGGCTGGACGGTCAGCCAGGGACACAGGCTGGCCACCGCGCCAACCAGATCGGCAGTGCCGTTGTTGCCAAGGGTGATGGTGTGACGCACCTGCACACCGCGTTCTACCGAGCCCAGGTCGAGGCCCAGCGTGTCCAACTCCAGGCCGGGACGCGCCCACTGCCAGGCAATGTCAATGCTGGCCTGACCGCTATCGCTGTCAATGATCAGGGCGCGGCGCACCCGCACAGCCCCTTTGGGCAGTTGGGCGCTGAGCAGTTCGACGGCGATGCGCGCCGAGGCGCCGGCCGGACAGTTAAATTCGGGGTGACGGATGCGCAGCCAGGGGGCCTGGGTGATCGCCCGCCCGGTCAGCCGCCCGCCACCGCCATTCGAGATGTGTAGATAAGCCACCCGTGCCGCGCCCCGCGAAATGGGACCATAGTCAATGGTCTGTGGCTGCACATGGAGCAGCGGCGGCGATGAGGTGGCGGCGGCCGCGATCCAGATGTCGCCGCCATTGCTGGTGATGCGAATGGCCTGTGGCGATTGCACCAAACCGGCCGGCAGGCCGTGTCCGCGCGCCTCGATGCGCACCTGAACCGTCTCACCGGCCCGGCAACCAAAGTGAGGCTGCGGCACCACAATCCAGGGCAATTTCGACTCGACCTGCCCGGTCAGATAGCCCTGCCCTTTGTTGCGTACGCTGAGTATGGTTTTGGCTTTGACCGCCGGGGCCAACACGCCAAAATCAAATTTGGCCGGATGCGCTTCCAGGCTGGGCTGCATACCCGGCGCGCCCATGTCTTGCAACCAGACGGCAAAGGCCGCATGATGGGCAATTTCACTCAGGCTGGGGATGGCGGCTTGCTGGGCAATTTGCTCCTGCGCCTGACGGGTGCGCTCCAGAGCATTTTGTGCCTGCGCCGCAGCGGCCTCCTGACCCTGGCGGCGCAGTTGTTCGACGGCCAGAGACAGCCAGTCGGCGATGCGGCCACTGATCAGGGCACGCAGTCCCTCATCCCAACGTGTGGCGCAAAGCAGCACCACGTCGGGGATGGTCTCGACCGTCTGACCGTCCATCAAATCGAGCGACGGCAGATGCAGCACAAAAGGCGATGCGCTGCGCAAAACCTGGCGCATTTCGGCCGCCGAGGCATATCGCTTGTCTGGCTCGCGGCGATAGGCGCGAGCGATGGCTTCCAGCACAGAGGCCGAAAAACCGCTGCCGTATTTACTTAGAGGAGGCAAGGGTCGCTCTTGCGGGTCAAAGCGGGTGATCAGTTGATATAAAATAATGCCTAGCGTATAAATATCACTGCGCGGCGTCACCTCGCGCTCGCGCTGTTCCGGCGCAGCATAGCCAGAGAACCCCCTGGCCGGCTCAAACAGCCCCGAACGGTCATAGCGAATCAGCCCCATCTCGGCCAGAGTGACACGACCGCCAGCGTCTACATAAATAAAAGAGGGAGACAGGCAGCCCAATACCATCGGGGGATTTTGGGTGTGCAAATAATCGAGGGCATCGCACATCTGGTCGGCCCAGCGCAGCAGGGTCTGCTCCGAGATCACCTGCTGGCGATCCTGGATGATGGATTCAAGCGAGATGCCCTGAATAGGTTCGGTGATCAGGTAAAGGCGGTGATTTTGCACGTCGCTGTCGAGGACGCGAAGCAGGTTGGGATGCGGGTGCGCCTGCCACCAGGCCGCCTGCTGCAAAAAACGGCTCTCCAACACCTCGCGCAGGGCCAGGTCTGACGTGGTAAGCGCGGCCTGATGCACCAGACATGGCCGGCCGGTGCGGCTGTCGGCCGCGTGATAGACCGGCCGTTGGGCATCAGCGATCCAGGTTCCCTTGATCGTGTATCGCTCTTTGAGTTGTTTGGGCGGGCCAAACATTTCCACGCCAAACAATTCGGCAAAGGAAACGGCCTGCATTTCGGCACCGCACAGTCGGCAGGTATGACGGCCTTTGGGGTTGGATGCTCCACATTTGGGACAGATTTCGGGCATGAGTGCGCTCTTTTCTTTTTTGGAATGACGATAGCAGAGTATTCTACAAAGGTTTCAAAATTCTGTCAATCGTTATAAACTTGACTTTTTTGTCTCAAAATGCTAAGATGCTTGCGGTGGACGTGACACTGACGGCACGCCCTTGTTTATTCTGTAAAGGAGCCAACATGCAAGATATTCAGACCTTTGCCGCCAAAGTGATGGACAATGTCGAGCGAGTGATCATTGGCAAGCGCGACACGGTAGAAATGACTTTGGTCGGGTTGCTGGCCCAGGGCCACTTGTTGATCGAGGATGTGCCGGGCGTGGGCAAGACGATGCTGGCACGCGCCATTGCCAAATCTATTGGCTGCTCGTTTCGGCGCATCCAGTTCACGCCCGATATGCTGCCCAGCGATGTGACCGGCGTCTCGGTGTTTAACCAAAAGACGATGGAGTTCGAGTTCCGGCCGGGACCGGTGATGGCTCAGATCGTCTTGACCGACGAGATCAACCGGGCCACGCCCAAAACGCAGAGCGCGCTGTTGGAGGCGATGGAAGAACGTCAATCTACAGTAGATGGCGTGACATACCCCATGCCGCGCCCTTTTATGGTGATGGCCACGCAGAACCCCATCGAATACGAAGGCACCTTTCCGCTGCCCGAAGCTCAATTGGACCGCTTTATGCTGCGCATCAGCCTGGGCTATCCCGATAAAAAGGATGAGCAGAAAATTTTGGACGTGCAGCAGTTCAAACACCCCATTGACGAAATCTCGCAGGTGGTGACAGTGCAAGAATTGCTGGCAGCACAGGCGCAGGTCAAAGAAGTGTATGTAGACCCGCTGATCAAAGAATACATCATCCGCCTGGTGAGCATGACCCGCGAACATAACGACGTGTATCTGGGAGCCAGCCCGCGCGGCAGCCTGACCCTGTACAAGACGGCGCAGGTGCGCGCGGCTTTGCAAAGCCGCGATTATGTCATTCCCGACGATGTCAAAGCTCTGGCACTGTCATCGCTGGCACACCGCCTGATCGTCAGCCCATCAGCGCGGATCAAGGACGTGGATCCGCGTTCGGTGGTCGAAGATGTGCTTCAATCTACGCCGGTGCCGGGTGCCCGCGCCTGGAACAAGGAAAAATAACCTCTCTGGCAAAAAAGAAACGGAACGACCGTGAAAAGAGCCTGGTTTTTCATCCTGACAGGGTTGGTTTGCCTGACCCTGGCGTTGGCGACCAACCGAGACTTGTTTTACAACCTGACCTATTTGATCGCCACGGTGCTGGCTCTGTCGTGGCTGTGGGCATGGGTCAGCGTGCAGTCGGTGCGCATTGGACGGCGCACACGTTCACGGCGGTCGGCGGTGGGCAAGACGGCGGAAGAGAGCCTGACCATTCGCAATGCGGGCTTGCTGCCGCAGGTGTGGGTAGAGGTGTGCGATCATTCGACGCTGCCCTGGCACCGCATCAGCCGGGTGGTGAACGCCCTGCCGCCCAAACAGCAGCGCAACTGGGCCGTGCGCACAGTGTGCAAGCGGCGCGGGCGTTTCATTCTGGGGCCGATGACCCTGTCCAGCGGCGACCCGCTGGGACTGTTCAGATTCAACCGCGAATTGACGCCCACCTCTGATATGATTGTCTACCCGGCAGTGATTCCCATCCCTTCCTTTGCGCCCCCGCTGGGGCAATTGCCCGGCGGCGATGCCGTGCGTGGGCGTACGCACTATATCACCACCAACGTGGCCGGCGTGCGCGATTATGCGCCCGGCGATAGCTTTAACCGCATTCATTGGAAATCTACGGCGCGCACCGGGCGATTGATCGTCAAAGAGTTTGAGCTAGACCCCACAGCCGATATTTGGGTTTTCCCCGACATGCACCGCGAGGTTCAATGTCAGATTGACCGCTCAGAAGAGGAACCCGAAGACCCCATTGTGGCCATTCTGCGCGGTCGCAAAAAAGCCTCGATAGACCTGGACCCGTCTACCGAAGAATATGCGGTGACGGTGGCCGCCTCGGTAACGCAACACTTTATCTACAAAGACCGTGCCGTGGGGTTGGTGTTATACGGCGACAAGCGCGAGGTCATTCAGCCAGACCGCGGACATCGGCAATTGACCAAGATTTTAGAGACTCTGGCGATCAGTCGGGCCGCAGGCGACGCGCCGCTGACGCAGGTGCTGTTAACCGAGGGCGACCGGCTGGGGCGCGGTGTGACGATTGTGGTCATTACGGCGTCGCTGGACCGCCGTTGGGTGGCCGCCGCCCGCGAGCTGATGCGGCGCGGCGGGCGGGTGATTGCCGTGGTGATGGACCCTCAGAGTTTTGGCGGCAGCCGTCGCGCCGACGAGTTGCTAGGCGAACTGCACATGAGCCGGATACCCACCTATCTGGTGCAACAGGGCGACGACCTGGCTTTGGCCCTGTCGCAACCCAGCATGCTGGCGCGCTAGCCCCTCAATGCCCAACCCGTTTTCTGCCTGTGCCGTGCAGAAGACGGGTTTTTTGTCAGATCAGAGGAGAGATGCCCCAAAAATCTATAACCGTATTTGGCAGTGCGCAGTGCGCGCCGGGCAGCGAGGCGTATGAGCAGGCCCGGCAACTGGGGCAGTTGTTGGCCCAGGCCGGCCTGACCGTGATCAATGGCGGCTATACCGGCACCATGCAGGGTGTCAGCCAGGGAGCGGCCGAGGTCGGCGGGCAGGCGGTGGGTGTGATCTGTGCCATTTTCGATGCGCGGCGCCCCGCAGGCAATCCCTTTTTGACCCAACAGGTGCATACGCCTGATCTGCTGTCACGCCTGCGCGAATTGGTCGAGCGCGGAGATGGCTTTGTGGTGCTGGGTGGCGGGGTCGGCACGTTGCTGGAACTGTTTTTGGTGTGGAATTTGCTGGCAGTGGGCGCGACAACCAGGCCATGCGTGCTGGTGGGAGCACATTGGCGGCGCGTGCTGGATGCTTTGGTGCAGGATACCGAGATCACGGCGCGGCATGTGGCCATGCTCCAGGTGGTGGATACGCTCGATCAAGCCGTGTCGCTGCTGCAAGCAGCATTGGGGTGATGGCCGGGTTCTCGAACCAGGCCTTGTCAACAGACGGCGTGTCTAGTATAATGAAATCAAATCGGCAAATTGTTGGGCCGGTCTGGTGACGGCTGAAATGGAGGGGCTTATGTCAGATAAACCGGTTTTCCCCAAGCATATTTTTGGCCTGCACGAACCTGGCGGCGAATGGTTGATGGAGCAAAAGGGGAAAAAGGGCTGGATTGTATTCACCGAGCGGGTGTTTCACGACCCCAACGACCAGTACAGCATGGATTACACCCCCTGGTCAGGGCGCGGATTTGGCATCATTGCGCGGATCAATCACGACTATTACCCCGGCGGGACGCTGCCGCTGCCCCAGGATTATGACAATTTTGCGCTGCGGGTGCGCAACTTTGTGCGGGGCAGCAAAGGGTGTGCCATCTGGGTAATCGGCAACGAGATGAATCACGGTCAGGAACGCCCGCAAGGGCAGCCGATCACACCGCAATTGTATGCCCAGTGCTATAAAAAGTGCTGGGATCAGATTCACAAACTGCCCGGCCATGAGAACGATCAGGTGGCCATCGGCTCGGTGGCGCCGTGGAACAATACCACCGCGTATCCCGGCAACGAAATCGGCGATTGGGTGCGCTATTTTCTGGACATTCTCAACGAGATTCGCAAGCTCAATTGCCCGGTAGATGCCATTACCCTGCACACCTATACGCATGGTCGCGACCCCAACCTGGTGTTCAGCGAGCAAAAGATGGATGCGCCGTTCAACAACTATCGCTATCATTTCCGCTGCTATCGCGACTTTATGAATGTGATTCCCCAATCGCTGCGTAATGTGCCGGTGTACATCACCGAGACCGATGAAGACGACGAGTGGGAGGATGCCAATCGCGGTTGGGTACAGAACGCCTATCGAGAGATCAACGACTGGAACAATCAGCCAGGCAATCAGCAGATCCGCGCTCTGGTGCTGTATCGCTGGCCGCGCTTTGACAAGTGGTACATTGATGGCCGCTTTGGGGTGCAAGAAGATTTCAAAACGGCGATGAACAACGAGTATGTGTGGAAAGAAGTGCAATTGCCGGTGCAGCTCAACGGTTTTGCGATCGAAGGCGCGTTCCTCGACTTTTTCAACCGGGTCGGCCAGGAGGTGTGCGGTCTGCCGATCAGCGCCCGCGTGACCGAGGATGGTTTGCCGACTCAGTATTTCGAGCGGCTGGTGTTGCAGCAAGACAAGTCGGGCAAAGTGATCCTGCGGGCGGCCGGCAAAGAAGTGCAGCAGTTGCGGCGGACGGCCCTAGAAGCACAGAATCAACTCCAAACGGTGCAAACCGAAAAGAGCAACCTTCAAGATCGCCTTTATGAGGTGGAAACCGCCCTGATCCAGATCAAGGGCGAGTTGGCCCGCAGCAGTGCGGCTGGCAGCGGCCCGGTCAGCGGCGCCCGCAGTGAACCGGCGGCGCGGCCGGCCGAGTCGGCGGCCATGATCACCGAAATCGTGCAGCCCTTGTGGCAGGATGTGGTCTATCAACTGCCCACACACCCCACCGAGCGATATGCCACCCGCGATCTGAGCGGAATCAAGTACATCATCATTCACCACAGCGCCGTGCCGGGCACCGTGTCGGCAGCCGATATTGCCAAATTTCACACCAAAAACGCCAACTGGCCGGGCATCGGCTATCATTTTTACCTGGACGATCAAGGGCGTATTTTCCAGACCAATGAACTGATCACAACGTGCTATCATGTGGGCAACCTGGATCCAGTATCTATTGGCGTGTGTGTAGGCGGCAATTTCACCAAAACCATTCCCACACCGGCGCAGATCAAAAATGCGGCACACCTGGTAGCCTGGCTGCTGCAAGAATTCAAGCTGCCGTTGGACGCGATCAAGGGTAAAAAAGAGTTTATTGATACCCAATCGCCGGGGTTGCAATGGCTTTCCGGCCAAAACTGGAAAAACCTGCTGCTGGCCCAGGTCGCCCAAGCGCAGCAGACGCAGGCCAAGGCCCATCTGCCCAAGTCGTTAGAACATTACGTGCTGTTTTGGCAGACGGCCAATACCTGGGCCGAAAAGGATTGGCTGGCGGCACAGTCTTACATTGGCCGTTTTCGCTCAACGCACGGCTTTGCGGCGGATGATGCCCGCCATGCCCGTTATGTGACCATTGTCGGCGGAACGGATGGGGTAGACCAAAAGGCAGAGCAAATGCTGCTGGAGGCCGGCTGCCGGGTTGAGCGCATTGTCGGGGTCGACACGGTGGCGACGGCCAACATCCTGGCCGATATGGCCCGCCGCGGGCAGCGATTTTTGAGCCTGGTGGGTTCGGCCGGTTAACGTGGACTATAAGGTCTTGCTCGATATCTATGAAGGCCCGATGGACCTGCTCTTGCGCCTGATCGAGCAGCAAGAGTTGGACATTACGGCCGTTTCGCTGGCGCAGGTAACTGACCAATATCTCCAATACCTGCGTGTGGTGGAACAGGTGCGCCCGGATGATCTGGCCGATTTTGTGGCGATGGCGGCACGGCTGTTATTGATCAAGTCGCGGGCGCTGCTGCCACGCCCGCCCAAAATAGTGGAACAAGAACCCGATCTCGGCGACGACCTGGCGCGTCAACTCGAAGCGTATCGGCGGTTCAAGCAGGCCGCGCAGATGCTTCAAGAGCGAGATGCCGCCGGCGCCCACATGTATCCGCGCATGGCTCCGCCGCCCAAATTATTCAAGCCACGCCTTGACCTGGATGGCACAACGCTGGAGCATCTGATTGATGCGTTGCAGGCTTTGCTCAGCCAGGAGGAGGCTGCCGAGGCCGGCTTGCAGGTGCCGCGTCATCAAATCACCATCGAGGATCAAATTGCCCGCATCAGCGACTTGCTGAGCGCGCAATCGGTGCTGGCGTTTAGCCATGTGTTGGGCGACGCGCCGGGGCGCATCCAGGTGATCGTGACCTTGCTAGCCCTGCTCGAGTTGATCCGCAGCGGGCGGGTACGGGTGCATCAGAACGCCTTGTTCGGCGAGATTCAAATTGAACAGTCCAGGCCGCCGGCCGACGAAGCAGCGTCTCAGCCGGCAGAAGCCTAAAACGGCAGGCGTTTTCGACCGATCCACCACCCAATGATCACTGCACTGATCGAGGCGCCCAGGCTGTCAATCAAGACATCCCACGGCGTACCGTTCCGCCCCGGCACAAAGGTCTGATGAAACTCGTCTGAAGCAGCATACAAAATGGTCAACAACCAGGCCAGGCCCAGCCAGATGTACGGCTGGGCCGATCTTTTGTCCCCAATTGCATCCGGCCCGGTGTTCGGCCGGGCCGATTTTTTGTCCCCGCCGGCCAGGGCGCGCCACCACAGCAGCATCAAGATGGCGTATTCCAACATATGCGCCCCTTTTTTGAGCAGCAGGTTGAGCAGCGAGTTGGGAGGCGAGGGCAACTTGGGTTGAGCCGACAGCACAAAGATAATCACCATCCACAACAACAGCGGCAGCCATGTGCTGATCCACGATGAACGGAGCCAGGAGCGACGGGGCGATACCTGATCGTCCATGTTCAACACCCCCCGCCGGGCAAGGGCCAGTCGCGCTCTTGATTGCGACGCATTTTGTCCAGATAAGCTTTCTCCAGATCAATACCGGCGTCGTTCGAGAGCTTGAGGACAAAGGCCAGCAGGTCGGCCAACTCCTCTTGAATAGCCGGCAAATGGGCCGACATAGCCCGATCTTGAGCCTCGCGGCGATTGCCGGTTTGGGCATAGAGCGAATCCTGAACGCGCCAGGTGTGCTTGAGGGCGCGGCCCAGTTCGCCCACCTCTTCGGTAAGAGCGATATAATTAAAGTACAGATCGTCCAAAAACCCCTTTTCTTGATCAAAAGCACGGTGCCAGCGCTGAAAATCGGGCAGGCGGCGGCGCGTCTCGGCGACACGCAACGTTTCGGCAGCATCCAGCTCTGCATCCATCTGCGGCAGCGGGCGTTGATAATCTCCCTGTGCCAGCGCCGAACGCACCCGCCCTACCACCAGAGCCAGGTCCTGAGAATTGTGAACATAGTCCAACTCGTCGGTGTCAATGACCAACACCGGCGAATCGTGGTATTGGACGATAAACTCTTCATAGGCGCGGCGCAGATTGTCAATATACTTTTCGGACATACCACGCTCATACACGCGGTCGCGGATGGCAATGCGTTTGAGCAAGACATCGGTGCTGGCCCGCAGATACACCAGCAGGTCCGGCGGAGTGATAGACTCGGCCAGAATCTCGTGCATACGTTCATACATCGCCAATTCGTCGCGGGCCAGGTTGAGCCGCGCAAAGAGGCTGTCTTTGGCAAAGGTATAATCGCTGATCAGAGAAGAGCGGCTCAATGTTTGCGGAATGACATGATGCTGCTGACGGTAGCGACTGAGCAGGAAAAAAATTTGGGTTTGAAAGGCATATAGGTCCCGGTCGGCGTAAAAGCTGCTCAGAAAAGGATTTTCTTCAAAGACCTCTAGCAGCAACTCGGCTTCCAACTCGCGGCTCAGCAGACGAGCCAGGGTGGTTTTGCCGACGCCGATCACACCCTCGATAGATACATAAAAGTGATTTGACATTGTTCTTATTCCCTTGAACTGCTGATGCACAAAATGAACGATTGAGGCAAACGGGCAGAGTGTAACACGCAACCCATAAAAGGTCAAACTGATTTGCGATTTTGCGACAAAACAGATATAATATTTTGTCGCTATGCAAGTGCCGCCTGAACGGTCAGGCGGTTGTTATTATTGTAAGGAGATCGATCATGCCCAAGCGTACATGGCAGCCCAAAAAACTCCGTCGGGTGCGTGTGCACGGTTTTCGCCAGCGCATGCAAACTCAGAACGGCCGCCAAGTGCTTCAGCGCCGCCGCGCCAAAGGTCGGGCGCGCTTGACCGTCTAGTCTGTCATTTGTGGTGTCTGTGCCAGGTATGGGATCGCCTATCGCAATGATATTGTGATAGGCGATATTCCATGCTCTATATTGTGCAGTAATGCTCAAAAATCGCTACCGGCTCAAAAGCAGTGTTCAGATTCAACGTGTTCGGGGAGAAGGCTCCTCTTGGGCCAATTCGCGGCTGGTGTTGATTCGCCTGGCTAATGAACTGCCTGCCAGCCGCTTTGCTTTTGTGGTCAGCCGACGCATCGGCAGCGCGGTAAAGCGAAACCGCCTGCGACGACAGATCCGTGAGGCGGTGCGCCTGCGCCTGCCGACCATTGCCGAAGGATGGGATGTGATTCTCATTGCCCGTCAGCCGGCGGCCGGAGCCGATTTTGCGCAGATCGATCAGGCGGTGGCCGATCTGATTCGACGGGCTCGTTTGTGGAAAGCATGATCCGATTCCTTGTCCTCAAACTGATCCGCTTGTATCAACATACATTTTCTCGAGCTTTGCCGCCTTCTTGCCGTTTTTTCCCTTCTTGTTCAGAGTATACCTACCAGGCTGTTGAGCGATATGGCGTGCTGAAGGGAGGGTGGTTGGGCTTGAAGCGAATTTCGCGTTGTCATCCATTGAATCCGGGCGGGTATGACCCGGTACCCTGAACGGTTGTAAACAGGAGGTTTTCTATTGAATACAGTTCTCAGGCCTATTGGGCGCAGCGCGGGCAGGCGTCATTCTGTCATCGTTCTCTTGCTGATCCTGGCGGCGGCCCTCTTGTTGACCGGCTGCGGCACGCCGGTATCTCCTTTTTGGCCGGACCTGAGCGTCAGCCAGGGCAAGGTCTATGTGACCAGCGGGCAGGTACAGGCCTTGCAGGCTAACACCGGCGAGCAGCTATGGTCCTATCCGCCGGCCGCTCAATCGAGCGGTGGTTTGTTCGGCGGATGTTCTGGGCCGCGCATCACCGACGGGCCGTTTTATGCCGCGCCGGCGGTGGGCGAACGATTTATCTTTATGGCTTCGGGCGGCGAGCGGCAGGCTTCTCTGCTGGCCAAGAGTGAAAACCTGGCTGGCTTGCGTGCCTTGAACGAGTTTGGCGTGGTGCAGTGGCGGTTCGAGCAAACCGAAGAACGCGCCATCGCCTCGCCGGTCATAGATGGAGACGTGGTTTATCTGGCCTCGTCCGATCACAAGGTCTATGCCGTTGACGTGAACACCCAAAAGGCGCGCTGGACCTTTGAAACCAAAGGCTGGGTGTGGGCCAAACCCTTGGTGGTGAGCGATACGGTATATATCGCCTCGATGGATCATGTGTTGTACGCTATAGATCGTGCGACCGGTGCGCTCAAGTGGAAATTTGATCGGGCGCACAGCGCGCTGCCTTCATCGCCGGTATATCTTGGCGGTGCTCTGGTATTGACCTCGTTGGATGGGCATATCTATGCAGTACATGCCGAGACAGGCAGCCTGGTGTGGGAAAAGCAATTTGATGGCGGTATTTGGGCATCGCCGGCCGCGCAAGACGGGCGGTTGTATGTGGGCGATCTGAAAGGCAATTTGTATGCACTGAACGCCGCCGACGGCGAAATGATCTGGACCACCCGACTGGGCGGCGAGATACGCAGCAGCCCGGTTTGGGTAAACGGCAAGGTGTACTGCGGCTGTGAAGATGGGCAGTTGTATGCCTTGAACGCAGACAATGGACAGCAAAGTCTGTCGCCGCTGCCCAAGATGGACAAAGCATCCATCTTTACCACGCCAGTCTATGATGGCCAATATCTGTATGTGGTGGCGACGGATGGTCAGGTTTTCGCCCTCGACATTCAAGAGAATACGATTGTGTGGAACAAGAACCCGTTTGTGAGCCAGGAGGGCAACTAGCATGTGGGATTTGATGATTCAAGGTTTTGTCATTGCCCTGATCTGGCTGTACAAGATATTTGGCGGCTCGGTGTGGAGTTTTGCCCTGAGCATTGCGATTATGACCATTGCCGTGCGCCTGGTGACGCTGCCTTTGACCCTGCCTTCGCAGCGCACTATGAAAAAGAATTCGGCCAAAATGCAGTCGCTCCAGCCCGAACTGGATGCGCTCAAGAAAAAATTCCGCAATGATCCTCAAAAGCTCCAAGAAGCGCAATTGCGGCTGTATCAAGAACACGGCATCAATCCGTTGTCGAGCATGGGCGGTTGTTTACCTCTGTTGATTCAACTGCCGATCATCTGGGCGTTTTACCAATCTATCAGCCGCGCCCTGGCCAACAAACCGGGCGAAATGCTGATTTTGACGCGCTATTTGTCCAATGTGCCGGGTTTTATGGCCCTGGCGCCGCTGCCCAGCCGCTTTCTGTGGTTTGATCTGGGGCGGCCCGACATGATCGTGCTGCCCATTTTGGTGGCCGGCACCACCTGGCTGCAACAAAAATTGACCACACCGCCCACACAGCAGCCTGCCGATCCGCAAACGGCCCAGATGAGCCAGTCTATGATGATCACCATGCCGATCATGTTTGGGTTTTTTGCCATGCAAATGCCGGCCGGCCTGTCCATTTATTTTATTGTCAGCAACGTCGTGGGGATGGGCATTCAGTGGCTCACCAATGCCTGGCTCAATCACGACGATCAAGGTCAGCCCACCCTTCCGCGTCCCAAGCCGGTCGCGGCCGTGTCAGAACCGCCCAAGCGGGACAAAGCCGGTCATCGGAAGCGGGGGTACAAGAGACAATAAGAGGAATATCTATGGGAATTCAAGTTAATGCGCCAACTGTTGAAGAAGCCATTGAGCGTGGTCTGGCCCAGATGGGATTGGCCCGCAGCCAGATTCGGGTGACTGTTTTGGACGAGGGACGGCGGGGCATTCTGGGCATCGGGGCGCGCGATGCAGTGGTCGTCCTCGAATCCAACGTAGCACCGCCATCTGCGGCACCGATCCAGATGGTCAGCCCACCACCACCGGCCGTACAAGTGGCCGTGCCGTCGCAGGTTGCGCCGTCGCCGGCGCAGCCTGCAATCAAGGCTGCGCCAGAGCCAGACGAGTCAGATGATCAGGATATGGATGGCCTGATCCGCTCTGCTTCTGGGGATGAGATGCCTTTGGAGCAGGTTGGGGAGACGGCCCGCCAGGTACTGCTAGAGTTGCTGAACAAGATGGGCATCGAGGCGTATGTCAATGTCCACGTGGCGCAGGGTGATAATCCAGACCAGGCGCCGGTGTCGTTGGACATTGAGGGCAACAATGTCGAAGTGCTGGTGGGTCAGCAGGGGCAAGTATTGAACGCGCTGCAATACATCACCCGCCTGATCGTCAGCCGCGAGGTGGAGCGATGGGTGGACCTGGTGGTGGATGTGGACAAGTACAAAGAGCGGCGGGCCAGCTCGCTGCACAAGCTGGCCTTGCGCATGGCTGAACGGGTGGCGCGCACCCAGCAGCCGGTGGCTTTGGAGCCGATGCCGCCCAACGAGCGGCGCGAAATTCATCTGGCTTTGCGCAATCACCCGGAGGCCACCACGCAAAGCGTGGGGCGCGGCGATGACCGCAAAGTGACCATCATCCCCCGCCATTGATGCAAACAAAACTCCTCGATCTATCGGATCGAGGAGTTTTGTTTTGGCCGAACAAGTTATCGAGTGGGTGCTATAGCCAACCGCCGGGATGTTTTCAATCTGGCCCATGGAGCGGCAAGCACTCGTTGCAACCATGTAGATATTGCGTTCCACCTTGGCGAGCAAAAGCAGGGTGCTGAGGCCTCGCAGACCAGCCCATCTCGCTGGATTTCTTGTTGAGCAGGTTGATAGTAGGGTGGCTGAGCTGCATATAAAAAACCAGGTGTATTCAAAAGTATTCCTCCTATTTCAATAACACCGCTCGCCCAGCCGATTTGACTTATTTCTCCAGTGCCTGGAGCAGCATTTCAGCTTCTTGAGCAGTGATTTGTCCGTTTTGAAGCATGCGCAAGATTGCCAGTTGTTCTTCGGGAGAGGCCTTGGATTTGCTGGTTTCTTGGGTATTGATCGAAATGTTCCAGCGGCGCGTCGGCTCGCGGCCCAGTTCCATCCGCCGGTGGGCGCGTTCCATCTCGCGCTGCGCCCGTTCTTGAGCGCGCTCTACCTCGCGTTGCGCCCGTTCGGCTTGGCGCTGCGCTCGTTCTTGCGCCCGCTCGGCCTCACGGCGGGCATGCTCTTGGGCGCGACGGGCATGTTCCTCGGTATGTCGCTCTATTTTGCCCGCCTGCGATTCGATCTTGCGCATGGCTTTTTCCAGTTCCGTGCGCGCCAATTCGCCCATGTCAATCCCCGACAGGTGTTGGGCAATCTGAGACTGGATTTGCGACGAGAGCGTTTCGCCCAAATCGGCCAGGCCAAAATCGGTGCTAAAAACGCCAGTATCGTCTTCCCAGGCCTCTTTGGGTTTGAGCGACAGGTGTCCCTGAGCCTGCAATGTCACCTGAGCTTGCCCATCGCCCATTTGCCCGACCACGCAGCCCGAGTCTCGTTCGGCCACCTGAAGCAGGCGAGTCGAGATGCCACCGCATGCTTCTAGCGTAAAATGTGCGTTCGAGTTGGACGGCACACGCATGCTAATGTCGCCATCGGCGTGACCGACATAGCTTTGCCCCGGCGTGAGGGCGGTTTTGACAACCAGATCGCCGTGCGCCGACACCTGCATACCGCCGTTCAGGTCATCTCCCTTGAAATCACCCAACATTTCTTCGACGACCAGCCGCCCGCCGATTCCGCGCACGCGCACATCGCCTTGCGCCAGGCCGATTTTGAGATTTCCATTGATGTGATGCGCCCGCACATCGCCGCCCACCTGATTGAGCGTGACCGCACCAGTGAGATGAGTCAGGCGTATATCCGAGTGAACCTGACCGACCTGCAAATCGCCGGTCAGATTTTCGACGGTCAGCCCGCCATGCACCTGAGAGACAGAAACATCCGCGCAACCGGCATGCAAGGCGCAGTCTCCAGCCACAGCATCAACAGAGAGCGAGTTGTTCAAGTCGAACAGAGACAGGTCGCCGGCAACTTGTGGGATGTGGATGGCAATCTGCGGCGGCACGCGCACTGACATGGCCGCCCGGCAGTGGAGGATCAAGAGCTGATCCTGTTCCTGTGTCTGACATTCGTCCAGATCGCCATCAAGAGTTAACTCGATCACAGACTCGTCCCAGCCCTTGATGGCTGCATCGCTGTCAGCCTGGATGCGCAAGGTGGTTTGATCGCCGATTTCAAAGCGTGTTGTTTTCATAATTTTCCCAAGCCTCCGCAATCATCTTTGATCATCTTTAATCCACAAACACTTCGACTTTTTCGCCGCCTTCGTTGTCTTCGACTTCGACCAGTTTGCCCGATGCGCCTTCGCGAATCGCGGCCATGATCTCGTTCCAGTCAAAGCCTTCTACATTGGGCGAAAAGCGCGCTCCCATTTTGGTGGCCACGCTGACCAGGGCCAGGGGCAGGTTGACATTGACTTTGATCCGCCCGGTTTCGCGGTCGCTCACGCGGACGCGGAACCAGCGGCCACTTTCGCTGCGCGCACTTTTGGGCTGACCCTGCAAGGCGGCCAGTAGACGGGCGCCTTCTTCGGCAGTAATCTTGCCTTCACTGATCATTTGCAAAATCTTGGCACGTTCTTCGTTCATTTTGCGCTCCTTTCCTTAGAGGACGATTATTCGCCCCTCAACAGGGCTATCGCCTCGGCCGAGGTGATTTCGCCGCGCGATAGCTGTTCCAGAATCGTATGTCGCTCTTCAACCGAAATCTCTGCGGGACGTTCTTCCACTTCATACCCCAAAGCGTGAATGACTTCGTTCAAACGCGCCCGCACTGTGGGATACGAGATGCCCAACTCTTGCTCGACGCGGGTGATCTTGCCTTCGCAGCGCACAAAGGTTTCTACAAAAGCCAGTTGTTCGGGTGAGAGTTCGTAAAACTTGCCCAGAGCAAAATGCCCTTCGACCGATGTGCCACAGGCACGACAATACAGCCGGGTAACAGACAAGGGGTTCTGACAAACGGGGCATGTACCGATCACTTTATACACTTGAACCTCCGTATTTTGGGTTTAATAAACTGAATGCCAGGATTAAAAATATTGATTGCTTGATCAAGATTATAACACGAGGCATAAATTTTGTCAAGCACATATTTAATTTTTTTGATAATCTGATAAAGAAATCAAAGGGCTGACAGATAGAGGCGAACCGGGGAATCGTCAGGGAATAGCCGGCCACAGCCGGAGTGTGTGGCCGTCAAATTCATAAACGGGGCGTTGCGGAAATGCCTGCAAGAGGGTCGGGATAAGCGGGCCGCAGTCGCTGGCATAGACCACATGTCCATCGAGATTGGGGGTATTCAGGGTAAACGCAACGGCATAGTCCTTCCAGCCGTGCGGATCATGCGCCGAGTGGCGCACAATGACCAGACCTTGTTCCAGGTGTGCCTGCTGCAGCAGGGTTTTGGGACCGGCAGTGATGCCAAACAAGCCGTGGTAGCGGCTAAATTGGATGGGCAAATAGACCAGCAGGTCTATGGCGATCAACAAACCCAATCCCAGTCGCCAGGCATGCTGATACCATAGCCCGCGTCGGCGGACCCACGCGGCAATTTGAGCCATACCATCGGCAGAAAGGATAAACAGCAGCGACATGGCTTCGGCATAATAGCGCGGGCCAAACAGGTCGCCCTGTGTCCAATACAGGGCATAGCCCAAAATAAGAGACAGCGCGCTGAGGAGACAGAAAACCGGCCAAAAGCGACGCGGTTTGCCCAAGAACCCCAGAATGATCGCCGCCAGGCTCAGCGACGGCCAGCCGTGTAGATGATTGGCCAACCGCCCGAGGCCTAACAAGGTCTCGCCCAGCCCCAGCCAGATGGTGTTGCCTTGGGGGGTAGGGCCATGGCCGGGGCCGAAACCCAGCCGGTCATAGGGCCAGAACAGGACATAGGGCGACAGCAGGGGGTCTCCGGTCCAGATGGCGTTGAACAGCGGCACCGTCAGAGCCAGAGGGATGAATCCCCAGGCCATTAGCCAGACCCGTCGCCACTCGCCATATCGCAGCCATCGCCAGACAGCATAGAGGATCGCCGGCAGCCCCAGCGACACCGCCGTAAAAGGACGGATGGCAAACCCGCCGCCCAGAGCCAGGCCGGCCGCCCAGGGCCAGAGCGACGTAACAGCCCCCGCGCCGGCGCAGGAACGCCTGAAACACCACAAAAAGGCGGTCAGACAGAGCAGACAGGCCACATGAGACATTAGTGAGCCAGATAAGAGCAGCAAAAACGGCGAAGCGACGGCCAGCGCAGCCGCCCACAGACCGACGCGGCGGGGGAGCATTTCCTGCCCCAGTCGAAAGGTCAAGGCGATGATCAGGGCAGTGCAGGCGGCGTTGACCCACCAGGGCTGCCCCAGCCTGACGCCAACGGCCAGCAGGGCCGGCCAGCCGGGTGGATATTTGCCAAATCGCCGGCCTTGGTGATCAAGGACAAAGGGGGCAAAAAAACAGTTGGCGTGAAAAGGCGCCCGGGCGTACAGATGGCCGCCAGCAAAGACCTGAGCCTGGAAAAAATAGGCCACTTCGTCTTCGATGTGCGGCACCTGCTCGAAAACCAGATCGGCGATCAGACCTGAAACGATGAACCCGATCAGGCAGAGTATGGCTACGAGCGTATGTTCGCTGCGCCAGGGTGAACGGCGAGGGGATGATGAGAGGGGGTCAGTCCAACGCATAATTTTGCACGGTGCGCAGGTAGGGGCGGCTCATAAAATCGCGTTTGTATGGTTCGGGCAGCGTATCGGCCAGACGCAAGATGATGCTTTGCGCTTCTCTAAAGTGCAAACGCGCTCGCTCTTGATCTCCCAGCCCCACCCAGGCCTCGCCCAACATGGCTTCTGCGCGCAGCACATTGTAGGGGCAGCGCAGCACATAGCTACGGGCGCGCGCCAGTGATGCTTCGCGTTGGGCGGCCCGCCAATCCCGATGGCCCAAATAAGCGCGTGCCAGGCCGATGCGGGCGGCGACCACCAGCGGCTCGATGTTGGCCCGGCGGGCCATCGCCCGGGCTTCATTGCACAATCGCTGTTCTTCGGCCCAGTTTTTGTCAACGGCGGCCAGTTTGCTCAGCCCCAACCTGGCCTCGATGATCGCTCGCACAGTGTTGCTTTGTTGACCCAGCGCCAGCGACCGCTCAAAACAGTGCCGCGCCCGGTCATAATCGCCGGTAGCCAGCAGCGCCTCACCGGCTGCGCATAAAGAGGGAGCCAGTTCAGCATGCCAGCCCACCTGCGCCGTAAACTCGACAACCTGCTCCAGGTGTTCGTAGGCCTGCTGCGCCGCACCCACCTGAGTCAGCACCAGCCCCATGACATGCCTCGCTTGCGCCGAGTCGAGTTGATTGCCCGATTGGGCCAGTTGCAGGCTCTCCAACGCCAGTTGGATGGCCTGCCCCCAGCGCCCCAAAAACAAGAGCAACTCGGCCAACCGCTGCACTGCGCCGGCAGTGATAGTGACCGGCAAAGCCAGTTTGTGGCCCAGTTCGGCGGCGCGTTGCAGGGTGTCCAAAGCCTGATTCATCTGTCCGGTCAGGTGTTCGATCAAGCCCAGCCAGGTCTGGCCGCACACCAGATCGGCTGATCGCTCGATCTCTTGGGCAGCGGCGATGGCATGTTGAACATAGTGACGGGCCTGCCGCAATTGTCCCTGCAAAAGATAGATTTGTCCGACCAGTTGGCGGGTGTGGATAATCGAGACCGATTCATCCAGGGCGGCAAATCGCTGCATAGCCTGATGGGCGGCCAACCAGGCGTCGAGGTAGCGAGCCTGCCCCAGATCAATGCGGCCAATTTGGAGCATGGCATATCCCTGAGTGCGCAGATCGGCCAGCGACCCGGCCAGTTGCGTGACGGCCTCATAGTCGCTCAGGGCAGCCGCCAGTTGAAAGGTCTGGTGATACACATCGCCGCGTTCGACCAATATCTGCATACGCGTCTGGCAGGCGGCCCGGCCCGAGTTACCGGATTGCTCGTATTCATCCAAAACGCGAAGAGCATGGGTATAGTGGGCTGCCGCCGCAGACCAATTTTCGAGTTGGGCGGCCCGTTGACCAGCCTGAATCAGCCAATGGATAGACCGACTGAGATCATCACCGCGATAAAAATGGTCGGCCAGCGACTCGAAATGATCGACCAGCCGATCGGCGTAAACCTGCTGGATGGCCGCTCCCACCAGGCGATGAAACAACTCGCGGTGCGTGCTGAGCAGGCGATTGTAAATGACCTGGCAGGCCATCGCCTGGACAAAACGATAGCGGGTAGGTGTCTCGGCGACGATGAGCCGGGCCTGCATCAGCACATCCAGCCGGGTCTGCAAATCGGTCTGCGAGAGGGGCAGGGGATGTGCGGCACCAAGCACCTCGGCCTCGAATTTCAGACCGACTACGGCGGCCAAGCGCAGCGTTTGTTTGGCATCTTCATCCAGGCGATCCACCTGCGCCTGGATCATTTCGGCAATGCTTTCGGGGATGACGGTGCTCAGATCGGGGCTTTCGCCGCGCGATTGGGCCTCGGCCATCGCCGAAACCATCTCTTGCAAAAAGAGCGGATTGCCTTGCGCCTGTTCGGCCAGAGGGACGGCCAGGCCGGCGGGTAGACCGGCATTTTGCAACAGCAAGCCAGACAGTTCCAAAGCCTCTTGAGCGGTCAGGCCACTCAGAGGCAGATGGGTGATGGGAACGGTGACTTGATCCCAAGATTGGCCTGATGTAGAGCGGCTGGTGACGCAGATCAACAAAGCCATGTCCTGGCTGTGCCGCAGCAGGTATTCCCACAAGCCCAACGAGGCGGTATCGGCCTGATGGATGTTTTCCAGCACCAGGAGCAAGGGTTGGCGGGCGGCCAGAGTTTGAAAGAACTCGGTCAATACCTGCTGACAGGCGGCCGGCGACAATTCGCTGCCGGTGCCGACCGGTTGTTCAGGGCTTAGCCCTAGCATGCTGACAAAAATCGGCTCCAGGCTGCTGAGATGAGGAGATAAAAAGGTGAGCTGGCTGCTCACTTTTTCTTGCTGACGTTCGAGCCATTCATCCTGGCGCAGCCCCAAAGCGGTACGCACGAGATCGATCCAGGATGCCAGGTCTTGCCGGTCGGCGCGCTGCTGGCAGTCGCCGAACAGCGCATTGCCGCCGCGCCCGCTCCACTCTCTGACCAGTTCGCCGACCAGGTGCGATTTGCCTACGCCGGCCTCGCCAGAGATGATCAGGCATTGAGGCTGCTTTTGCCAGGCCTGCTCTTGAATCGCCTGGATCGTTGCCTGTTCTCGCACCCGGCCTACCAGCGGGCGACGCACCACGATGTTGCTCCATGCGCCACTTTCATCGGCATCCCAGCGAGGGGCCAGCAGAGCAAAGAGCGGCACCGACTCGGCTTTGCCCTTGACTTTGACGTTGCCCATCGCTTCAAACTCAAAGCGGCCGGCGGCGCGCCGCTGCACCCAGCGAGTGACGACTACTTCACCCCATTGAGCCAGGTTCATCAGCCGGGCGGCCAGGTTGACTTCGTCGCCGACGGTGGCATAGGTGCGGCGGATCGGCGCGCCCACATCGCCGACAAAAAGAGCGCCGCTGCTGACGCCGATGCGTTGCAACAGACGACTGGCGGCGCTGCCGGCGCGAACACGCACATCGGCAACGGCCTGCTGCATCTCCCAGGCGCACGAAATGGCACGCATCTCGTCATCTTCGTGGGCGGTGGGCGCCCCGAAAAAAACCACCAGGATGCCGCCGTTCGAGTCAATATCCACCTCGTTCAGCCGTCCGCCGTAGCGCAAAATGCAGTCTTGCATCGCTGTAAAATAAATTTGCAGTGCCTCGCCGACCTGCGGCTCCCAGTCATAATTCAGTCCGCCGAATTTGACAAACATCACCGTCACCCGACGATGTTCGCCAAAAGTGCCGCGCTGGCCGCGCTTCATCCGTTCGACCAGTTGAAAGGGCAGATAGGGCGACAGGCGTTGGATCAAAAGAGGGGTCTGTTCGGGGGATAGCGCAGACAGGTCGGGTTGGGCAATGGGCGGTAGGGCCGGCACATTGGTGGCCCCTAGAATGGGGCGAAACGTGTCACGAGCCTCGCCAATGTCCAGCGAGCCGGGGATGCGGCGCAGCAGGGCCGCATCAATGACAATTTCGCCGGCTGTGGCTCGGTCTTCGGCCTGCTGACAACGCGCCAGCGGCCGGCCGGCAAAGACGGGCTGCATGCCTTTGCCCTCGTCGCCGACGGTGGTGTTGTAAATGGCTCCCTCACCAATGCCAATCTTCATGCGCAGCGGAAATTCGCCCACCGAAGTGCGCACCTGCTTGAACTGAACCATAGCCTCTTGCATGCGCAGAGCGCAGTTGAGGGCGGCGCCCAAATGGGTGTCCTGGCCGTCGGCCTGCGCCGGAAAGGTGACAATCAGGGCATCGCCGGCAAATTTCACCACCTCGCCGCCCAGAGCCATCACCGGTTCGGCCATTACCGTGAAATAGCGGTCCAGCAACGCAGAAAGCTCCTCGATGCCCTCGCGCCCTTTGCCGGACAAAGCTTCGGTGATGGGGGTAAATCCAGAAATATCTACAAACAACACTGCGGCATAGATGCGGCTTTCCCGTCCGATCAGCGGGTGGGTAGGATCGGCCCAGGCCTGGCGCACCCAATAGGGTGGCACAAAAGATATGATGCGGCTGAGAATGTCGGATTCGCTCATTTTGGTGTGATAGCCAGGAATCGGTGCCGGTTGAGCTGTGGGGAAATGGCGTCATCTTGGCAAGGTACTGGCGTCCCCCCTATTTTTGAGATGATACATCAACGCTTTGTTATCTGGATGCAGCCTGATAGGCTCGAGAATAGGCCACATAACGGGCGGCCAGTTCGTGTATGCGCGCAGCCTCTTGATCGCTGACTTGCCGCCTGACCTTGCCCGGCACGCCCAGTACCAGTGAACGCGGCGGCACCACCATGCCTTCGGGAACCAGTGCGCCCGCGCCGATGATGGACTCGCGGCCGATCACGGCCCCGCTCAGCACGGTGGAGCGAATGGCAATCAGGCAGCCATCTTCGACCACTGCAGCATGGATGACGGCGCCGTGTCCCACCACAATATCGGCGCCCAGGCGGGCCGGGGTGTTGTGGTCTACATGAATGACCGCCCCATCCTGGATGTTGGTGCGCGGCCCCACCTCGATGGGAGCAATGTCGCCGCGCAACACGGCCTGATACCACACGCTGACCATCTCGGCCAGATACACCTCGCCGGTTATGATGGCGCCGGGGGCGATCCAGGCTGTGGGGTCAATCCATTCGGGGTGAAAGCCCAGCACGATATTCAGGTCGAGAGCATCGGGCATGTTCATATCTGGCGGCTCCTATTTAGCTGGTCTGGTCGGGTAAGGCTCTGGCATGCCCTTGAGGATCTCGATGCCATGCGGGATGGCTTTTTCCAGCGTTTCCAGGCCATCCAGCACCCCTTTGGGGCTGCCGGGCAGGTTGATGATCAAAGTCTGGCCGCGCATGCCGGCCACAGCCCGCGAGAGCATAGCATGCGGCGTTTTGAGCAGGCCGGCAGCACGCATCGCTTCGGCCAAACCGGGCGCAGGGCGGTCAATGACATCCAGAGTGGCTTCGGGCGTCACATCGCGCGGGGCAAACCCGGTGCCGCCGGTAGTCAGGATCAGGTCCATCCTGATCTGGCTCCATTCGATCAGTTGGGCAGAGATTTGGCTTTGCTCATCCGGTACGATGGCCTGCTGTGCTACCTGGGCGCCCCAATGTGAGCACACCCACTCGGCGATGAACGGCCCACTGCGGTCTTGCTCCTCGCCGCGCGAGCAGCGGTCACTGACGGTGAGAATGGCGACGGTAAAAGGCATATATTTTCCTCACTTAGCGTAAATAAAGGTTTAATTTTTGCACCAAATGATGCACAGTGGTACAGGGATTGTCATGTTCTGGATTATGATCGGGTCCATAAAAAGCCAACAATCGTTGGGCGTTTTGAATCGCTGTAGCCCGTCGAGCTAGCAGCCGCTCATACATACCCAGATCGTTTTTTCGATAGGACATTTCCAATCGCTCTGTCAGTTTGTCGCAGTAAGAACTGCGTGAGACGGCTGTATTCCAGTAGTCAAAGTGAAGCAGATACCACAGTTCAAAAGCCTCATTAGAATAAGCAGCACAGATATCATTTTGCCGCGCCAGATCAAGTGCCGCGTTAAATTGTTCGGCAGAAAAATTGTCTCGGTCAAACACACACCAAACAAAATTATAATCATCTTTAGCTTTTAATGTGCAAGCATGTTTGACCAGACTCAAAGTGTTCTTACCCTTCCCGACGACCTCAATAACTGCATTGACTCGAAATGACCTGAAATAATTGGGTTCTGTCTCTTTGCCTTCGCAGACGATTAAAAATCGGGGGCGTATGGCACGAGTATTAACGTGCCGTGATTCCAGTGGTCTGCCTTTTCGGCCGCTTGGTTTGAGCTTGTTTGCCATCAAATTTCCTCTTCAAACAACGCACGCAGCCCACCGATGAATGGAATTGCGCCGTACTTGCCGGCAACATAATCTTTGTCAAATGAGGCGTCATTGCGCACCTGAAGCTCTGCCAATGAGTATAGGTCAGTAGCGCCGTATCGATCCTTTTCGGTAAACCAGATTTGATCGCGGCGGAAAAAGCGGCTATTCAATAGCCCGGTGTCGTGAGTAACAAAGACAAGTTGAGCGTTTTTAGGATTAGTCTGTGCAGAATTGAATAACGAAATAATAGTTTGTGTAATAAAGGGATGCAGGCGAGCTTCCATCTCGTCAATGACCAATATCTTGCCCCGATCCAGCGCATCCAGCAGGGGGCCAGACAGGAGAAAGATTTTGCGCGTTCCTGCCGATTCCTGTTCATCCATATCAAACATCTCTGAACCTACTCTTTGATGTTCTTGATCAAAGATATGGTGGGCTGTTTGCACCTGACGCACCTGAATGCTCTCAACATCTATCTGCCTATCCAGCGATTGCTTTTCAAGGTTTTTTCGAGCTATCTCGATCACCAGCCGCAGTTCCTCCGGCATTTGAGTCTGTTCGAGTGATTGTCTTTCAATGTGAATATCCGCGATGCCTAGATCGGCCTGACGCACAAAGTCCAATACCCGCTGACGGAACGAGGCATCGGTTTCAAAGCGATTCAGCGTAAAACCGGCATAGGCTGTGTCGCTCAATCCTGAAATGATATTGAGCCTGGTTCTAAACCACTCTAAAAGAGCAACAGCCAGAGGCGCATTGAACTGCGCCGCAACAGACAAAAACAGAGCATTGGGGCGGGTGCGCTCTTGCAGCCCCTGTCCCCCCTTGAACGATCCGGAAATGTCATACTGGTCCCCTTGACGGACAAAAAGCAGGGTTTCGCGTTGGTCCGTGCGGTATAGCCACTCGTTTTGCACCTGCCGCTCATCCAATTCAAACCCGTATCGGTAGCGTTGACCATCCCGATCAAAGATAATTTGGAAATAGGCTGGAGATTCTTGTGCTTGGGTGTTGAGCCGAAAACGCTCTACTGCTATCGGCTCACCGGCCTGAGACTCTTTGGACGATTGTAGCACAAAACGGCGCATAAAAGCCATAGCCTGCACCAGATTGCTTTTGCCGCTGGCGTTTGCGCCATAGATAGCTGCGCTGCGCAGCAATTTGAGCCGATGTGCCTCAAAGACATTGTTTTCGTCTATGGTCTTGTCGCTCGACCGGAGCCTGGCGGCCTGCATGCTCAATGTCACCGGCGACCAAAACGAGCGATAATTGCCAACACTAAATTCAACTAACATCGGCTCCTCCAAATCTTAAAAGCTATTTTTGAGAAAAAATCTCATTTTTCACTATTCTACCATAGATTTTGGAGGAATACAACACCCCTATCAATCCAGCATCATCACCTGCACCTGCGCCCCGGCCGGCGCGCTCGTCCAGTCTTCGGGGATAATGGCCAGGCCGTTGGCCTGCACCATCGAGTTGAGAATGCCAGAACCCTGCTCGCCGGTCAGGTGGGCGCGGTATGCGCCGTCTTGCCACTGCACGCGCACGCGCACATAGTGACGGCGGTCATCTTTGGACTTGATCGGGTCGGCCAGCACTGCCTCGACCGTCGGCCTGGACAGGTTGCCGGCGCCCTGCATTTTGAGCAGGGCCGGGCGGGCAAATATCTCGAACGAGATCATGACCGAGACGGGGTTGCCGGGCATGCCCAGCATCGGCACGGTGCGCCCATCGGCGGTGCGCAGCACACCAAAGGCCAGCGGCTTGCCCGGTTTCATGCGCACCCGCCAAAAGCTCATCTCGCCTTCGGCGGCCAGTACAGTTTTGACCACGTCAAAATCGCCCACCGATACGCCTCCAGAGGTGAGAAACAGGTCAACACCCTGCTCCAGCCCGGCACGGATTTTGGCCGTCAGATCGGCCTGCGTGTCGCGGGCAATGCCCAGCATGATCGGTTCGCCGCCACAGCGAATCACCTGGGCGGCGTTTGAATAGCCGTTCGAGTTGCGAATCTGGCCGGGGCGCAGCGGCTCGCCCAAATCGGCCAGTTCGTCGCCGGTGGCCAGAATAGCCACGCGCGGACGGCGAGTAACGCTCACCACAGCACGCCCCAGCGAGGCCAGCATGCCCACCTCTTGCGGACGGATCAGCACACCGCGCCGCAAAACGAGGTCGCCCTGACGCACATCTTCGCCGGCCAAGCGGATGTTTTGCCCTGGGCGCACTGTGCGAAACACTTTTACCCATTCGCCCTCCTGCCGTGTGTCCTCAAACTGGATCACCGCATCGGCGCCGACGGGGATGGGGGCACCGGTCATAATGCGGATGGCTGTTCCGGGTGCCACCTTGTGTCCGGCCAGATAGCCGGCGGCCAGGTTTTCGATCACCCGCAGCCGCGCCGGCGCCTCGGCCGATGCGCCAACAGTGTCAGCAGACTGCACGGCATAGCCATCCATTGCCGAGTTGTCGTGCGGCGGGATGCTGATATCGGCAACCACATCCTCGGCCAGCACGCGGCCAGGCGAGGCCAGCAACGGCACCCGCTCGGCAGCCAGCGGATTGAACATATCCAAAATACGCGCCAGAGCTTTTTCGACGCTGAGCATCGGGTACAGATCATGATCAGGCTTCACTTTTCCACTCCGTTTGGCCGTCAGCCCAGAATTCTTTTTTCCAGATGGGAGCAATTTCTTTGATCCGGTCAATGGCATAATGCAGGGCGTCAAACACCTGGCGGCGATGCCCGGCACACAAGGCGATGATCACCGCCGTCTCACCGACCTCCAACCGACCGACCCGGTGGACGATGGACACCTGATGCACCTCGGGCCAGCGTTCTCGCACCTCATCGCCCACCTGCGCCAGCACTTGCTCGGCCATGTCGGGATAGGCCTCATATTCCAGGTACAGCGTCTGGCGTCCCTGCGTGTCACCGCGCACTACGCCGACAAAGGTGACAATGGCGCCGTTGGCCGGGTCGTGCAGACGGGCAATGACATCGTCTGCCAAAATCGGACATTCTGTGATCTCGAACAATTTAGACATACATCAGTCCTTTACTGTCCCATTTCGCCGCGAACCGGCACGTCTTGAATGTGCAAAAATTTTTCGATCTCTTGCTCGATGAACAAAGCCTGTTCGCTGTTGGGCAGCCCGCTCAACAGCTTGAGATTCTTGCCGCTATGGGTCAAGACATGCACCTCAAACGTCACCGAACTGCCTCGCCGCGAACGCGAGATCCGCTCTTTGACATAGACCTGCTTGATGTCGCGCGCCTCGATGTTTTGATTGCCCCACCAGGGTAGCGGCACATGGCGAACCGACACGTTTGACCAGTCTGCGCGAATATAGGTCTTGTTGATGTACCCGGCCAGCACATAATAGGCCAGACCGACACCGACGGCCACATGGATCAGCGGAAACAGCAGCATGACCAGAGCGCGAGTTTGAAAGGCCATCGCATACCAGAACACCAGGAAACCGCACCAAAAAACTACAAAGACGGTCAAAAAAATGTTGACCCACGAGAACCAGCGACGGGTGATTTCCAGGCTGCTCCCATCGCCATACATCTCCATTCCATCGGGAAGCCCCAAATCCATTATCTGACCCTGCTTCATGCTAACCCTCCTGTTACGTTCATTTTCCCCACCACCCAACCACCTACCCCCCACCCACCGGCGGAATCAGGGCTATTTCGTCACCATCGTTCAACACAATATCCGACCGGGCATACACCGCATTGACAGCAAATCTCAGCCGCATGGCCGACAGGCCGGGATACAACTCGAAAAGCTGGTCTGCCAACACCTGGACCGTGGCGCCAACAGGCAAATCTATTTCCGTTTGCCCTGCCCCCACCAGATCGCGCGCTGCGGCAAAAAGACGTACTTGAACACGCATTTCAATGACCTCTCAACAAGTAGACAAGGAAAGAGTAGACAAAGGAAGGTGGATGATTTGCTCCTGGCACATCTCCAACCACCCAACTATCTAACTCTGGCTTTGCTGAAAAAAGATCGTTTGCCCGCTCAAGTGCCGGTTGGGTCATTGCTTTTGCACTTATCAAGCACAGTTTGCAAAGCTCCAAGATACTTGGTGTGTTGAGCATTTTGACTTGTTTGTCATCCTTGACCTTTTTTCAGGAGACTCAACTCTCCAACACCACATCCCCGCTCTTGCCACCCATTTTGCTGATCAGGCGAATATCGGTGATGCGCATCGTTTTTTCCACTGCCTTGGCCATATCATAGATGGTCAGCGCGGCCACACTGACGGCAGTAAGAGCTTCCATCTCGACGCCGGTTTTGCCGCGCGTGCGCACCCTGGCCGTAATTTCGATTCGGGATTTGGCCTCGTCGGCACAGCACTGCACCTCTACCTGGGTCAGCAGCAAAGGGTGGCAAAGGGGAATCAGGCCGGCGGTTTGCTTGGCCGCCATAATGCCGGCGATCTGTGCTGTCGCCAGCACATCGCCTTTGGGCAAACCATTCTCGACGATCAGACGCAGCGTTTCGGGGCGCATACGCACCTCGCCGCGGGCCACCGCCACCCGTTCGGTATCGTCTTTGCCGCCCACATTGATCATATGGACGTGGCCCTGGTCGTCGAGGTGAGACAGGGAGGCGGGCGGTTCATTAGAGGCCATTCAACACCTCCAGGATAACCTGGTCTTCTTGCCGACACAGGTCGAAATAACGGTCCATAAACTCGCTGTTGCGCTGACGCAGAGCCATACCGGCCACAGCGCGCACATCCTCTTCGGTAGTCATGGTGCGACCTTCGGCAGCGGCATAGGCGCGCGCCGCCTCCAGGGTGACAAATTCAGTGCGATTGGAAGCGATTTTCAGGCGCAAAATGGCTTCCAGAGCCACCCGCTCGGCCAGTGGGGTGACAGTGACATGGTTCAACAGGTCGCGCGCCTGTTGAACCTCATCGGCCATCGCCAACAGGTCTTGGGCATATTCTTCAATCATCGCATAGGGCGAACGGACGAAATAAGCCATGCGGCGGTACACCTCGGCGCGATCATCTAGCGATTCCAGTTGACGCACCACCACCCGCAGCCCCAGCCGATCCATAATTTGAGGGCGCAGCAGGCCTTCTTCGGGGTTCATCGAGCCGATCAGCAGCAGACGCGAGCGAAACACATCTGCCGTCGCCCCCCGCCGCACGGTGTATCGCCCTTGTGCCGTCGCATCTAGGATGGCGTTGACGATGGCATGATCCAGCAGATTGATCTCGTCCACATAGAGGATGTTCTTGTCGGCAAAGGCCAGGATGCCTTTTTCCAGGCGAACTTTTTGATTTTCCAGCGCGGCGCGTTCGCTCATCCCGCCGATCACGTCTTCCAGGCGAGCATTCAACGGCAACTCGACAATGCGCATACGGTCGGGCATGGTGATCGGCTCTCCGTATGCCAGCTTGCTCATACAGTCGGCACAAATGGCATCGGCACCGCCGGTTTCGGCATCTTGAGGCTCGCACCCATAAGCGCACAGGCTGCGCTCGACGGTGGGCAAAATGTCCAGCAGACCGCGCACGGCGGTGGTTTTGGCCGTACCGCGCGGGCCGATCAGCAGCACGCCGCCCACGCGCGGGTTGATCACCGCCAGCACCAGAGCCAACTTCATCTCGTGCTGCCCGACAATGGCCGTGAACGGAAACTGGACAAAATCGGTCAGCGCACCGCGGTCGGCGCGGGGGTGTCTTTTGAGAATGTGCTGCGCCATGCTCGGTTCGAGCAGTTTGAGCAGCATAGATTTGGGGGCTGCCATATTTGCCACCTTGGGGGTCGTCGAAAAAGTCTATTTTTACCACAAAGGACACCGAGAACACCAAAGTTTGCGATACTTTTGAGTCGCTAGAAGTACTTTGTGTCCTTTGTGTCTTGGTGGTGAAAGGGTTTTTCGGCACGTTCCTTGACAGAGTCCAACGTCCGTCAACCCATATCCTGATAGGCCTGTAACACCTGCCTGGCTGTATCCTGCCAGGTGAACCGCCGGGCGCGCGCCAGGCCGCGTTCGATCAGAGTGCGACGCAGATCGGCATCGTCGAGCAGCCGGGTCAACGCGTCGGTTAGCGCGTCCATATCGCCGGCGTCCACCATCAGCCCGGCATCGCCCACCACTTCGGGCAACGACGAGTTGTCGGATGTCAGCACAGGCACACCGCAGGCCATCGCCTCTAGCGGGGGCAGACCAAAACCTTCATATAACGTGGGCAGGGCAAAAACCTGTGCCAGATTATAGATGGCCGGCAAATCGGCGTCGGCGGCAAAGCCGACAAAATGCACCCGTTCTTGCAGGCCCAACTCGTCCACACGGGCAAAAATGTCCTGGTATAGCCAACCCCGCCCGCCCACGATGACCAGGTGTATATCGGCGTGCGGCAGGCGGGCCAGGGCCGAGATGAGCGCGGCATAGTTTTTGCGCGGCTGCACCGTGCCAACACTGAGGATAAACTGCGATGGAAGATGATATTTTTCGCGCACAGCGTGCAACGTGTCGGTGTTGGCAATGGGGCAAAATCGCCCTTCGACGCCCGGATAGACGGTGCGCACTCGCTGCGGGGTCACGCCGAGCAATTCGATCACATCCCGGCGGGTGTGTTCCGAGTCAGCCAGGATCAGGTCGGCGCGGCGGGCGGCCAACGGCACGTTGTGCATCAGATACTCGTACAGGGTCGGCGGAAAGCAGTGCGGCAGGCGGATGAACGACAGATCATGCAATGTGACCAGGGTGCGCGTGCCCGGCAATACCGGCGGCAGAGTAAAATCGGGCGAGTGAAACAGATCTACCCGTCCAATGGCGCACTCGACCGGAATGGGCAGCCGCAGACGGTGCCACAGACGGTTCCACCACTTTTCATCCAGCCAGGTGCGCACCTCGCGGATATGGTGGCAGGCCAGCCCCGACGCCGGATTGCGCCGTTTGGCCGTCCCTGCGCCAAAGGGCAGGGCGCGGCCTTGCACCAACAGCACATATCGGTTTTGGCGGTCCAGTTCGGCCAACGCCTGCACCATCAGACGAGTCACTCGACCAATGCCGCCACCCTGATGCGCCGCCGAAGTATAATCAATGCCGATTCTCAATTTAGCTGGATTTACTTTCTTGAACAACCACTTGTGGCCGAACCTGGTCTACGTCGCGAAATGTCCACATACGGTTGGCGAAAAAGTTCCAAAACAACACAATGCCGGTGGCAATCACTTTGGCGATATTGTTCGACAAAGTGCTATGCTCCCAACCGATCCAGGCAGCCACCGGCGCCACCCACCCGCGCAGCAGGCCTTGTGACCCGAAAATCCAGGCATCGGTGGTTTTCAAAATCAGCGAGCTGAGGGCAATGGCAATCAGGCTGACAATGACAAACTGGACAAACTTTTTGCCGCCCTGCTGATGCCGCGTTTCGGAATAGACCCAAAAACGGCTCCACATATAATTGTTGACGGTGGCCGTGCCGCTAGACAAGATATTGGACAGCACTTGGGGCCACCCCAGGGTATCATAGCACAAATTGAGGATGCCGAAATCAATAAATGTGCCAATGGTACCGACGACGCAAAATTTGGCAAAACGAACCAGTTCTTGACGTTTTTCTTGCAAGCGAGCGATCAATGAATAGACTCCTTGTTATTTTCTGCGCGGCCGCTCAATCCCCAGAGCATGGCCACCAGGATGTACATGTTGTGAACCCACAGGTTATCCAGCAGATGATGGACGCTGAGATGCATCCACGCGCCCAACGCGCCGAGGGCCAGGGCCTGCTTCCAGGTATCGCGTTGTCGTTGGGCTATGCGCAGCGAGCGCACCGTCTGCACCAGAACAGCCCCCCACAGCACCAGATAGGCCAGCAGCCCCACCAACCCGGTCTCGGCGGCCACATTGAGATAATAATTGTGTGCATGCCCCAGAGCCAAAGGCCACTTGGGCAGGGCATAGGCGGGATAAACCGTCTGATAATTGCCAAAGCCCACGCCCAACCACAGGTGATCGCCCCACATATCTTGAGCGGCCTGCCAGTGAGCCAGTCGTTCCAGCACGGCATAGTTTTCATCATTGATCTCGACCGCACGCACATCGCGGATGGTGGTCAGCGGCAAAAAGCCGGTCAGCCTTTGAGTGATGGCCGGCGGGATCAATTGCAGGCTGCCCAGCAGCCCCAGGATGGCGATCAAAATGACAGCGGCAGCAAAGAGCAGGGCCGCTTTTTTACTGCGCGCCATATTGACAGCAGCAAACGCCGCGCCAAAAGCCAGCCACCCGCCGCGCGACCAGCTCATCCCCAGCCCTGCTGCCATCGTCGCCAGACTGAGGGGAGGTAGAACCGGCGTTTCTCTGCTGAGCGGCCACCCGTTCAAGGTCAAGGCCCAGGCCAGCGGAATGAGCAGCCCCAAATAGCCGGCGAACGGGTTGGGCTGCTCAAATGAGCCATAGGCACGCATAAAACGACCCATTAAGACAAAAGAATCCGGCCCGGAGCGGGCAAGAAACTGATAGATGCCCACCCCAGCCTGAGCCGCGCCGGCCAGCAGCAGGCAACTCACCAAAGTGCGCTCTTGGGCCGGCGACAGGGTGTTGTGGATCATGGTGATCACGGCCAACATCTCGACCCATTTCGCCAGTTCTTTGGCCCACAGAGGCAGCGATACCACATTCCACACCGAAAGCAACGCCGCACCAATAAACAGGCTCAGCGGCAGGGTCAGCGGCGGCCAGGCCCAATGCGTATCGCGCCGCGCCACTCGCTGAGCCAGCCAGGCCAGCAGCATCAACCCCAACAGCCCTTCGGTGGCCCCCACCGTAATGCCGCCCAGGTCCACCTCGCGCCACGAACCAAACGGAATGGTAAAGGCGATCAGATACAACGCCAAATGAGGGCGGATCAGGATCAACACCCCCACCACCATAGCCAGCAAAGCCACAGCCAGCCAGGTCAAGGGCAAGAAGGCCAGGGCCAGGCCGCCGACAATGATGGCAGCACACAGTGCAACGCCTGACCAGGTCGGCGCGCGCCTATGCTCGCCCCACATCCGCCCGACAGATGCGATCACCGCGCCTGCACCCTGTCGGCAAAAAAGGCGATGGTGCGGGTCAACCCTTCGCACACCCCAATGCGCGGCTGCCAGCCCAAAAGCCGTTGCGCCTTGCCGATGTCTGGCCGACGGATTTTGGGATCGTCCTCCACCCGCGCGCTGAGCGAACTGCGGTCAATGAACTGAATGCCCGCCGGGTTGTGAACCAGCTCGTTGACCATCTCGGCAAACTGGCGAATGGTGTATTCTTCCGGGTTGCCCAGATTGACCGGCTCGGCCTCGTCCGACATGAGCAGGCGCACCAGCCCATCCACCAGGTCGTCCACATAGCAAAAAGAGCGGGTCTGCAAGCCATCGCCATAGACGGTGAGTGGCTGGCCGAGCAAAGCCTGCTTGACAAAATTCGGCACCACCCGCCCATCGTCCAGACGCATGCGGGGGCCATAGGTATTAAAGATGCGGGCAATGTGTGTCGGCACGCCATGATAGCGATGATAGGCCATCGTCATCGCTTCGGCGAACCGCTTGCTCTCGTCGTAAACGCCGCGCGGCCCCACCGGGTTGACATGCCCCCAATAACTTTCGGGCTGTGGGTGGATTTGTGGATCGCCATACACCTCGGATGTCGAAGCCAGCAAGAACCGCGCCCCTTTTTCTTTGGCCAACCCCAATGTTTTGTGCGTCCCCAGGGCACCCACTTTGAGGGTTTGAATCGGCTTTTCCAGATAATCCACCGGGCTAGGCAGCGAAGCCAGATGCAACACCGCGTCGAGCGGCCCTGGCACATAGATGTAATCGGTCACATCATGCTTGATGAATTTGAAACGCTCGTGTCCGGCCAGGTGGGCGATGTTGTCAATGCTGCCCGTGCTGAGGTTGTCCATCGCAATCACCTCGTAGCCGTCAGCCAGGAGGTGATCGCACAGGTGCGAGCCGATAAATCCGGCCCCGCCGGTAATGAGGATGCGCATACGGTCTCCTTGAATGGTAATTTTGCACCCTAGTATACAACAAAGCATTGAGAGGGACAAATAAACCCAATGTCGCGAGTTGTCTTGATTTTGTTTGTTATGGTATAATTTCTCTAACCAATTGGGAAGGTGGAAAAATGAGTCTGAGACGGCTGAGGCGACATCTAGAGATAGGGCTGATTTTACTGCTGAGTCTGGGCATGCATATCAGCACAGCGGCGGCGCAGCAGGGCATCATTGTGTTGCTGGATGAACACACTCACACATTTAGCGAATCTATGACCTTTCGCCTGAGCGTGCAGAGCGATGCGGCAATTCAGGCCATCCGGCTGTTCTATCGCGTCTCAGGGCAAACTTCGGCGCAGCGGATCGATCTGTCGTTCGATGCCCATACTCAAGTAGAGGTTGAGCATGTGGAGGACATGCACGACGAGATCAACTGGCAGCCGCCGATGATTGAAATCACATACTGGTGGGTGATCGAGGACGCGGCCGGCCGCAGGCTCAAAACCGATCCGATAGAGTTTGCCTATCAAGACACCCGCTATACCTGGCAGGTCTTGAAGAACGAATGGGTCAGCCTGTACTGGCACGATCAGGCGGCAGATTGGGGACAGATGTACTTGGACCTTGCCGCTCAGGCCGCAGCCGATCTTCAGCAAGAATTTGGTGTGCATGCGCCCGATCCCGTCATCATCGTGATTTACAACTCGCACGAAGAGCTGATGTCGGTGCTGCGCGAAGCCAGCGCCGAGTGGACCGGCGCCGTAACTTTTGGCCGGTCGGGGTGCATTGCCATTGGCCTGGGCAACCCGAGTTGGATGAAGCGGGTGATTCCTCACGAACTAACCCATGCGGTGTTGTACATGATCACCCAGCCGCCTTTTGGTGACATTCCGCGCTGGCTACATGAAGGACTGGCTATGCGTAGCGAGGGAGGAATGAGCGCAGAGGAACAACGCACTCTGGCTGCGGCGATCAAAAATAACACCCTGATCTCGCTGCGCACCCTGAACAGCCCCTTTGCCGACGACCGCGAACGCGCCATCCTCTCGTATGCCGAGAGCAACAGCCTGATTGATTTTATCGTCCGGGAATATGGCACACACAAGCTGGGCGAGTTGATTAAAGTGTTTGCCCAAGGAGCGCACTATGATGATGCGCTCAATCAGGTTTTCGGCGTTGATATGGATGGCCTTGAAGACGAATGGCGAGCCTCTATTGGCGCGCCGCCTCGCTCGACAGCCGGGCAGGCCACTGCCACGCCCCAAGTTACAGCGACCCATCCGTCCACCCGTGATCCTGTCAGCACCCCCGCTCCGGCAGCAACGGCGACAGCAGCGGCCTCGTCGCCGTCATTCCCTTGCACCCCGTGTATATGTCCGACCCCGGTAGTCATACTGGGTGTGCTGTTTATCCTGTTCCGCACTCGCTCGCCGAGATAAAGATTGAGTCATTTGAAAACTTGTGGTATAATCTATACATCCACTTGACAACTTGTCTTACCTGTAGTAAGCTATCGGCAGATTGGATATCTTTTTGACTGTCAGAACATCCCAGCTCTGCACAAATTGTCTGGCCTGATGGTCAAAATCGCGCTGATTTGGTTAACCGTTTTTACAATAAAGGAGTTCTAACCATGACAAAAACACGTACCGAACAGATGATTTCCGAGTTGCGCGACTTGCAGGTTAGCACGCCAGACATTGAAGCCTCGGCTGTAGTGAGTGTGGACGGGTTGATCATGGCATCTTCGCTGCCGGCCGGCATCGAGGAAGACCGTGTCTCGGCCATGTCAGCTGCTATGCTCAGCCTGGGCGAGCGGATTGCCGGTGAGTTGGGACGTGGCTATCTGGAACAGGTATACATCAAGGGTGAAAACGGCTATGTGGTTCTGATGAGTGTGGGTGAAGAAGCCTGCTTGACCGTTCTGGCACGAAAGCAGGCCAAGTTGGGCCTGATCTTTTTGGATATGCGCCGAACCGTGGATCAGTTGGTCAAAATCGTCTAGTCGCCGCCCTATGCGACTGCTGAGAACAGAATGTCTGAAAAGATCGTCGTCTGAATGGCCCTGCCAGTCTGCGTCAGGAGGAAGCAAACGTGACTATACCAGCAAGTGGGTTTCATTACCCTAATATGATAGCAAGAATTTACCTGGATGTTTTGGAAGATATTATGGGCAAGAACGGCCTCAACTCGGTTTTGCACAAAGCAGGACTGGAGCGGCTGATTGACAACTATCCACCCAAGGACTTGAAAAGAGAGTTTGATTTTGCCGATTTCTCGATGCTCAATCAAGCTCTGGACGATACCTATGGGCCGCGCGGCGGGCGCGTCTTTGCCTTGCGCGGTGGCAAGGCCGCTGTCAATGCCGGGTTGGAGGCGTTTGGCGCGGCGGTAGGGTTGGGCGGCCTGGCAATGCGCGTATTGCCGCTGGAAGTCAAGCTCAAGATCGGTCTGCCGGGTATGGCCAAAATTTTTACTCAATTCAGCGATCAGACCAGCCGGGTTGAAGAAAAAGAAGATCGCTTTGTGTATACCATCGAGCGATGCCCGGTTTGTTGGGGGCGCCAGGCCGACCGACCGATCTGCCATGGCGCGGTAGGATTGCTGCAAGGCGGCGTGCATTGGGTCAGTGGCGGCAAAGATTTCAAAGTGGTGCAAACGCGATGCCATGCTATGAGCCATGAGGATTGCGCCTTTGATATTTTCAAAGAACCACTGAACTGACGCGATCCGATATCGCCTATCCCGCAAAATTTTTGCCCGGCCAAAGCCCATCACTGGCGATACAGTCCATCGCCTGGGCAATCACTTTCGGGACGGCAAATTCCTGTTCAGTTCTGATTCGTTTGGGACAGGACAGCAGGTTTTATCTTGAGGATGACGAGGCCGGGCCGTCATAGATGGGGTGAATTAGGGCTTGACTCGGGGCCGGCGCGTCGCCATCCTATGCGCAGGGGGGACTCATGACCAAACAGGATAGCATCCTTATTGTAGAAGACGATCCGGACACTGCCGACATGCTCCGGGCTTATTTTGAAGCTCAGGGATACGAGATTTTGACCGCCGCCTGGGGGAATGATGCCATTCAGATCTGTCAGACACAGGTGCCAGATCTGATCATCCAGGACATTCGACTGCCAGACATTGATGGATACCAGGTGGTCAGCGAATTGCGCAAAAACTTGCGCACCAGCAAAGTGCCGATCATCTTTTTGACCGAGAAAAAGGCCCGGTCGGACAAGATTAACGGCCTCAAGTTGGGCGCAGTAGATTATATTACCAAGCCCTTTGACATGCAGGAACTGCGTTTGCGCGTGCGCAATGCTCTGCGCCGTGCCAGTTACTCTAGCCTGGTGAATCCGATTACCGGCTTGCCCGGCATGGAATTGACCGAGGAAAAGATACAAAAGCTGTTGGGAACGAATAACTGGGCTGTTTTGTACATTTCTATTTCCGATTTGGGGCCGTTTAATGAGGCCTATGGGTTTGTGGCCGGCGACGATGTGTTGCGTGCCGTTGGGCTGATTGTCAGCAATGTGATCAACGAGTTTGGCTCGCCCGAAGATTTTGTCGGACATGTCAACAAGGCCGATTTTGTCTTGATCACCCAGGAAGACAAGGCCCAAGACCTGCATGCCAAACTGGTGACGCGACTGGATCGAGCCTTTAATTATTTTTACCCGATCAAGGACCTCGAGTCGGGGAAAATGATTGCCCCGATGAAGGCCGAGATCGGAATGGCGCTGCCCTCCAGCGGCACATTTGAGCAGCCCAAAGACTTGCTCAACGCCGCAATGCGGGCGCGGCGGCAGGTTGCTTCGACCCACGTTAAGAGTTCTTGATCATAGAGACTGATTTGCAGACGCCTGGTTGATGCCAGGCGTTTTTTGTACCCCGAAAAGGAGCCTATGGATAATTTATCGCCGATTATTGACCACATTCGCACTCAACTCGAAGTGCGCAGCGATGCACGAGATCGCGCCATTCGCCGTTCCAGGGAATTGATCCGCTATTGCGCCGACAGCATCCGGGCCATGCATCGCGGCGAGTTTGAGCGAGCGCAGGATTTGCTTGGCACAGCTCGCCAGGCGGCCTGTCAAATGGTGAGCGATGTGTGGGATTATCCTGATGTATTTTATGCCGGCTATACTCAGGACGCGCTCAAAGAATTGGTCGAGGCGCGGGCTGTGTATGCCATGTTGCATCATGAGCCGATCCCTGCGCCCGACGAACTTGGTGTGGCCGTAGATTATCCGGCCTACCTCAAGGGCCTGGTCGAGGCGGCCAGCGAGATGCGCCGGGCCATCCTGGACATTATTCGCCGCGGCGACCTGGAACGGGGCGAACAGCTCTTGGATGATATGGAAGAAGTGTACGCGGCCATGATCACCATTGACTTTCCTGATGCAGTGACCGGCGGCTTGCGTCATGCCACCGATGCACTGCGCGCTGTGTTGGAACGCACGCGGGGCGACCTGACTGTGACCAAACAGCAGGAGCGGCTGCGATATGCACTGACGCACTTTGATGCACTAACGCATTTGAGCATTGCTGATGCGCCGGCATGCGGCAAGGCACAGGTGGACGATGAGCAGGGGTAAACGGCTCAATGCCAGTGAGGTAGGGCGATATGCGTTTTGCGCCCGGGCCTGGTGGTACGAGTTTGTCAAAAAGGTCGAGCCGCTGAACCTGGACGCACTGGATCGAGGCGCGCAGGAACATGAACATCACGGCTGGCAGGTGGATGCCGCCCGCAACCTGCACCGCCTGGCCTGGGTGCTGCTGGGCGCGGCCGTGCTGTTTGGGGCGGTGTGGGGAATGACGGGGTTGTTTCAATGAGCCAGTTTCTGGCGGTCGGCATTGTTTTGTTGCTGATCAGCCTGGGACTGTTTGGAGCAGCGAGGCATGTTTACCGACAGTTGGGCATTCCAGCGGGACGGGTGATCTATAGCGATACGCGCACGTGGCAGGAATGTCCCCGCCCACTGTATGCCCGCTCGGTGAACCTGGTTGGTAAACCCGACTATTTGGTCAAAAAGTGGAATTATGTCATTCCGATTGAGGTCAAGACGTGCCATACTCCGTCGCAACCTTATCCAAGCCATGTGTTGCAACTGGCAGCCTATTGTCTGCTGGTCCAAGAGACCTATAGCCGCCGCCCGCCTTATGGATTGATCCACTATCCCGATCATACCTTTTCGATTCCTTTTACGGCTGAACTGGAAAACACACTGCTGGATACGCTGGACTGGATGCGCGAAGACGCTCAAGCTGATACGGTCAGGCGCAATCACACGGATCCGGTGCGCTGTCGCTCGTGCGGATTTGCCGAGTATTGCGATCAAAATCTGACCTGAGCCTGCTTGTCACTGCGTCTTATCTGCGATATAATAGAGATTGAGGCTTTGGGTGTCTGTACCTGATTCTTGCTCATTTGTGTAATCCGTTCAAAGGGACAAGTATGTCGGTATTTAATCGTCGTATGGTGTTGGGTATCGCTGTTTTGATTTTATTATTGTTGGGTTGTACCTGTGTATTGCCCGCCACTCCTCCGCTCTCGGCCAGGCCGACGGCCACTCTCCTTTTTGCAACGCCGACAATAGTCCCCGATGGCTCGGTTTTGCCGTCGGGCGGATCGGAAGAGCAAGCCATCGTCGCCGTCTATAAACATGCTGCCCCATCTGTCGTTTATATCGAGATGGTAGATGAGGACAGCGAAGAAGGCGGCGGCAGCGGATCGGGCTTTGTGTACGACCGGCAAGGGCACATTGTCACCAATGCCCATGTGGTGGCTGGCGCAGAACAGATTTATGTGTATTTTTCCGATGACACAGCGGTCGAGGCCGAGGTGTTGGGTTACGATCAGGATGCCGACCTGGCCGTGCTGCGGGTGAATGCGCCGGATGCTTTGCTGCAACCGCTCGAGTTGGGAAGCTCGGCTAATTTGCAGGTGGGGCAGGTGGCTCTAGCAATTGGCAACCCCTACGGCTATGAGCGCACCTTGACAGTAGGACATATCAGCGCGTTGGGGCGGGTGCTGCGGCAGGCCAGCAATTTCTCGGTAGCCGATGTGATTCAGACCGACGCGGCGATCAATCCGGGCAATTCGGGCGGGCCGCTGCTTGACCTGAACGGCCGGGTGATCGGTGTCAACAGCTATTATCGCACTTCCAACCTCATCGGCGGCTCGATTGGAATTGGGTTTGCTGTGCCATCCGATCTGGTGCAGCTAGTGGTGCCCGAATTGATCGCCCATGGCCGCTATCGCCATCCCTGGCTGGGCATCAGCGGGTTGGCCCTGCGTCCCGACCTGGTCAAATCGTTGGATTTGCCAGTTGAACACGGCGCGTTGGTCACGGCCGTGATCGGCGGCGGCCCGGCCGAGCAGGCCGGCTTGCTCGGCGGCAGTCAAAACGTCACTGTGCCGGGATACCCTGAACCGGTGCAAGCCGGAGGGGATATTATCATTGCCATTGATGATACAGCGGTGCGCAGCATGGACGACATTATCACCTATTTGCAAAGAACTCGTGTGGGGCAAGAGGTTCGGCTGACTGTCATTCGTCAAAAGGAAACTGTGGCTTTGACCGTGCGGTTGGGCGAGCGTCCAACTCGATAAACATCGTTCTTGTTCCGTACTTTACCAATTCAGCGTTTGCGGCATTGGGGTTTTGAAAAGATGCCTGCTTGAGTGGGTGTGACCAACGGCGGCCGCACTAACCATCTCTTTTTTTCCCGATAAGGAGGTATCATGTTCAGCAAACAGGAGCTCAAAGAGCTGGCGGGGTATCGTAGCAAGACTACCCCTGTACTCAGTATTCATCTCAACGTAGATTTGACCCAGATTACCACCGATCAATATCGGCTGGCACTGAAAGGCCTGCTCAAGTCGGTGGCCGACAAGGCGGCTCGACAAGATATTGAGGCTGTAGAACGGTTTTTTGAGCTAGAGTATGATCGTCAAAGCAAAGGAGTGATTCTTTTTTCCTGCGCCGCTGAAAATTTCTGGCAGGTTTATCATCTGGCCGTGCCGGTGCGAGATCATGCTTACGTGTCGGCGCAGCCGTATATCAAGCAATTGGCCGACATTTTGGACGCCTTTGACAGCTATGGCGTGGCGATGGTAGACCGTGAAGGCGGGCGGTTGTATCTCTTTTATCTGGGTGCGCTGCAAGATGCGACCGGCACGTTTGGAGATAATCTGCGCGCGGCCATTCGCACCGCTTCGGGGCGAGGCGGACGGTCGGGCAAGGGTGCCGCTCAAAATGACTGGACGGCCAATCTCAAGAATCGCATTGACCAACTGGTAAACCGCAATCTGCGCGAGGTAGCCGACCTGACCCAAGAGTTTTATCGCGCCGGAGAGTGTGAGCGGATCATCCTGGCCGGTACCGATGAGAATCGCGCCCGCTTTATGGGGCTGCTGCCCAAAGATTTGCAAAGCAAGGTCATCGGCGGGTTTGCCATTGATATGTCGGCATCGGTGATGGATGTGCTGGAGCGCTCGCTCCAGGTAGTACAGGCTTCGGTGGCCGAGCGCAAGACCAATCTGGTACGTAACATTATTACGGCGGCGTACAAGAACAACGGCTCGCTGGGCCTGGCCGCGACGCTGATGGCCGTGCAGGAAAAGCGGGTTCAAACGCTGGCGATTTCTGATGACTATGAGGCACCCGGGGCGATCTGCTCTCACTGCGGCTATATGACCGCTCAAGAGTCGGAGGTTTGCTCGATCTGCGGCAACCCGGCTCATCGGCAGGATGACATTGTGGACAGCCTGGTGCGCCAGGCCGTGCTGAACGATATCGAAGTGGCTTTTGTGCAAGATGAGGCATTTAGAGAGGCCGGCGCGATTGGCGCGTTGTGGCGATTCTAGACCGGTTAAAACAAATGCCCGCCACTTGAGTGGCGGGCATTTGTTTTTTGTTGGCTAGATGGCCGCTTCGGGTTCGGCGTTCGATTCTTCTTTTTGAACAGCCTGAACGCTGCCAGTTTGAGCAATATCTACGTACAATACCCCATTCAAATGATCAATCTCGTGCTGAAAGGCGCGTGCCAGGTAACCATCTACCTTGTAACGCACATTTTTCCCGCGCATGTCTTGCCCGCTGACCACAATCTCGACCGGGCGTTCGACCTGGCCCACGTACCCCAATACCGACAGGCATCCTTCGCTGTCAATTTCGGTTTCGCGACTGGCCTTGACGATCTTGGGATTGCACAAGGCAAATTGTGCGCCTGAATATGGATCATCCTGATCCTCTGGCATTTCGATCACGATCACGCGGCTGGAAACGCCGATCTGCGGGGCAGCCAGCCCCACGCCGTTGGCCGCGCGCATGGTTTCAAACATATCCTGAACCAGTTGTGACAGCGCGCCGTCAAACTGGGAGACTTTGATGCTGTGTTTTCTCAATATCGGATTGCCAATTTGTAAAATTTCTCGAACAGCCATTTCTTCCTCTGATACTCAACCTGATAAGTGAGTCAGATTATAGCTTTTTCATCCTGGCTGTCAAACCCAAGTGTATGGGAGAATGGATCATGCGCGACCTGATCTTGTTGACGGTGATCGGTTTTATTTGTTTTATGGCCGCCGGCATCACTGGGCCGATCAACTCGTTGTATGTTGAATTTTTGGGGGCCAACTATGCCATGATCGGCTGGCTGGGCACCGTCACCTCGTTGACGGCGATTGTGTTCAGTTATACCTGGGGGCGCGCCTCAGACCGGGCGGCCGGGCGCAAGGTTTTCCTGGCCGGCGGATTGGCGGTGATGCCGTTGATCCATGCACTGTCGGCGATGGCGACCAGTCATTGGCACTTGTACCCGCTGCGTTTTGTGGGGGCGATGGCGCAGGCGGCTTATGGCACGGCCAGCCTGGCGATGATGGGCGATTTGTTGGACCGCCGCGCCCGCGAGCGGGGCTATCGGATGGGCTGGTATCGCGGCATCAGCTCGTTGGGCTTTGGGGCGGTGGCTTTGGTTTCGGGTAGCATTGCCGACCGGTTTTCGCTGCGGATGCCTTTTTGGCTGGCAGCCGGGTTTTTGAGCATTGCCTTTGTTCTGTCGTTGATGGTGCGCGATGTGCCTCGCCCTGCGCCGCAGTCAGCTATGACAAACAATCAAGCCACTTCTCAAGCGGTTTCATCGCCCCAATCGGCGGCTTTGCCGCTGCCGCCGCTGCTCATGGCCATGTTTTTGTGGTCATTGGTGACAGGCGCCGTCTATGCCGTGTGGGCCAATTATATGGTGGGTGAACTGGCCTATAGCCGCGCCGAGATGAGCCAACTCTGGGCCATTGCCTCGCTATCCGAATTTCCGTTGATGATCCTGGCGGGCTGGCTTTCAGACCGGCTGGGACGGCTACCGATGCTCAGTTTGGGGTTTGTAGCCTGGACTCTGGTCTTTGCCGGTTATGTATGGGCGCCGTTGATGCCCTGGATCGTGGTCATTCAACTGGTGCGAGGATTTGCCTACTCGGCTTTTACGGCCACTTCGATGACCTATGCCACCCAGGTACGCAGCCAGTCGCAGCGTGGACAGGTGTCGGGGCTGTACAGTTCGGCGGGCGGCATCGGCACGGTGCTGGGGTCGGCATTGGGCGGCATGATGACGCAGTGGATGGGGTTTCGGCCCATGATCCTGGTCAATGCCGCGATCATTTTGGCCGGAGCGATCTATCTGGCCGTTGCCGCAGTGCAGCATCGAGGGCGTTTGTCCGGCGCGTCACAATAGCCAGGCAATCAGGATGGATCGCTGGAGCGGTAAGCCGCCCTCCCGGCCGGCACCGCGGCCAGGGTCATACCCAAAACCAGGCCAAACATGAGCGCGGCGCCGACAAAGACCGACCTCAGCCCCCAGGTGACAGTCAGCGAGGCGCCGATCATGGGGGCGATGGCGTTGGCGGCGGCGACCAGGCTGGTATCTATGCCGTACATGGCCCCAAAGCGGGCTTTGGGGGCCAGGGCAGCCTGGAGCGCGCTGATCGAGGCGATCAATCCGCCGACAGCCAGACCGTCGAGGATGCGCAAAATCAGCAGTTCAACCGGCGAGTTGACTCGAGATTGCAGGGCATACAGAGCGCAAGCCGATACGGCGCAGGCAACCAAAATGCGCCGGGCGCCCCATTTGTCACTGGCCCGCCCCAGCAGCGCGGCGCCCAAGGCCGCTGCCGCCGATGCCAGGCCGGAAATGACGCCGGTAAGCGAGGCAATGCGCGTCTCTTGGGCAGCGATAGATTGGATGAACAAGGGCATCACCGGCCCGACGATTTGCGAGGCCATGCGGATCAGCATGCGGATGATAAAGAGCATCATCAAGGTGTGTGCTCCCAGCACGACCAGCAATCCCTGCCACATCGAGGTCGGTTTGTCGCCGTCGCCCGATCTGTCTACCGGCGTAAAATCCTCGCGCACCATCCACGTGACCAAAATGCCCGATACCAGCAGCAGCGAGCCAGTGACCCAAAAGGCGGCGCGATAGCCAAACTGATCGGCCACAAAGCCGCCGATAAATGGTCCCAACGACGACCCCAAATAGATCGCCATTTGCAGCAGCCCCAGGGCAAATCCACGTCGCTCAGGCGGTGTGGTGCTGGCCACCAGCGTGGTGGCGGCCGCCACGGTACCGGTGAGCAGCCCTTGAATGGCACGCAGCACGGCCAATTGCTGCACACTCTGAGCAAACCCCATCAACGACATGATCACAGCTCCACCATACATCGAACGAGCCACCATGATCTTGCGCCCATAGCGGTCGGACAGCGACCCCCACACCGGCGCGATCAGAGCCATGGTGATGGCCTGCGATGAGGTGAGCAACCCCGACCAAAAAGCAACATCTTGGGTGCCGGTGATGCCCAATTCTTGAATGTAATAGGGCAAAAAGGGTAAAACCACCGAAAAACCGGCGATAGACATGACCTCGGCGATCCAGATGATTACCAGGTTTTGTTGCCAGGAGATGGGTTGCAACGAGCGTTTCATACAGGTGTGATGCCTTTCCAGAGTCATTCAAGGGGAGCAGCAACCGGAAAAGACCTAGTATAACCCCAATAGCATGACAGGTCAATCGGTACATCAACTGGCGTAACCGGACTGTGATCGTGCATTTTTTGTGGGCCGACGAGGTTTGATCATTTGACGCATTTGTGTTACGATCCAGAGCATCGGGCATCAAGAATTTTGCCGAAAGGAGGAGTGGAGAGTGAAATCTGGTGAAATGTTACAGTCTCTATTGTGCAGCGAGCGGGTTCGCCTGACCGCCGTGACATCGGATGATATGACGGTCATAGCCCGCTGGTACCAAAACCCCGATTTTTTACGCCTGTTCGATGCGCGGACGGCCATGCCGCTGACCGAAAGCGCCATCAAGGGCTATATCGAAGAGCAACAAAAATCCAAAGAGGGCCTGGTGTTTGCCATCCGCTTGTGGCAAGACGGGCAGATGGGGCCGTTGATCGGCCTGGCCGAACTGGATGATATTTTGTGGAACCATCAGGTGGCCTGGTTGAGCATCGGCCTGGGCGAGCCGCAGCATTGGGGGCAGGGCTATGGCACCGAGGTAATGCGCCTGCTGTTGGATTTTGCCTTTGGCGAGTTGAACCTGCGCCGCGTCCAGTTGACGGTGTTTGAATACAATCCACGTGCGATTGCGCTGTATGAGAAAATGGGCTTTCAACGCGAAGGGGTGTTTCGCGAGTTTTTGCATCGAGATGGCAAAAAGTATGATATGTATCTCTATGGCATTTTGAGTCACGAATGGAAAGGAGGCGCAGCATGCTGATCGTTTTGGTGTATGTGCATGTCAAACCCGACTGTGTGGAAGCGTTCAAGACCGCCACCATCGAGAACGCCCGACACAGCCGCCAGGAGCCGGGCATCGCCCGCTTTGATGTGATTCAGCAGATGGACGACCCGACCCGCTTTGTCTTGATCGAGGTGTATCGCACGCCGGGCGACCCGGCACGGCACAAAGACACCGCGCACTATCAAACCTGGCGCGATACGGTGGCCGATATGATGGCCGAGTCACGCGGCAGCGTCAAGTATGAAAACGTGTTTCCCGACGAGGCCGGTTGGGGATAATTTGGGGGACAGCTTGTTTTTTGACCAGAAACCAGGTTTTTGACAAACCTGGTTTCTGGCTTTAATTCTAGAGCAGTCGCGCCGATTCTGTGTCCAGGTAGAGGGTGACATGCGGGCGGGTGCGCAGAATGGAGGCCGGACAGAGCGGCGTGAGCGGGCCGCGCAGGGCGGCATACACAGCCTGGGCTTTGCGCGCTTCGGGGACGACGCCCAGCACATGCCGCGCCGACAAAAGCATCGGCACCGTCAGTGAGAGGGCCTGGCACGGCGTTTCATCGAGAGAGGCAAAATGCCCTTCGCCGACCTGCTGACGGCGGCAGGCCTCGTCAAGGTTGACCAGGTGAATGATCTCGGCGATCTCAAAATTGGCTGGCGGGTCGTTAAAAGCCAGGTGGCCGTTTTCGCCGATGCCCAGCACACACACATCGGGCGGGCATTGTCTGAGTAAATTGGCGTAGCGTTGCAGTTCTTGCTGTGCATCAGGTGCGTCGCCGCGCAGAGGGTAAAAGGCTCGAGGTTTCACCCAATCTACCAGCTTGTCGCGGATATAGCGGGCAAAGCTGGCCGGGTGTTGATCGGACATGCCCAGATATTCATCCATGTGAAAAATGCTGACCTCGGACCAGGGCAGGTCGGCCTGGCTGCGCAGCGCCCTCATAAATTCGAGCTGCGAGTTGCCGGTAGCCAGGATGATAGCAGCGTGTCCCTGCCGGCTGACCGTTTGCCGCAAGAGGTCGGCCAGGTCAACGGCGGCGCGCTGCCCCAATGCTGTTCCCGACGCAAACACATGAACGGGCATCTGGTCTACTTGAAATGAGCGGATCGGTTGATCGTGCATTGGTTTTCCTTTCGTTCGATTCATCATTGAGAAAAGCGTGCGGGGCTTGATCCCCGCACGCAGAGAGAACGGCAGTCTAAATCGCTGCCAGCCCAGGCCACTGTCCGACCTGGCTCTCACCGCCCTTTACGGCAGCGAAATATCTAGCGCAGTGCTGGAGGAGCGTCCCCACAGATTGGGGCTGTACATGCCCCACACCTCGGCCGGCAAAGCCACAAAGTGACCGGCATGGGTGACGCGAGCCATATAGGTGAATGTGCGAGTGCCCCGCTTGACTTCGGTGATGAAAAAGCTCACTCGGTCAGCACGCACCTCTTTATAATTGTACCCAAAGGACTCCCAATCATACCTCGGTTCTTGATAGTCTTGCACGATATGGCTGGTGTTGTTGAGTTTTTCGTTCAGGGCTTCCAATCCCCCCGGCAATTTGTCTTCGACAATGATATAGGCAGCCTGGCGCGGCATGTTGACCGTGAGTCTGACCCTGACCAACTGACCGGTTTTCAGGTCGGTGACAGGCGTGTTGGACTGCGGGTCGAGATACTCGCGCTGCACCTGCACCACGCCGGCAGCGGCGATTTCAGATTGGGCCAGGTACAGGCGTGAGGCAATCACGTAATACAGCGGCTGACTGCCGTCGGAATAGATACGCAGGACATTGTCACCGACGCGCATCTGAGCAGCAGGGATGTCCAGACTAAAGGCCGGTTCGCCGGCGCCCAGAGAGCCTTGTGCCATCACGGTATGATTCAACTCGATGCGGAACGTGGCATTGGACATAGCCTGCTGCGCCGCCAGCAGATGGTCGGTAAGAGCCAGCAGGGTGAACGAGGTCTCGTTGGTCGAGCCCCACCCCTCGGTGCGCCGCTGCGACATGAGCCAATGGATGATGCCCGGCTCAAGGGCATGCTGCGGGCGCAGGCGGATCAGAGCAGTCAGAGCCAGGGCCGTGCTGCGGATGGAGGAAGACATTGTTTTCTCGTGATAATGCCCATCATACCGCTCGCCGGTCCAGGCCACCGTGCCATCATCGCCTATCACCGCCGTTTCGATGAGCAGGTTGACGATCTCTTGGGCCTTGTCGGCATCGCCCCATTGATGCAAAGCCAGGGCCAGGGCCGCCCGGCTGAATGTGTCGAGTTGGTTGATCTGATCGGCCAGGCTTTGTGCCGTTTTGAGAGCCTGACCGCTGTCGGGCGCACCGGCCATCGCCAGGCTGTACAGAGCCAGGGCACGGGTGCGCAGGTCGGTTTTGCTCAGATTGTCTTGCAGCCATTGGGCGCCGCGTTCGATCACCTGAGGGTCTATTTCATAGCCGGCTTCAGCGGTGACAGAGAGGCCGAAAATGACCCAGGCCGTCTGATAGGCATCGGTGGCGTCGTCATACCACCAGCCCCAACCGCCGTCGTTGTGTTGATAGCCGTACAGCCGCTGCACGCTGGCATTGATCAGCGCGGGCAAATCGGCCAGCAGGGTGGGATTGATCAACCCCAATTTGTGCATCGCCCGCCCCACCACAGCGTTGGGCAGGGCGCGGCTCATAGTCTGCTCGACGCAGCCATACGGAAAACCGGTCAGATATTCCAGCCCTTGCAGCATGCTGCCGGCGATGGATCGGCTCAACTCGATGCGCACCGTGCTGATGCCCAGCGCATCGGCAGGCAGTTGGATGGTGGTTGAAAATTCGCTGCCAAACTGGCCGATCTGGCTGGATACATCGGGGATGGACAGCGGGCGGATGGGCAGCGGCAGGGATACGGCGTCACCGGCATGTTGATCTTGGGTGCGAGCGCGCACGACAACCTGGACCTGACCGGCGGCGCGGGCCTGAGCCAGCCAGCCGACCATACCCACCTGGCCGGGTTGGAGTTGGATGGTCTGGGTGAGCGAAGATTGAAAGCGAAGAGCTGCCGTATTGTCGGTTTGCGCAAACACCACGATCTCTTGCGCCTCGCGGCCATAGTTATGCACCAACGCCGAAATCTGCACCGTGTCACCGGCGGTGAGGGTGCGCGGCAAGATGGGACGCACAATGATCTCTTGATGGGTAGTGATGTGGGCGCGCGCCTCGCCGACGCGGGTGTCTTGAGTGGCCGCTTTGGCCGTCAACCGCCAGCGAGTCAGCGAATCGGGCAGGTTGAAACGCACCGTCACCTCGCCGTTGGCGTCGGTGTGCAGGGTGGGAAACCACTGCGCCGTGTCGGGAAAGTTGCTGCGTGGGCTGCCGCCGATACCATCACCACCACCGCCGCCCATGCCGCCGCCCAGCCATCGCTCCAATGCCATCGAGTCCAAAGTGCGCACCAGGTTGTCGCGCGGGCTGTAAAAAGCATCCAAGATAGGGCCGACTAGTTCGCCGCTGAGGGCAAAGATGGCCTCGTCCACCATAGCCAGCGACACCTCGGCCGAGACGGGCTGGCCCTGTTCATCGGTGACACGCAAGGTAATCACCGCCTCCTGGCGCGGCGCATAGGTGGTCTGATCGGGCAGGATGGCGATATTGAGTTTTTTGCCGACGGCCGGCACCTTGAGATTGATGCTGGCCGTGCGCAGTTGACTGTCGGACAGGCTTTGCCAGACATTTTCGGTGAGAGTGGTATCGCGCGGCTGCCAGGCGTTGACGACCACATAGACATTTGGCACATCGTCGGCCTGCACCGGCACGTCTATCACCGTGACCGGGGCGGTCAACTCGACGAGTTGCTCGCGACGGGTGCGCCCACGCTCCCAGGTGAGCAGGGCCGGGCCGCTGAACGGCGTTTCGATCAACAGACGGGCTGTCTCGCCGGGCGCATAGCTATCGCGGTCGGCGCTGATGCGGAAATCACTGCCGCCATAGCCATACCAGCCAGAGCGGTCGTTGCTCAAGGCATACAGCCAGCCGGTGGCATAGATAGCACGCCCCTGCCGGTCCTGGCCGTTGATGCGCAGCATATAAAAGCCCGGCTCTTGCACCGTCAGAGCGACTTGGGCCCAACCATCATCGCCGGTGGTCATCTCGGCACTCTGTATCACATGGGTATAGCCATAAGCCGAGGCCGAATAACGACGCAGTTCCAGGCGCAAATTTTTTCCACCCACCGGCTGATCGTCCAGAGAGAGCAAGCGGGCGCGCACGGTAAAGGGCTGGCCCGGCTTGTGGAAATAACTGCCGATGTCCAGGCTGAGCTTGTCGGCGGCGTTCAAGACGTGGAACACGGCCATGCCGCTGACCACTTGATTGCTGCCGTCGTCGGCTGTCACCTCGACGGCCTGCGTGCTGCGCCGCAGGCTGCTGCCCATCCACCACCAGTCGGTATCCGAGCTAAAAGCATCCATTTTGGCCGGCAGGGTCAGAGTGAACAGACCATTGGCATCGGCAGTGGCGGTAGTATAGGGTGCGTCGCCACCATACCAGGTATACTTGCCTTCGCTCTGATCCCACCAATAGCTCTCCTGCCCTCTGAACAGGCGCACGGTCAATTTGGCCCCGGCCACCGGCTCGCCGAAAAAGTAGCGGCTGTCGGCGCGCACGGTGATGGTGTCGCCGGCCACATAATGCGTGGCGTTGGTGGTCACTGTCACCTGGTAATCGGGCTTGCGATAATCTTGCACTTGAAAGGTCTGGCGATGAGTTTCCTGGCTGAAACGCGGATCGCCCATGACAATTTCTACCGTGTAATCGCCCAGCATGGCCCCTTCGGCCAGGTCAAACTGGCCGTTGACGCTGCCCCAGTCGTTGGTGCTGAGCGATAGAGTCTGCACCACATTGTTGCGGGCGTCGCGGATGCGCACCGTCACCGGCGTACCGGAAGGTGGCAGGCTGAGGGCGGCGTCATCATCCTGGCGCAGGATGGCCTTGAACAAGACGCTCTGTCCGGGCCGATAGATGGGCCGGTCGGTGTCTATATAGACGGCATATTGTTGGGCGACGGGGGCGTTCCACCACCAGCCCCACCAACCGCCAGTCTGCCACTCGCTGGACAGACCATTGGCCGTGACATCGTCGCCGCGACGAGAAACAACGATCAGCGGTTCGGGGTCGCGGGCGATTGTGGCGCGATACACGCCCTGCTCATCAGTGCTTCCTTCAGCAACGCGCGTGCCGTCGCGAGCATAGATACCCACCTCACTGCCCGGCAAGGGGCGACCATTGATGTCGGAATCCCAGACCACCAACTGCCCTTCGGCCTCTTTGACCATCAAAGTATGGCGGGTCAGCACCAAAATAAGCTGATCGTTGAGGTGACCGGCCACCATGTTGAGGATGTACAGGCCGGGCGGCACATTGGCCGGAATGATCACCTCTTGCATATCGAGGTATTGATTTTTGGACGAGGCCGGCTCGACCTGCCAGCTGGTCAACAGAGGGGCGCCGCTGGTTTTGAGGGGACGCTTTTCCCAACCGGCCACGCCGCGAAAACCCGATGAGTAACGGTCGAGAAATTGCTCCAGGTTGAGTTGATACAGTTGAAAGGTGATCGGCTGCGAGTATCGCTGGAAAATCTGAAACTGGACGGCGCGGCGACCATCGGCATCCAACACCTGGGCATTGGGGCCATAGCCAAAATTGGCTATATCTTGCAAATCGGCGGTGCGGAACGACCAGGTGTAAGGCTGATTCAGTATCGGCTCGCCGTCCAGCCCGCAGGCCTCCACCCCGATGGTGACAGTGTAGGTGGTCTGTTCCATCAAATAGCCCCCGGTGGGGCGAAAGGTCAGGGTGGTTTCCTGCCACTGGATCGTCCCGTCGGTGGGCGGCTCGATGCGCAGAGCCAGAGCTGTCTTTTGCACATCCATCAGACGGTCGAACGTGACCTGAATGGGTGCAGTGGGCTGGGTCTTGAGGGCATTGGGCGTGGCCGACAGGATGGCCGGCGAGGTGGTGAAATGCCAGGGCGCCGGCGGCACAATCAAATCACCTCTGTCGTCCAGCGGAAAGCCGCTAAAAGAGAGGGTGTACTGGGTACCGCTTTGCAGAGGAACGGTGGGCGTAAAGACGGCAGCCGTGCCGGCACGATTCCAGCCCCACCGTCCGGTCAGCGGCGGATCAAAGTGCAGGATGGCGCCGGTGCTGTGCGTGTCCATGGCATAATTGAACTCGACCCGAATAGGTGCATTGTTGCGGTTGCCCTGGCGGATGGTGCGCAGCACCAACGGGGCCAGGTCGGCGCTCCACTGCACTGCGCTACCCAGTTGGACACCGTCGCTGCTAGCGGCCGCAGGTTGCAGAGTGAACTGATAGGAATCGCCGGGGTTGAGCGGGCGGGCGGCTGTGACGGTCAGCTGGCTGGCTTGCGCCTCGCCCGACCAGCTCAAATTCAACGGGATGGTGGGCGAGACGTTCAACGCGGCAGCCACGCTGGAGGTGTTCATCGGGCGATCAAAAGCCAACTCGAACACCGGAGAACGGTCGGCCTCGGTACGGCGGCTGGCCGGGCGGGTAAGCACCTGCGGCACCGGCAAAACTTGCAGCTTCCACTCGAACGAACGATCAAACGAGCGGTTACCGACGCTGATCAACAGATCATTGAGAATCACAAAATAAGTCTGGCCAGGGTCAAATCCTTCTTCGGGGATAAAAGCGACCGAGGTGTGGGCCTGGTCCCAGCTAAAGCGCCCGTGAACGACCGGAAAGAAAAGCAGTGGATTGGGTGTGCTGTTGGGGTCCATCGGCTGGCCGAAATAGACCACAAAACGGTCTTGGGGCCGGAAATGCGCCAGCGTATAAGCATTGGCGGCCCAGACCTCCAACGGCGCAGGGGTGGCCGATGGCGCCGGCGTGGCGGTGGGGGCCAGCGTAGCCGTAGGCGGCTCTGGAGTGGGCGTGGGCAGCGGCACAGGCCGACAGGCCACAGATAAAATAGCAATGCTGGATACCAAAATAACCAGAAAAAGAATACGGCGGATCATTTTACCCTCCTGAAACAACAAATTGAACCTGTTGTCTTGATTTTACAAGGATTGCCGTTTTTCAACTTGACGATCCGCCGTCGTTTGGCCTGTGTGTGGGTGGCTAGAAAAATTCCCAGCCACCCTTTGATGTCTCACTTGTGACTTAGAGCCTCTTGAAGAAAATCCAGGATCAACTGCATGGGCAAAGGGTCCAGCTTGGGCGACAGCAGCATGTTACCGTGTTTGCCGCCCGGAATGATCCACACCTTGTAGGATGGGTATTTGCCTGCGGCCTCACACACTTGAACCTCTTTTTCATCGGCCAGACACCAGACCGTCTTGGGCGGCTGCTCCTGGCAGAGCTGTTTGACCACATCGGGATACGGCACGGTGAGATAACTGCCCGGCGACAGCGACAGCGCGCCCTGACAGGAACCCGGCTTGAGTTGATTCAACCGGGCGCAGCCATCGGGGGCGGCGTCGGCGCCGATGCTAGAGCCAATGGCGACGATTTTCTGAGGGTCCACGCCTTCCAGTTCGGTGGCCTTGAGCATGGCCGCCTGCGCGTCGGCGTACCAGCCAGCCTTTTCTAATCCCTTGCATCCTTCTTTGTAGGGTTGACAGCCGCGCAGGGTTACGGCAAACACGCCATACGAGACACCGGTCGGCACAGCAGGAAACCATGAAGGATCCCACCAGGGCATTTGGGCGGGATTGGGGAAGGGATTTTTCTGGCCGCGATTTTGCAGCCAGATGGCAACCTCGTTCCAGTCACTCTTGTCGCCGGCCACCCAGTGAAAAAGCACCACCAGTGGCGCCGGTTTGTTTGCCGCCGGATAATACATACCTTGCAGCAATTGCCCATCGGCGGCCTTGAACTCGATTAATTGCGGTTCTGGAGAAAGGCCGGCCGGAGTGGGCGTCGGTGTCGGCGGCAGCGGGGTCGGCGTGGCAGTGGGTGGCGGCGGGAGCGTAGCCGTCGCGGTGGACGTTGGCGTGGCAGTGGGCGGCGGCGTGAACGTGGCCGGCGGCGGCGGAACCGGTGTGGCTGTATGAGTGGCCGACGGCGGCGCGGGAGTGTGAGTGGGAGCGGCGGTCGGCGTATTGCAGGCGGCAACAATCAGAATTGTGCATAACAAGAGATAGAAACGGACTTGTTTGTACATAACCGGCCTCCTAAAGAAAGATGGAAATGGTGAACTCCGTCGTCGAGTTCACCGGGGGTTAAAAACTGTTTTTGACGACGAGCGGTAACAAGATCGAGAATGGCTCTGGGCTGGCCGCGCCGAGGCTGACTTCATCGAGCAAGACGGTGCCAGACGCAGAGCTGCTGTGCTGCAACCCCAAGGTGACAGTGACAGTTTGACCGGCCAGTTCATCCAAAGCCAGCCAGTGATGGGTCCAGCCGGTGACATTCAACGGCAGCGACACGGTGATGGTCTGTGTGGACAAGCCAGCCGAGCCGATCACCTGCACCCACAAACGGTCGGCAGAGGTCATCGTTCCGGTCACATTGTAAAACCAGGACAAAGTAGGATGGTCGGTGACAACCGATGTCACCGACTGGGTGATCTGCCAGACGGTGGCGGTGATGCCAGCAGAAATGCCCAATTGCAGCGCGGCATCGCCGGTATGAGCCTTGCCGGTCAAAGTGGGTGATGCAACAGAGTTAACCTGCCAACCGGTCAATCCGGCCTCAAAATGACCATTGGCGATCTGTTCTTGGGCCGGCGGCAAGACCAGGTGCAACCCGGTCAGGTCGCTGTTCACGGCCAGATTTTTCATCGGCGGCAGAGCGCCGGCCCAGGTCGCGCTGGCGGCGAGGTTGAGGGTGGTAGGCGTGGTGATATAGATATTGAATAGGCCGACGGCAGCCGGCTGGATGACGCTCAGAACCGGCGGTGAGGCGGTAATTTGCGCACGGATGGCGGCCTCGCCCCGGTTGCCGGTGACTCGCCCGGAGACCTGGTAGGCATAGACGGTGCTGGTGATCGTCGCCCAACCCGACACGTTGCCCCAATAATCATAAGCACGGACGCGCAGTTGATAGGTATGCCCGTTTTGCACCGGCAACGAACCGCTGGTGCCTTGCGTGGAGGTGAACCAGGGCGTCCAATCGGCCTGCGCCGTCAAAACGCCCATATCTTGATAGCTCAGATCATAACGGGCAATGTTGGAAAAACTATCCAGGCCCTTCCAACTGACCGGCAGGCTGGTGCCGGTGCGGTGATAGCGTGGAGCCGAGATCGCCCCGATGGGAGCCGTTGTGTCGCGTGTGGGAGGAATCAAGGGATGGTAGAAACGAAGCTGGGTGCTGGCCAGGTTGACCCAGACATCTTGGGTTGTATTGGGCCAGTTGTCGTGAATGATCCAGAACTGACCGCCGTTGTTGTCATAGCCCACGCCGGTGACACTGTGCGAACCGTAAATTGTTGGATGATACATTGAGACAAGGACCGGATATCCTTGATCGATTTGTGAGGTATACAGATCCCAAGTAGCCTCGCCAACGCAGTCCTTCCACGAATAGCCTTGATACGTGGTAGGTTGACAATACTGCTGCGAGCTGAACGAAAAACCTCGGCTGCGCGCATAGTTGACCATTCCCGGCGAAGCCATATCGGTATACGTGCCGCCAGAGCCGCTTTGACAAATGGTGCCCATATAGGCGCGCAGCGAATTGGTGGTATCATGCCAGTCGGGCAGGGCAATGTTTTTGAACCCGGCCAGTTCCCAAAAGTGAACCATGTTGGCCGCCGAGGTGGGCGTGCAGCCCGAGTAACACACGCTGCCGTTGTAGGTGGCCTGAAACTGGTTGTAATCTGGCACGCCCCAAATCAGTTTCGAGGTGGCCGCGCTGGCAACCTGCCACGCGCTGAGGTCGGGCGCAGCGGCGGCCTGCACATCTTGAATGGACGCGGCGTCCAGCTCAAAAGCGACAACCAGCGGCTCGCGTGAACCCATCGGGATGAGCTGCGCTTCGCCGTCGCTCATCCCACCGATCGGCGGCTCGACGCGGTAAAAGAAATCCCACGGACCCAAATAGACGGGGTTGTGGGCGGCCAGCCTGAAACCCTGCCGGGCCAGCGCGGCCTCGTCTATGCAGTCGGGACAGCGCAGGTGTGGGGCAACGCCCTGTCCAAAGACGCGGATGGGGTCGTCTGACACCTCGCAGCCAACGATGACATGGCCGACATCCTGATCGCCGCTCAGCACCGACATCACATAGGCCTCTGTGCGACCGTTCAGGTCATAATAGGGTACAGGAGAGCCGGCCTGTGCGCCGGTCCACCGGGGAAATAGAGTTGCTTTGCGTTCGATCCATGTCTGGGCGATGGTGCGTGCCTGATCGGGCGTCCAGACCTGGCGCGTTTCGACCGGCACAGGGGACTGATTGTAGGCCTGGGTTGGTCCTGGCAAGATGATCAACAACAGCAAGACAAGAGCGATGGTGATCCTGGTTCTCATTTTTACCCTCCGTTCATTTGAAATTGGAAATCGAACCGCCTGCGACTTGATCATAGCATATCAGATAGCCAATGTCAATGAATCGCTTGACACATTGACCGAGATACCTTATACTGCAAACGCATCCAAGTGGGCCAGGCGGTCGCGGGTAGTGGACCAAAAACGTTCATTGCCTGAGGAAAGTCCGGACTCTATAGAGCGCGGTGCTGGTCGGTGTTGCAAAATGCCGGCCAGGCGAAGTGATTCGACGGATAGTGCCACAGAAAGCATACCGCAACGCGATGGCCACAGGCTGACCATCGCCTGTAAGGGTGAAACGGCGGTGTAAGAGACCACCGGCGGCGTTGGCGACAGCGCCGGCCAGGTAAACCCCACCGAGAGCAAGGCCAAGCAGGGCCGATGTCTGGTGCAAGCCAGGCACGGAGGCTGCTCGTCTCCGCCGAGGCCCGGGTAGGCCGCCTAGATAGATGACCGCTGCCGGGTTTGGCCAGGCCAAACCCGGACACAGAATCCGGCTTATCGGCCCACTTGGATGCGCTTTGACCTCTTGCAAGACGGGATCGCAGAGGATACTTTTTTTTCACAAGGTTGGATAAGGCTGAATACGCAGGGCAAGCCGGTTGACAGAGCCGTTGACCAGGCACGCATTGCTATGGACATCGAGTGGGCCGCACGGCACAAGGGGACGATGGACGTGTGTTTGAGTTGCTGGAACATGTGGAAACACGATGGCGGCCACAGACATCCAGGCCGGGGGCAGCGGTAAGAAATAAAAACACTGTTGTGGAAAGGCCGGCCCACGATGAACCTCTGGCGTGACACGCGTAGATTGTGCCTTTTGCTGATCTGTCTGATCAATGGGTGCGTCTCACCTGCCCCGGCGCCGGCCGAGACGGAGACGCTGCTGCCTGACCCTGCTTTATCCACGCCCTTTGCCGAGACCTTGCCCTCGCCACTCTGCGCCGGTCCCCGGCCGCCTGTCATCACCGATCTGGAGGTGCGCCGGCCGCCTGTGTTGGCCGAACCGTCGCCGCGCGTCCCCTTTAGCGACCCGGCCTTGGGTGCCTGCCTGGTGCGGGTGACCGACCGACACGCCGACCTGTCTGCCGGCGACGCTTCGCCGGGAATCAAGACCGAATACGCGCGCGTGCAGGCCTTTAACGCCGACGGACGCTATCTGCTGCTGCGCAGCATCGAGGCAAGCTGGTATCTGTACGACGCCCACTCGCTGCGCCCGCTGGCGCAACTGCCACTCATCAACGAGCCGCGCTGGGATGCCCGGAACCCCAACCTCATCTACTATACCGACGAGACGCGGCTGATGGCCTACGACACAAACACGGGACAGGCCAGGCTGCTCCGCGATTTCGCCGCCGACCTGCCGGCCCCAGCGGTTGCCGTATGGACACGCTACGAGGGGCGGCCTTCGCGCGATACCTGCATCTGGGGTCTGATGGCCGAGGACGAGAACTGGCTGCCCATTGCCTTTTTGATCTATGATCTGGATGCCGACCGGGTGACGGTGCGCGATATGCGCGGTGTGCCCGGCATCGAGGAGGACATTGATCACGTGACGATCAGCCCGCTGGGCGACTTTTTCCTGGCCTCTTTTGACCGCATCTGCGGCAAAGACCTACCTGGCACCGACACGCATCCGTGCGGGTTGATGGCCTATGACCGCGATTTGCGGCAGGGGCGGGGACTGCTGCGCATCGCTGGGCACTATGACACTGCGCTGGACGCCCAAGGGCGCGAGGTGATCGTCTACCAGGACATCGTCAGCGATTACATTGCCATGCTCGACCTGGCGACCGGGCAGGCAACGCCGCTGTGGGAGATTGATTTCAGCCACACGCTGTTGGGGTTTCACTTTTCCGGGCTGGCCTACGAGCGCCCTGGCTGGGCGCTGGTGTCCACCTATAGCGGGGGCGATCCCGACGCCTTTACCTGGATGGACGACCAGGTCTTTGTGCTGGAATTGAAGGCCGGCGGGCGGGTGATGCGCCTGGCGCACACTCACTCGCGTGTCGCCCCGGAGCAAGAACACGACTATTGGGCCGAGCCGCACGCCACGACAAACCCCGATCTGACCCGCGTCCTGTTCACCTCCAACTGGGGGCGTTCGGGCAGCGAGCAGGTCGAGGTGTATCTGATTGATGTCGGTTCGATTTGGCCGTAGCCAGGTGTCAATGCTGGCTTTTTCGTTTAGGAGAGGATGTGTCTATGAACCACTATACCGAACCAGCGCGCCAGGTTCCCATCGTTGATCGCGTTGATGTCCTTGTCGCCGGCGGCGGGCCGGCAGGCGTGGGCGCCGCGCTGGCGGCAGTGCGACAGGGTGCGCGCGTGCTGCTGATCGAGCAGAGCGGGGCCTTGGGCGGTGTTGCCACCACTGGCCTGATGAGCCACTGGACCGGTCAGACAGCACACATTGGGCTGTACGGCGAAATTCTGCGGCGGGCGCAAGATGGCCCTGATCCTCAGGTGATCAACCCGGAAAAGCTCAAGACGACGCTGCTGGACATGCTGCACGAGGCCGGTGCACGGTGGCAGTTGTACACCTGGGCCAGCGACGCCATTGTCGAGGACGGCGTCATCCAGGGCATGATTGTCGAAAGCAAGTCGGGGCGTGAGGCGATTATGGCCCACATCGTGGTGGACGCGACCGGCGACGGTGACATTGCGGCAAAGGCCGGCGTTCCATACACCAAGGGGCGCGAGGGCGACGGCAAGATGCAGCCGATGACGCTGATGTTCAAGGTTGGCGGGGTAGACACCGACCGCGTGGCGCACTTTGTCGGCAGCTTTGAGGAGACCTATGACACGCCAGAGGGTGACATTCAATCGCTGGCGCGGCAGCACCTCCCGTTTCCGGCAGGACATTTGCTGATCTATCGCTCTACGTTGCCCGGCATTGTCACCTGCAACATGACCAACAGCATTGACGTGGATGGCACCAACGCCGCCGACCTGACCCGCGCCGACTATGAGTGCCGCCACCAGATCGAGCCGATTGTCGCTTTTTTGCGGCGTTATGTGCAGGGCTTTGAGCAGTGCTATGTCCTCAACACTGCGTCGCAGATCGGCGTGCGCGAGACGCGCCATTTTGCCGGCGAGTACACTCTGACCGAGGATGACATTCTGGCGGCGCGCGTGTTTGACGATTGGGTGGTGCCGCAAGTGCATTTCAACTTTGACATCCACAACCTGAGCGGCAGCGGCCTGGACGCCAACGGCGTGCAACGGCATTTTGCGCAGCCGCGCCATTACACCATCCCCTATCGTTGCCTGGTGCCGCTCCAGGTAGAGAACCTGCTGCTTGCCGGGCGCAACATCTCGAGCACGCACAAGGCACATTCCAACCTGCGCGTGATGCCGATTTGCGCATTGATGGGGCAGGCTGTCGGCGTCGCGGCGGCATTGTGCACCCAACAACAGGTCTCGCCGCGCCGTCTGAACGTCCGGGCGGTGCAGGCGGTGCTTGCGGCGCAGGGTGTGGCACCATAGGTTGGGATGGTCTGCGTTTCATCCTGGCGCGGGGCGAGTTGGAAAAAGGCGAACCCAACCCTGCCCAGCGACCGAGTAATACTTGTTCACCATCACTGTCTTGACCGTGGCTTTTGCACAAGCTTTGTTCCGTATCGTCTCCCAAAAACAGACCGGCCATACCGCTCTCCGACCGCCCCCAGATGTAGAGCCTGTCGTTCCCCCGAAATAACTCCCTACCCTTTTTCCAGAAAATGTGCTAAACTATGGCTCAACCAAGTCGGGTTTGCCATCGCGAGCCGCACCGAGCCTGTCAAAAGGCAGCAAAGCAACCTTGACATTGCATCTGTGACCAGCTTTTTGGGGATGAGAGCGTCTTGATGTTTCTTTCTTTTATCTACCCTCATTTACTCTGGTTTTTGCTCCTCGCGCCGCTGACGGTGGCTCTGGCTCTGCTGGGGACCAGGCGCCCCACTGTTGGCCGCTTTTGGTTTGGGCTGGCTCTGCGCGTGCTGCTGCTGACTCTGATCGTGTTTGCACTGGCCGGGCTACAAATTCGCCGCCTCACCGACACGTTGACGGTGGTTTTTGTGCTGGACGTGTCCGACAGCATCCCCAAAGAACAGCAGGCCTACGGCGAGTCGTTGATTCGCCAGGCGGTTGAGCGCATGCCCGCCGGCGACCAGGCCGCCGTGGTCGTATTCGGGCAGGATGCCCTGGTGGAGCGCATCGCCGCAGCCGATCCATCGTTGCCGCGATTTACTTCGATGCCACTGACCGCCCGCACCGACATTGCTTCGGCCTTGCAGTTGGGCCTGGCCCTGTTCCCCGACGAGGGTGGCCGGCGGCTGGTGCTGCTCTCCGACGGGCGCGAAAACGTGGGACAGGCCATCGCCCAGGCCGAACTGGCCGCCGCGCATCAGATCGAGCTGTCCTACATTCCGCTGGGCGGACCGCAGAGCGATGTCGAGGTGCTGATCGAATCGCTGGATGCGCCGGCCGATGTGCGGCAGGGGCAAAGCCTTGACCTGACCGTGGCGGTGCGCAGCACGGCGCAGGTCAATGCCTCACTGCGCATTTTTGGCGACGGGCAACTGATCCACACCCGCGAAGTGTTGCTGCAAGAGGGCGTCAACCGCTTTCAACTGCCGGTCGGCGCCGATCGGCCCGGCTTTCGCCGCTTTCGCGCCCAGATTGTGCCGGATGTAGATACGCGCCTGCAAAACAACGAGGCCAGCGCGTTTACGGTGGTACACGGCCCGCCGCACGTGTTGCTGGTCGAAGGTTCAACCGGCGAGGGTGAAAACCTGGCCCGCGCCCTGCGCGCCGCCGAAATGGGCGTAACTGTCATATTGCCATCCGACCTGCCGGTTACGCTGCCGGAATTGTCGTCTTTTGATGCCGTGATCCTGGTCAATGTACCAGCGGCGGCGCTGCCTTCTGGGGAAATGGAGCTGCTGCAAACCTATGTGCGCGATCTGGGGCACGGACTGCTGATGGTGGGCGGCGTCAACAGCCTGGGCGCCGGCGGCTATTTGCGCACCTCGCTGGAAAAAGCCCTGCCGGTGGATATGGATGTGCGCGACAAGGAACAATCGCCCAACCTGGCCGTGGCTCTGGTCATTGACAAATCGGGCAGCATGGGCCGCTGCCACTGCAACAACCCCGACGCCAAACCCGGCGAATATGACCCCATCGAGAGCGGCCAGACCAAAGTGGACATTGCCAAAGAGGCCATTATGCGCGCCGCCGCCGCCCTGGGGCCCCAAGATCACCTGGGCGTGGTCGCTTTTGACGACAAGGCGCATTGGGTGGTGGAATTGGGGCTGCTGATCGATCCCCTGTCGCTGGAACAGGCCATCGGCGGCATCCCGGCGCACGGGCAGAGCAACATGCGCGCCGGCGTCGAGGCGGCCTATCAGGCCTTGCAGGGCGTGGCGGCGCGATACAAGCACATCATTCTGCTCACCGATGGCTGGGTGCGCGAGGGCGAGCTGACCGGCCTGGCCGCCCAGATGCGGCAGCAGGGCATCACCCTCAGCGTGGTAGCCGCCGGCGAAGGCACGCCGCATTATTTGCAAGAGCTGGCCGAGGCGGGCGGCGGACGGCATTACCTGGCGGTCAATGTGCTAGAGGTGCCGGATTTCTTTTTGCAAGAGACGGTCAAGGCGGTGGGGCGATACATTATCGAAGAATCATTTTACCCTCTGCCGGGCATGCCGGGGCCGATTTTGCGCGACCTGGACGTGGCTGTCCTGCCCTTGCTGCACGGCTATAACGGGGCCACGCCCAAAGGGATGGCGAGGGTGTTGCTGTCTACCCCGCGCGGCGACCCGCTACTGGCGACCTGGCAATACGGTCTGGGCAAATCGGTGGTGTGGACTTCGGACCTCAAGGATCAGTGGGCTGGCGACTGGCTGATCTGGGACGGATTTGGCCGTTTTGCCGCTCAGATGGTGGGCTGGATGTTGCCCGCGCCGCAGGTAGAGGGGTTGAGCGCGCAGGCTGTTTGGGAGCAGGGACAGGCTGTGTTGCGCGCCCAGACGGCCGACCAGGCTGGCGCACCGCGCAACTTTTTGGTCATCTCGGCCACCGTCATCGGCCCCGACCTGGAGGCGCACACCGTGTCGCTGCCGCAGGTGGGCGCGGGCCGCTATGAAACGCGGCTCGACCTAGATGAGCCCGGCGCATACCTGGTGCGCATCGAGGCGTCTGATGGGGGCGAGTCGCTGGGGCAACAAACATACGGCCTGGTGGCGCCTTATTCGCCGGAATACGCCGCCGCCGGCAGTGGCGTCCACTATGCCTTGCTGGAAGCGCTGAGCGGGCGCGCCGGCGGGCAGGCCTGGCCGGACCTGTTTGCGCACGACGCACCATTGATGGCCCGCACCCGCCCGGTGTGGCAATGGCTGTTGCTGCTCACCGCGCTGCTGTTTCCGCTGGATGTGGCCGTGCGGCGGGTGATCCTCGGTCCGGGCGACGTGCGGCGAGCCTGGGCCTGGCTGCGAGCGCGCCTGTCCAGGCCGCGCAGGCAGGCCACAGGCGCGCGTACGCTGTCGCCGCTGTTCCAAGCTCGCGAGCGAGCGCGGGCGCAGGCCCGTCATCGCCGACAACCGGCATCGCCGGCCGAGCCGCCGCCGGTTGAGCCGTCACCGGCCCATCGCCCCGATGCGCCCTCGCCGCCCAACCCCAAGATCGCCCAGCCGCCTGAGGAGGGTGACGCCCTGACCCGGCTGCGTCAGGCCAAAAAGCGGGCGCAGCGGAGGTAAAATGGACAAAACCACCGATACCTGGACGATTGGACAACTGGCGCGGCGAGTGGGCATGCGCCCCTCGGCGTTGCGCTATTATGAACAAGAAGGGCTATTGTTTCCTATCGCCCACACCGGGGCCGGCTATCGGATGTATGACGCCGACGCCGAGCGCACCTTGTTTTTCATTCAACGCGCCCAACGGCTGGGGTTCTCGTTGGCCGACATTCGCCTGCTGCTTCAAACGCAATATGACGATGCTCTAAGTAGCGAAAATATTGTCCAGATTGCCGAAAAGCGATTCCTGACTCTGGAGCGGCAGATCACCGGGCAACTGGCGTTGCGTCACGAGATGGCCCAGTTTCTGCGCGAATTTCCGGGACCGGGCGGCGCGGGCAGCGACTCGTTGTTCGATCAGATGGTCAACCGCGTCTGCGCACACACCTCCGGGCGGCCGCCGCTGGACTCGCTGTTGGATTGGTTGATCGCCCGCACGCACTGCACCCTGTCGGCGCCAGAGGTCAAAGAGTGGCTGGAACGGCTGCGCGGCCTGCACACGCACATCTGGCATGAAGACGAGGCCTATCACATTTTGGTGGTCAGCAGCGACCCGCAGGTCGAGCAGGCCTTGCATGCCCTGGCCCGCCTGGAGAATCACTGCCACGCCCACCCGGCGCCGCAAGTATTGGGCCATCGTGAAGGCTGGCTGTTGGTGGTGAGCGGCGAAAATGCCTTTATCTTTGCCCGCCTTTTTCTGGCTTTGGAGCAAGAATCGGAAGCAATATGAACGAAACTCGGATGCTGCACGAAATGTGTCACCATATACTGAGCAGCGCAGACATAGCGGCCATCGGACATGAGCGTGGCTTGATGCAGCGTGAAATCGCCACGCCATCGCTGCTGGAGAGCATTTACCTGTCGGAAATTGGGGTGCGCCAGGCGATGGATTCGTGCAGCGATGAACAGGTCGCCGCTTTGCACATGCTCAGGTTTTTGAACGCCACCGTAGACGTTTCTTTTTTTGTGCGCATCAAGCCGACCCAAAAGGCCCGGCCTTTTGGCACGTTTAACCAAAAATACCAGGACCTCTGGAAGCATTTGCAAACCGCCCTGCTGCGCAAAGGCCTGTTGTTGATCTACGAGGATAACTCTGCGGTCAATGCTACCTCAAAACTGGAACGCATCCGCCTGCGGCTGCCCTCCAGTTTTGAGGCATTGCTGCCACCGCTGATCCATTCGGCCAGGCAACTGCCGGGTGCGGGCGAGATCAATGCCGCCGTCTTGCGCTCCAAACTGGCCCAGGTATTCAACCCACCGGCCTCTCCCAATCAATATACCTGCCACATTGTCCAAAACACCCTGATGATCGGCAACCAACCGTTTCGCCTGGAGCGGCTGAAAGAGTGGCAGCGTGTCAACCTGGAAACTGAATTGGGCAATCGTCCAGAGCCAGTGCAGGGCGCCACAGACCATCGCCAGATCACCCGTATAGAGGTCATCGAGTACATTTTGCGGCAGTTGGGCCGCGACCAGTGGTTGAGCAGCGAGCAAATGGATCGCGCCCTCCGAATTTTTCTCAACAGCCCGGTCACTGAAGGCCAGGTTTGCCAGGCCGGCTGGAGGTGGGGCTATCTGGCTTGCCAAAAGGTTGACGGTGAAATCTGGTATCGGCCGGCCGTCTTGCAAGCTGATGATTTGCCTTCCGAGCCGAAGGCTTGTTTGCGGCCCGCCGACGGCCATGAATGGATCGTTGATCTGGAAGAAATTCCCTATGCCGAACTGGAAACCCTGGCCCAGACGATGAACATGCGGATACAAGATGGGCAACTGCGCATTGCCTCCAACCGCATCCGGCTGGGCGATGCGTTCGAGACGGCGCGACACGCGGCAGTGTTGCACTGGTTGCGGCCGCGCATGGCCTCACTGGAGGCCGACTGGCAGGCCGTAGAGCAAAATTGGGGGCGACGGATCGTCCATCAAAATTTGTTGGTGGCGCGAATCAGCGACCTGAGCCTGCAAGTACAGATTGCCCGTGCACTGGACAAATCTCCTGGCCTGGTAGTGCTGTCCAATGAGTGGATCGCTTTTGTCCCCGAATTGATGGATTGGGTGTCGCGGATCGTCGCTCAAAACGGGTATGTGATTCGAGAGGTACAGGCGCCATGAAAAAAAAGCGCAATACATTGGAAATCCAGGATGTTCAAGAACTGGATATATACGCCACCCCATTCGATTTGAGACGCGATTTGCACACCTTGATTTGCTACCTGCAAGAGCGCAAGGTCAAACAGACGCGCGGCAACCGGTTCATCAAAGCCGACTCGTTGCGGCTGGCCAGGCTGATCGGCCAGGCGGAACTGATTAAAATGGTGCAGCAGCAAGGCAGTGCCCTATGGATCGAATTGCTGATCGGCTTGGCCGTCAACAACAAATGGATTCGCCCGGCCAGGATAGAGGACGATCCTTTTTACGAATACTGGGTGGTTGATGATCACCTGGCAGAGCAATGGAGCAAATGGTCGCTGCAAGAACAGGAACAATTTTTGCTAAATATCATGATCGGCGAAAAAAATGGCCGCCAGAGCGAGTTTTTCAGGCCAGACGCTCTCAGCCGCCTGGACCGTTTTGCCGATTACAACTCTAGTACCAGCGTGGTGCCGCAAATTGACTTTGTGCAGGCGCGACGGTTTCTGCTCCAGATATTGAACGCATGCGAGGCCGGCGTATGGTACAGCACCGCTTCGCTGATCCAATACATCCGAGAGCAAAACCGTTATTTCCTCATTCCGCGTCACGTCCAATATGACAAGCGTGGGCGGCAGTTTGATTCTCAATACAGCAATTTTCGCGAGGCTTGTTCCAGCACCTTCAGGACTCAGATCGAAATTCTTCCAACCGACCCCGACGCCTTTGAACGCATCGAGGGGCGTTATGTGGAGCGATTTTTAGAGGGGGTGCCGCTGATCCTGGGCTATGTGGATGTGGCTTTCAGACAGAGCCCCAATCAAGACATTTTTCCTTCACGCAATCACCTGCAAGCGTTTCGCGTCAACAGCCGATTTAAACAAATGTCGAGTCAAAACATCCCGCCGCCTCGCGTGACCGTGCAGCCCAATATGGAGGTCTATGTCGAGTCCGAATGTTATCCGCTGGGGTTGATGGCCCAATTGGCCCCGCTGGGGCAGATCACGGCTTCTGGCGCCGTCACCGTTTTGCACCTGCGCAAAGACCGGGTAGCCGCCCATGTGGCCGCTCACCCCGACTTGGATCCGGTCGGCCTGTTGACGCGGCTCAGCCAGCGCGCTTTGCCGCAAAACGTGCAACGTGAGTTGATCGAGTGGTCGGCGCACGCCGACAAGTTTGTGCTGTATCGCGGGTTTGGCTTGTTTGAAGCTGACGAACCTTTGCCGGACGGAAATCCGCATCGGGTCGAATCCATCTCGCCGCACTTGCAGTTGGTAAGCGGCCCAAAAGCGTTATTTGAGCAACTGCACCGCTCCGGTCAGACGCCGCTGCTGCTCAACCATCTGCCAGGAGCATTGACAGCCCCGCCGGATAGCGTCGCCAGTATCGTGGCCCGGCCTGCCGCTTCCCCCGTCGCCAAACCCAAGGAGAAACCGGCTGCTCTGGTGTCGCGCCAGACGCACATCCGCCTGGGTTTTACCGACCGCACCCTGTTGGAACGATTTCGGCAGGCCCTGTTGGAGCAACGCTGCCCCGCCCAGGTCGAACCCAACGCACTGCAACTGATCTATGAGCAGAAATACGATCCACTCGTCCAGGCCGCCATTCAATCTATCAGCCAGGAGTACGATATCCGTTTTCTCGATATATAAAAAGGAGTGTTTTGATGATTAAAATGCCGCGCACGATCAACTTGCCCATCGGCCCACTGGACGGCCTGCCGCCCGTCTACGAGTATGACTGTTTGCGCACGCCCACCTCGCTGATCATTGATGGTCGGCTGGATGAACAAGCCTGGCAGCGCGCCGCCTGGTCTGCCCCTATGGTCAAAATGGACACCGGCGCACCGGTCGAATTGGACTCGCGGGTAGCACTGCTGTGGGACGACGATTATCTCTATGCTGCGTTCAAGTACAAAGATCACGAGATTTGGGGCAGCCATGTCGAGCATCACGATCACGTCTATCACAACGACAGCGACGCCGAAATTTTTGTCGAGGGAGAAGGGGTCTATTACGAGTTGGGAGTCAATCCCATCAACACCATTTACGAGGTGTTTTGGACATGGCTTGAGCCGGTGGTGGCCCGTCAGGATGTGGCTTTGCTGGATCGGTTTTTCCGCACCGAAAACTTTTTGTACTTTGTGCCACGCCCCGGCGACCGACTAGGGCGCATGGGCGAGACCGATTGGGAACTGCCCGGCCTGCGCCATGCTGTGCAAATAGATGGCACGCTCAACTGCCCGGCCATCCGCGACAATGGCTGGACGGTGGAATTTGCCCTGCCATGGGCCGGCCTGCGCGCTCTGGGCAAACCGGTGCCGCCCCAAGATGGCGATGTGTGGCGCATCGGCGTGTCGCGCTGCCAGCATTTCCACGACGAAACCGGCAAAAATATCTCGGTAGACTGGTCGTTGAACCGGCACGGCTATATCAACATGCACATCCCCGAACGCTGGAGCCGCGTGCGCTTTGTCAACCGGCCGGTTTGAACATCTGTAGCCGCAATTCTGTAGCCATCATGAGCGATTCTCGCACACCACCCAACATGAAAATGTTCGTCGAAGAGTTTGGCACGCCCTCGCGCCAAACTGGCGTTGCAAAACAACGCCGTTGTTTTGCAACGCCCCTCAACAAGAGCTATTTTCAGATCAGAGACGCAGGATGGCTGCGTCTCTACCAGCCATATTTTTCCGGCCCCCAGGGGCGGGCGATGGTTTCTTGCTTGAGCAGCACCATCTGGCGATCTGGCACATCCTCATAGACGACCACACCGGCGCCCACGCACGAGTACACGCCAATGCGCCGCCCCGGCATGATGATGGCGTTGACGCCGGTGCGGGAAAAATCGCCAAAATATGCTGCGTTTGCGGCATAGGACGGCGTTTCGGCCCGCCCCTGCACCCGCCAGACGGTTTCGCCGTCGTCAAAACGCAGATTGCCGCACACGGTGGCCGCGCCAAAATCTACCGCCTGCCCCACCACCCCCCAAACCTCGCCATAGTGATAGCAGTATACCGTGTCCAGGGCCACGCCGCTAAACTCGGCGCCGTGCCCATAAACGCCCCGCGCCCCCAGGCTGCTCTCGCCCAGGCAGCAATAGTCGCGAATGCGCGTATCAGCGCCCACCACTGTATGGCCGTTCAAGATCGCCCCGTTGGTCACACTGGCCCCATCACCCAGCCACAAGTTACCTCGCACCACCACCCGGCGACCGATGACCGCCCGTTCGCCCAAAACCACTTGCCCCTGAATCTCGGCACTGTCGTGAATGTGCGCACCGGGCGCGATGATGTTTTGCGTCAGCCCGGCCGACATGGCTTGCAGCACGGCGTGATTGGCTTCCAGGATGTGCCAGGGCTTGTCCAGATCAATCAAATAGCCCACCGTCGGCACAACCAGCACAGTTTCGCCCTCGTCGCACATCATTTGCAGCGATTGGGCAATCTCGGCCTCCAGCGGTGGCATACCACCCACCGGCACCTGCGTCACCAGGCCAGGATTGTCGCGCAAATAGCCCAGCGCATCTGGCCGAAACATATAGAGGCCGCACAGCCGATCCGCGCCATCTCGGCCATGTCCTTCGATGCCGCGCAGCCGCTCACCGTCATGAAATGCGGTCAGCCAGTCTTGCGGACGTTCCTGGCCCAAAGGCTGCACCAGGGCAGCGGCCAGAGGGCGTTCCTGAGCAAAACGCTGCATCAATGCCACCAGGTTGGCCGGGTCTGTCACCACATCGCCGGAGACAATCAAAACATCCTCATCCAACCCTTGCATGCCCAACAGAGCCGCAGCCGCCGTGCCGTTGGGCTGCGGCTGACGCACATAGTCTATCTGCGCCGCGGCGCCACGCAGCGCGGCGCGCACGCTGGCCTCGCCAGACCCCACCACCACACGCACCCGCTCGATGCCCAACTGTGCCAGATCATCTACCAGACGCCGCACCATCGGCACATTGGCGATAGGGAACGCCGTTTTTTGACGCACCACGTTAAAAGGCCAGAATTTGAGACCCTGACCGGCAGACAGGATAATGGCCGTAGGTATACGGATCGGGCGTACAGATTGATCGGACACGGCAGCTCCTTTGCATTTGCACCGACAAGAAATACCCCTGAAAAGCAACTACCAGTTGGTCAGCGAGCCGTCCAGGCGGTATAGATGGGGCAGTTCGGTAGGACGGAAGGGATTTTTTTGCGCCGCCGCGCGATCAAACTCGATGCCCAGTCCGGGACGGACAGGCGGCAACAAATAACCATCCTGCCATTCGGGCTGAACCGGCACCACATCGGCGAGGGTCGTACCCGGCTTGCGCGGCTGCTCTTGGACGCCAAAATTGGGACAGGCCAGGTTGAATTGCAGGCAGGCCGCCGTAGACACCGGCCCCAACGGATTGTGGACGGCCATTTTGATGTAATGGGTCTCGCACCAACCGGCAATTTTGCGCGCCTCACTCAGCCCGCCGGCAATGCACAGGTCTACTCGCGCATAGTCAATCCATTCTTCCTCAATCAAGGGGCGAAATTCCCACTTGGAGCTAAACTGCTCGCCGGCAGCCAACGGCACATGGGTGCGTGGGCGCAAGGTCTTGAACGAATCGGGATTTTCGCTGCGCAGCGGATCCTCGATGAAAAAGGGATGAAACGCCTCAACCTCACGGCACAGCCACACCGTTTCGGGCAAATCCAGGCGGGTATGCACATCAAAGACAATCTCAATATCATCGCCCACTGCCTCGCGCACCGCCTGAAACTGCCGGAGCGCCGTCCGCACGGCCTGACGCGGCTCCAAAGTCGTGCCATCTTGAGGCAGCCCCCAACGCACAAACTTCCATCCCTCTTGTTTGGTTTGCAAACAAGATTCCACCAAAGGCTGCACCTCCATCGCATGCCCCACATTGTGCGGATAGCACACCACCCGGTCGCGCACCCGGCCGCCCAGCAACTCGTATACCGGCACATTCAAGGCCTTACCCTTGATGTCCCACAGAGCCATATCAATGGCCGAAATAGCCGAGGTGAGAACGCGCTGAGCCGGAAAAAAACCACCTCGAAACAGCGTTTGCCAGAGGTGTTCGATGCGAAACGGGTCCTGGCCGATCAGCAGCGACTTGAAATGCTCGATGGCCCCCATCACCGCCAACTCTCGCCCGGTCAGACCAGCCTCGCCGACCCCGTAAAGGCCCTGGTCGGTGTCCACCGTCACAAACAAGAAATTGCGATGGCCGCCCCACACCGACCACGATTGAATATTGGTAATTTTCATGTTGGGTCTCCTTTTGTGTATCCTGACAATCTGTCAAAGAAACTACTCGTTGCCCCACTTGAAGATGCCGGAATCCCGAACTTGTTCGGGGACACCCCACTCAGTGCGCTAAAATTGCCTCAGGTTGGGGACTCGCCATCGCTTTCAGCAGACTCGCATTATTTTAAAGCCTCGTTTGGGCGCAACAGGCGATACTGGATCACCGTCACCCGCTCAAATTGCGCCCGGCTCTGCTCCTGAGCATGGGCGTTCAACCAGGCCAGGGTCATGCCCCGTCGATCCCACATCTCTGGCTCGGACAGCACCAGCCACACCGTCTCATATCCTGCCGTGCGGCGACGCATATCGGCATCTACTGCGGCCTCGGTGCTGCGATCATCGGTGGCCACGCCATCGGCGTGCGGCGACGAGTCGCCATAATAATATTCAAAGGTATAGCGCACATAGGAAATATGAAAGACGATCAACTCGCCCGGCCGTCGATGCTGGCGCACCAAAGCAGCAGCCTGGCGAAAATCCGATTTGATCGGCCGGGCCTGCTGCTGCCACAGACCGCCCAGGTCAAAGAGCAGCAAGGCCGCCAGGAACAGAGCGGCAGCCAGACGAGAGAGCCGTCGCACCTGCTCCAGGCCGCGCCCAACCAGCAAATAACAGGCCGGGCCGATCCAGATCAGGTAACGGTCCACAAACATGGGCAGGCGCAGCGAAACCAGATAAAGGCCGATTGGCGGCCAGACCAGCCAGGCCCACGCCGCCAAAACGTGGCGCAGCGAAAAATATTCAGCGCCATATTCGGTGTCGTGTTGAACGCCGCGTTCGGTGCAATGTCGAACGCCAAACACAGTACCGATCAGCAGCCCAAACACCATCAGGCCGAGCGGCCACACACCGCCCACATTGACAATGCCCTGACTGAAAGCATAGAGCATGGTGTTGACCATAGTGGGCAGTGGCACAAAGGCGTGGCCGATATTGCCGCCACGCAGCAGCGCCGGGATAGCCCACGGCCCTACCAACAGGCCAGGCAGCAGCGTCGCGGTCAGAGCGATCAACGCCTGCCGCCACTGCGCCCGCGACCAGGGCCACCAGACCCCCAAGAGCAGCACCAGCAAGGGAATCAGCAGCGCGCCCATAATATGAACGCCCACCGCCGCCCAAGACAGGGCCACCACCGCCGTCCACGCCCGCCAGTCGCCCTCTCGCAGAGCGCGATGATACACATAGATCACCCCCTGTGCCAGCACGCAGAGCAAGGCATACATTTTCAGCTCTTGAGCATACCACACCATATAAGGCGACAGAGCCATCAGCAGGGCGGCTAGCCCCCCCACGCGCCGGGAAAACCACTCCCGCCCTAGACGGTAGGCCAGAGCCACACCCACCACACCGAACCAGAGCGAGAAATAACGCAAGGCCAGTTCGCTGCGCCCCACCACCATCAGCCAGGGCCGCAGCAGCAGGTAAAACAGCGGGCCGTTCCAGCCCACCCGCCCAAAATTGTCCAACAAGGTATCCAGCGGCGCCTCGGCAAAACGCAGAGCGTCTATTTCATCGCGCCACATGCTCTGCGTGGTTAGCCCGACCAGGCGCACGGCAAAGGCCAGCAACAGCAACAAGAGCAGGCCGCCACGCGCCAAAACAGATCGGTCCCACGACACAGCGCGCCCTAGTGCAGCCATGGGCGTTTATCCAGCCAACGGATCAGCCCCCAAACCAGCCCGCCAAACAGCACCAACCCAACGCCAAACCACGGCCACGGCGACGACCAGAAATCGGTCATCCAGCGCGGCGCCGAAACCACCAGAGATGTGGCTCCCGGCTGACCAAACGGGTCGGCCCCAGGCAGCAGCGGCGAGATGGGCGATTGAAACCAGGCCATCAGCGGCGGCCGGGTCCCCCCAACCGCCGCCAGCAAAATGAGCGACGCCCAGGCCAGACCTGAGCGCAGTTTGAAATGGTCGCGCAATGTCATCCTTCCTTGAATCTGACGATGGTCACGCCGGTATCTCCTTCGCCTTCGGCGGCATCCTGAAAAGAGCGCACCAGGCGATGGCCCAACAGAAACTCGCGCACGGCCTTTTTCAGCATGCCGGTGCCCTTGCCATGCACAATACGCACAAACGGCATTTGCGCCAAATAGGCATTGTCCAGGTATTTGCCAAGCTGCTCCAGTGCAGCCTCGACGCGCAGCCCGCGCAGGTGAATTTCAATACTCACATTGGGCGTGGGCGATAGCAAGGCTTCACGGGTGGTTTCGTCCACCACCAGCGGCGTCTTTTTGTGTCGCAATTCCAGCGCATTCTGGCGGGTGCGCACTCGAAACGCCCCCACCTGCACTTCGGCCGCGTCGCCGTCCAACAACAACACCTGCCCTTCGGCGTCCAGATTGGCCACCCACACCGTGTCGCCCTCTTCGATCTGCCCGGCGATGGGGGTGCGCAGCGGCGGAGACGGCGCGGGGCGGGCCGACTGCTCGACCAGAGCCTCCAACTGTGCATCCATCTGCGCCATCTCGACACGGGCCTCGTTGCGCGCTGCACCGCCGACGGCCATCCGCTGCCGCACAGTGCGCAGTTCGCGACGCACCGCCTCGACCTCGTCGGTCATCTGAGCGCGCGCCTGATTCAAGATCGCCTCGCGCTCACGGTCAATCTGCCGCAGCCGCCCATCCAGGTCGGCACGCAGCCGCTCGGCCTGAGCATGTTCGGCCTCGACACGGGCGCGCACCTCGGCGGTTTGAGTGCGAATGTCCTTGATCTCGACCAGAAACCGCTCCAATTGCTGATCGTTTTCCGAAAGCAGGCTGCGGGCGCGGCGGATGATCGCCTCGGACAGCCCCAGCCGCGTGGCAATGGCCAGCGCGTTGGAATGGCCGGGCAACCCGATGGTCAGCCGGTAGGTAGGCGACAGGGTCTCGATGTCAAACTCGACCGAGGCATTGGTGACGCCAGGCGTGCTGTGGGCGAAAATTTTCAGTTCGGGGTGATGGGTGGTCACCACCGTGGTAGCCCGCCGCTGCAAGAGATGCGTCAGCAAGGCGCGGGCCAGGGCTGCCCCTTCCACCGGGTCGGTGCCGGCGCCAAGTTCGTCCAGCAAAATCAGCGAATGGTCATCGGCGTCTCGCAAAATCTGGATGATGCGGGTGAGGTGTGATGAAAATGTAGACAGCGATTGCTCAATACTCTGCTCGTCGCCAATGTCGGCGCAGATATGCTCAAACACCGACAGCCGCGCCCCGTCGGCGGTGGGCAGGTGCAGGCCGCATTGCGCCATCAAAGCCAAGAGGCCGATGGTTTTCAACGAGACGGTCTTGCCGCCGGTGTTGGGCCCGGTGATGACAATGACAAAATAGTCCGGGCTGAGACGAACATCAATCGGCACCACCACCTGCGGATCGATCAGCGGATGGCGCGCCTGCGGCAGGTCTAGCGCCGAACCAGGATGGGCAAATGGTACCGCCGAATCGCGTCGGCGCGCCGTGCCGCCCCAGGGAACCATTTCGGGGGCGTGGGCGCGGGTGTCCTCGGCATAGCGGGCCTTGGCCAGAGCCAGATCGAGCTGCGCCATCGCCTCGACGGTGCGCACAATCTCTTCAGCATGCCCGGCCACCATGCCCGACAGGGCCAGCAAGATGCGGTCTACTTCACGCTGCTCTTCGATTTGCAACTCACGCAGGGTATTGTTCAAATCCACCGTCGCCAACGGCTCGATGAACAAGGTCACGCCGCTGGATGATTGATCGTGCACCACGCCGGGGATGCGCCCGCGCGACTGGGCTTTGAGTGGAATGACGTATCGCCCATCGCGCTGCGTAATATATCCTTCTTGCAGATGCGGCGTGTTGGTCGGGTTGGACAGCAAGCTGTTGAGCCGATCCATCAGGCGATCATAGGCCACTTTGAGTTCGGCGCGAATGCGCCCCAGTGCCGGGCTGGCCGAATCCAGCACATCGCCGTGTTCGCCAATGCAGCGATCAATTTCGTCGCTCAGGGCAGGACATGGGGCCATGCTGCGGGCCAGCCCGGATAAAATGGGATATCGCTCTTGCTGTTTTGCCAGCGAGCGCTGCACCGCGGCGGCGCGGCGCAACGTGTCGCGCACATCCAGCAAATCTTGCGGCATCAAGCGCAGGCCACGCAGAGCGTTTTCGGCCAGCGGGCGCAGATCGTGTGCCCCGCCCAGCGACAGGTCGCTCACATCCAGCAACCGTCGCGCTTCAGTGGTTTCGGCCTGGCGATAGCCAACCTCGGCCAGGTCGGCGCTGGGGGTCAAAGCCAACGCCAACACCTTGCCCGCCGAAAAAGAGGCATAGTGTTCCAGGCGGTTCAACACCGCCGGTAATTCCAGTTTGTCCCAATATATCGAATCCATCTCTTTTTCCATTCACAAAAAAGCCGACTATGAGCGCGTCACAGTCGGCTGGCAATGCAAACCCAACAAAAATCGGCTCGTGAGGCGGGTTGAGCCGCCTAAAGCGCATAGAGCAGCAGCGGCGGAAGCGAATGACCGAACAGCCAGGGCTGAACCAGCAGCAGCAGCAGCCGCATAAACGGCGACAGCACAAACGACATCACCGAACCATATGTCTGGCGTTGCAAGAATTGCTGAAAGCCCTGATAGCCCACCCAGGGATCGCCACCGCAGGCCGCCCGCGTGATGATCATCAAGACGGTGCACCAGATGCCGGCATTGATAAAGCCAAAGATCATCCCGCCAATGTTGGCCCATGTGCCAAAGCGCCGCTCATCCAGCGTCTTGAGCAGATCATTGAAAATGAGCGACAGCAGCAGATTCATCACCACCATCAGAATCAAAAAAGCCAGCAAATAGATCGGCGGCGAGGGGTTACCGCGCCCGATCAGATTGCCCAACCCACGATAAGCCAACGTCGAAATGATGGTGGCCAGATAAATCACCAGCACGCCAGCAGCCTGCCGAAACAGCCCGCGCCCAAACCCCCAGGCGGCCCCAGCCACCAGACCTCCCATCATCAAAATATCAAACAACGTTACAGACATACATCTTGCCTCCTTTCGACGTAATATTGAGAGACGAGTATACCACACGCAGGGCGTGATCGCAAATTTTTCGCTATGACCTGTTTCGACCATGTCGGGTTGGCTTGTTCATCAAAACAACGGGCACAGAGAAAAATAAAAATCCCGACGTCCCCGAACAAGTTCGGGAACCCGGCATCCTCAAGCGGGGCAACGAATAGTCTCTCCGACAGACTGCTCAAAGCGTGCTGAAAAACCCTCTTACCACCAAGGCACAAAAGACACCAAGCGTTTCTAAAAACTCAAAAGCATCGCAAACCTGGTGTTCTCGGTGTCCCTTGTGGTAAAAACAGACTTTTTCAGTGGCCTCCTAGGTAGGCAAGCCGGCAGTTTTGTGTTATATTTAACTGTGTCGGCACCCTACTCCCAACATCAGCCAAAAATTGGCGCAAAATGTCAAGGTTTCCCTACAGACAAAAAAGGCACAAGATGGCATCATGTGTATGTCTCTCAACGCCTGACCTGTGCCGAATCAGGCATTCCGATCAAATGGCACACCGGAGAGCCTTATGATTCAAGATATTGAATCGCTGAACGAGCAATTGATCAACATGGAAAAGCGGCTGAACGAAAGTGAGGCCCGTTTTCGCAGCGTCGTCCATTGCAATATGGATGGCCTGCTGATCGTGAATGGACAGGGGCACATCCGCTTTGTCAACCCGGCTGCACAGCAGATTCTCGGCCGGTCAGTCGAGGAACTGATCGGTGCCGAACTGGGTTTTCCGGTGCTGACCGGTGAGATTGTCGAGATCGATCTGCTGCGTCCCGGCGGTTCGTTGACCACTGCCGATATGCGCGTTGCCGATACGATTTGGGAAGGACGGCCGGCCTTTTTGGTCTCGCTGCGCGACACGACGGCACGCCGACGCGCCGACGCCCAGATCCGGTTTCAGGCTCAACTGCTCAATTCGGTGGGGCAGGCCGTCATCGCCACCGACCTGGACGGGCGGATCATCTATTGGAACCGTGCTGCCCAGAATCTTTATGGGTGGTCGAGCAGCGAGGTGATCGGACGCCCGATCATAGACATCATTCCCGCCGACCAGACGCGTGAGGACGCTGCGGCTATTATGGAGACTCTGCGGCAAGGCGCAAGCTGGTCGGGAGAATTTTGGGTGCGGCGGCGCGATGGCAGCGTATTGCCGATGATGGTCACCGATTCGCCCATCTATGATGAGCAAGAACGCCTGATCGGCATCGTGGGCGTCTCGACCGACATCAGCGAGCGCGTGCGGCTGGAAACCGAGCGACAGCAGGCTATGGAGGATTTGCGTGCCCGCACCGCCGACCTGGACCGTTTCTTTACCTGCTCGCTCGACTTGCTGTGCATCGCCAACACCGAGGGATATTTTGAGCGGCTCAACCCCGAATGGGAACGGGTGCTGGGCTATCCCCTGTCGGAACTGCAAGGCCGCCGTTTTCTCGACCTGGTTCACCCCGACGACCTGGCCGACACCCTGGCCGCTATTGACAAACTGCGCACCCAACAAGAGGTTCCTTCGTTCGTCAACCGCTATCGGCGACAGGACGGCAGCTATTGTTGGATCGAATGGTGGTCCCATCCGTTGGGCGACAAAATTTACGCCGCAGCACGCGATATTACGATACAACACGAATTCAACAAGCACATCCAACGCCTCAACGACGTGCTGCGCGCCATCCGAAATATCAACCAACTGATCACCCGCCAAAACGACCGCGACCAATTGATTCAAGACACCTGCGACTATCTGAGCGAGACGCGCGGCTACCTGGCCGCCTGGATCGCCCTGTTGACGCCCGCCGGTCGGCTGGAGGCATGGGCATCGGCCGGTAGCAGCATCGCCGCCGACGACAGCGCGTCGCCGGACCTGCTGCGGCAGCAGTTGGCCGAAAACCATCATCCCCCCTGCATTCAGACCGCTCTTGGGCAAGCCGAACCGCTCATCTGGCAGGCCGAACACCATTGCGCCAACTGCCTGTTTCATTGGGCTCCTTTTTGCCAGGGCAAGGTTGCCATACGCCTGGCCTACCAAGATCGCGTTTATGGACTATTGGTCGTCTCGACGCCGCCCTCTGTAACCATAGATCGGGAGGAGCAAGACCTGTTGATCGAGGTGGCCGGCGACATTGCCTTTGCCCTGCATAGCATCGAAGGATACACTGCCTTGCGCGAGAGTCAGGAGCGATTCCGCCTGGCTTTTCACACCAACCCCGATGCCATCATCATCACCCGTCTGCACGATGGCCTGTTTATAGATGTCAATCAGGGCTTTACTCAGCTCACCGGCTATACCCGCGAACAAGTGATCGGCAAAACCTCTCTTGAAATCAACATCTGGGCCGACCCACAAGACCGCCAAAAACTGGTACGCGAGCTCCAGGCACACGGCCACTGTGAAAACCTGGAAGCGCAGTTCAGGGTGCGAGATGGCGGCATCCGCATTGGCCTCATGTCGGCAGCGATCATTGACCTGCAAGGTGTCTCGCACATCCTATCCATCGTCCACGACATCACCGAGCGCGTCCGCATGGAGGCCGAACGATGGCAGATGCAAGAGTCATTGCAACAGACATCGCAATGGCTGCAAAACGCCGTCGCTGCCAGCCAGGTGGGGCTGTGGGATTGGAACCTGACGACAGACCAGGTTTTCTATTCCACCGAATGGAAAAGCCAGATCGGCTATGCCGACAACGAAATCGAGAATCGTTTTGAGGAATGGCAGTCTCGTGTTCACCCCGAGGATTTGCCGCACACACTTGGTCACATCCGGCAGTGCATCGCCGCCGGTCAGCCCCATTTCCAGGTCGAGTTTCGTTTCCGTCACAAAAACGGCTCTTATCGGTGGATTTTGACGCGCGCCTCTGCTTTTTACACAGAGGATGGGCAACCGCTGCGGGCACTGGGATCACACGTTGACATTACCGAGCGCAAAGAAGCCGAAGAGCAAATTCGCAACAGCCTGGCCGAAAAACAAGCCATGCTCTCAGAGATTCATCACCGCGTCAAAAACAATTTGCAAATCGTCTCCAGCCTGCTAGATTTTCAGTGCCAGTTTGTCCAGGATGAGCAGGTAATCGCGGCCCTGCAAGACTGCCGCCGCCGCGTCCATTCGATGGCCATGATCCACGAACTGCTCTATCAACCGGACAGCCTGGCCAGCATTGACCTGGCCGTTTACGCCCAGATGCTGGCCCAAGACCTGCTGTCGGCGCATTACCAGCGCGGCCGTGAGATCGAACTGGTTGTCAACATTGAAAATGTGCTGGTCAACATTCAACAAGCCATCCCCTGCGGGCTGCTCATCCACGAACTGATCTCCAACGCCCTCAAGCATGCATTTCCCCCCAATGTCGAACGGACATCAGAGCCGCCTCGCATCGAGTTGTCTATGATGCCGGTCGGCGGGTGGCAGCATATATTAACTGTGAGCGATAACGGGATCGGACTGCCCGATGATTTTCGATTCCCCTCGACCCAAACATTGGGCATGTTCCTGATTGACATTTTGGTGAGGCAGTTGCGCGGCAAGATTGACTGGAGCCGGCCCGATGATGCGCCGCATGGCACACGCTGCCGCGTCGAATTTAATCTCGACGGAACGGGAGGATAAACCAATGTCAGCATCCATTTTAATCGTTGAAGACGACCTCTTGATCGCCCGCATGGTGCAGCGCAAGCTGCAAAACGCCGGCTATGCAGCGCCATCCATTGCCACCTCGGAGGGCGAGGCCATGCGATTGATGACGCAGCAGCGCCCCGACCTGATCTTGATGGATATTCAGTTGGACGGCAGCGGCCTGGATGGCATCGAGATTGCCAAACGCATCCGCTCCCAAGCCGATGTGCCAATCATCTATCTGACGGCCAACATTGGCGACGAGATTGTGCAGCGGGCCAAAGTGACCGAGCCATATGGTTACTTGCTCAAACCCTTTCGCGACCGCGAACTGTTCAGCACCATCGAAATTGCCCTTTATAAACACCAACTGGAACAACGGCTGCGCGAGAGCGAGGTCAAGATGCACAGCATTTTTAGCGCAGCTCCCATCGGCATCGGCGTGGTCGTCAACCGGGTGATCGTCGAGGCCAACGACCGGCTGTGCGAAATGACCGGCTATGACCGTGCCGAGTTGGTCGGCCAATCGGCACGCCTGCTCTACCCCACCCAGAAAGACTATGACTATGTCGGGCAGGAAAAATATCGCCAGATCACCGAGCGCGGCAGCGGCAGCGTCGAAACCCGCTGGCAGCGCAAGGATGGCGTCATCCTGGACATTTTGCTGAGCAGCACCCCCCTCAACCATACCGACCTGACCGCCGGCGTGACCTTTACCGCCCTGGACATCACCCAGCGCAAACAGGCCGAACTGCGCATGCGCATCCTGACCGAAATGCTCGACGTGGCTCCCAACTCGATCACCGTGCACGACTGGAACGGCCGCTTTTTGTACGCCAACCAGAAAACCTTTGCTCTGCACCAATACAGCCCGGACGAATTTATGACGATCAACCTGCACCAACTGGATGTGCCGGCCAGCGCCGCCCAGATCGAGCCGCGCATGCGCCAGATTGCCGAAACCGGCGAATCTGCTTTTGAGGTCGAACATTTTCGTCGCGATGGTTCGACCATCCCGCTGGAAATTTTTGTCAAGGCCGTAGACTGGATGGGACAGCCGGCCATGCTCAGCATCGCCACCGACATCACCCAGCGCAAACAGGCCGAACGCGAACGAGACCTGCTGCTGGCGCAAATTCAAACGCAGGCCCAACAGCTCGGCGATGTGCTGGACGCCGTGCCAGAAGGCGTCTTGTTGCTGGATGCCCATTCGCGCATCGTGCTGGCCAACCTGGCCGCCCAAAAAGACCTGGCCCTTTTGACCGATGCCCACCCCGGCCAGGTATTGACCGAGTTGGGTTGTTTGCCGCTTGATCACTGGCTCACCTGGCCACAAGACCCATCCTGGCACGAGATCAAGGTCGAGGACAGGTCTTTTGAGGTGATCGGCCGGCCCATTCACCTCGGCCTACAAGATATGGGCTGGGTGCTGGTGCTGCGCGACATGACCCGCGAACACCAGATGCAGGATCGACTGCGCCAGCAAGACCGCCTCTCGGTCATCGGCCAGCTGGCCGGCGGTGTGGCACACGATTTTAACAATTTGCTGATGGCGATCAAGGGCTATACCGAGTTTGCCATTGAAGAACTACCACCCGACAATGCCATCTTGACCGACCTGGAAGAGGTGCGGCGGGCGGCCGACCGCGCCGCCGCGTTGACCAACCAACTGCTCATTTTCAGCCGTAAGCAGGCCCTGCGCCCTCGCGCTTTGGACATGAACGAGGTAATCCACGAGATGGAAAAAATGCTGCGTCGGCTGATTGGCGAAAACATTTGCCTGCAAGTGTCGCTGGATCACCATCTGGGCCAGATATTGGCCGACCGGGGTCAGATCGAGCAGATGGTCATGAACCTGTGCGTCAACGCCCGCGACGCCATGCCTCAGGGCGGAACGTTGTACATCAGCACCCAACACCTGGTCCTCGCCGACGCCGACAGAGATGTGCCGCCGGGCGAATATGCCTTGCTCAGCGTGGCCGACACCGGCATCGGCATGACCGAACATGTACAAGCGCACCTGTTCGAGCCATTTTTCACCACCAAAGAAGCCGGCAAAGGCACCGGACTGGGCCTGTCTACCGTGTGGGCCATCGTCCAGCAAAGCCGGGGATATATCCATGCGACCAGCCAGCCCGGCCAGGGGGCCACATTTCAAATCTATTTGCCCTGCATTGAATCGCCGCTCGATGAATCCCCATCAAACGATGCCGAACAATTCGCCCTACGCGGCAATGAAACCATTTTGCTGGTCGAAGACGACGAGGCCGTGCGAACGCTGGCCCGGCGGGTGCTACAACAATATGGCTACAAGGTGCTGACAGCCGGCCGCCCCGGCGAGGCCATCCAACTGTACCAACAGCACGCCGATGCCATTGCCCTGCTGATCAGCGACGTGATCATGCCCGAAATGAACGGCCGGCAACTGGCCGAAACACTCCAGGCCGACCAACCGCGCCTCCGCGTGCTGTACATATCCGGCTATACCGACGATCAAATTGCCCAACACGGCATCTTGCAACCCGGCCTGGACCTGCTGGAAAAGCCCTTTACTTCAGACAAGCTGGCGCGCCGGGTCAGAGAAATACTGGATCGCCCGCCAAACCAACCCTGACCTGAAAATGCTCAGCGCGAGGCTTGAGCCTCGCCTGCTGCCCGATGCTAAAGCATCGGGCAGAGTGACGCCCGCGTTGCCTGCCAAGACATTGTGCAATTCTCCAGCTAGTGTTATAATCAGGTATGTGCTATTTCTACTCCAAAGGATTGAGCCATGCCTGAACGCATACTTGTCTTGGATGACGAAGAGTCCATCGTTCACATTTGCAGCCGCGTTCTGACGATGGTGGGCTATACCGTGCGTGGCTGCACCGATAGCAGCGAGGCCCTGAGTTGGCTGGAAAAAGAACCTTTTGACCTGCTTTTGATAGACCTGGCCATGCCGCGCATGGATGGGCTGACGGTGCTGCGACAGGCCCGCGCCATCCACCCCGGCCTGACCGCCGTGATCATGACTGCTTATGGCACGCTGCAAAATGCCATTGACGCCCTGAGTCTGGGCGCACGCGGCTTTATGCTCAAGCCGGTACAGCCCCAAGACATCCTCCAGACCGTCAACCAGGCCTTGCAAGCGCACCGCCGCGAACAAGAAAACCACCGCTTGCGCTCCCTGCTGCCCATTATGGAGATCAGCCAGACGTGGGCCACCAGCAATGACCTGAACTGGTGGAGCCAATCATTGATCGAGACCATTGCCGCCCACCTGGATGCCGACCTGGCCCTGCTCTGGCTGTGCGATGAGACCGGCGAATGGCTGCGTCCGGCGGCAGCCCTCCACGCCGATGCGAACCACATTCGCCCACTGCCCCAAGACACCCCCTGGATCGCGCAGGCACTCGTAGCCACAGAACCCTTGCTCATCTCATCACCCGACGACCGGCAAGCCGTGTGGCAAGACCTGGTCGCCCACACCGAACAGGTTGTCACCGTCAGCATGACCTTGCGCGCTCAGGAAAAAACGGTAGGATTGCTCTGCCTGGGACGGCAAAAAAACTCGCGCCCGCTGGCGGCCAGTGAAATCAATCTGCTGGCTGTGATCGGCCGACAAACGGCCATCGCCATTGAGAATGCCCGCCTGTACCAAGCCATCTCGCGCGCCAAAAACGAATGGGAGACCACCTTTGATGCCATCCAGGACGGCATCGCCATCATAGATCGGCAAGGCATTCTGGTGCGCTCCAATCAGACATTGGCCCAATGGCTCGACATTCCCGTCCATACCCTGATCGGCCAGCACTATGCGCAGGTTTTTCAACTGTCACCCGATGAGGAATTGCACAGCCCCCATCATCAGGCCATCCAAACCGGCGTCGCCCAAAATGCCGAGGTGAACATGGCTCGGCTCAATCGCATCCTGTCCATCTCGGCCTACCCCCTGCCCGACGATCAAGGGCAGGTCGTCGGCGCAGTGTGTGCGCTGCGCGACATCAGCGAGCAAAAACGCGCTCAGGAAAGCCTGCTGCGCTCGGAAAAGCTGGCCGTCTTGGGACGATTGGCCGCGTCGCTGGCGCACGAGATCAACAACCCCTTGCAGGCTTTGAGCAGTGGACTGCGCCTGCTCAACCGCCCCGACCTGGACGCCGAAAAACGCCAACAATACATCCAGGTAGCCGGGCGCGAGGTCGAGCGGCTGATCGGCCTGGTGGAGCGCATGCTGGGCTTTTACCGGCCATCCGACGACCGCCCGGTGCCGGCCGATCTGGGCGTGCTGTTGAACGAAATTCTCGCTCTGGCGGCCAAAAAACTGGAGCACAGCCAGGTAGTTGTTCAATGTCGTTTTGACCAGACTTTGCCTGTTCTCAATGTGATTGCCAACCAGATCAAGCAGGTTTTTTTGAACCTGATCCTCAATGCCGCCGATGCCATGCCCAACGGCGGCACGCTGACCATCTCGGCCGAATGTCATAGGCAAACCATCCATATCCGCTTTAGCGACACCGGTCACGGCATCGCGCCGGAACATTTACCCCGCATCTTTGAGCCATTCTACACCACCCGCGCCCACGGCACCGGGTTGGGGCTGCCCATCAGCCAGGACATTATTCAGCGGCACGGCGGGCAGATTCAGGTAGAGAGCGTCTATGGACAAGGCACCACCTTTACCGTCGTGCTGCCCGCTTTGTGTGAGGTCAAGGAGAGCCTGCCATGACCGCCGATCCATCATCTCTTACGGCCCACCTTCTTTTGGTAGACGATGATCCGGCCGTGCGGCTGCTGCTGAGCGACGAGTTAGAATTGTACGGTTACCGGGTCACGGCCCTGCCCGATGGCGAGCAGGCCATGCAATGGCTGAATCAGCATCAGGCCGACGTGCTGATCCTGGACCTCCAGATGCAAGGGCTGGACGGCTTGCAGGTGATGGAGCGACTGCAACAACTTGGCCTGCCGCCAGCCATGATCATGCTCACCGCTCACAGTTCACTCGACACGGCCGTGATGGCCATGCGGCGCGGCGGCTGTGATTTTCTGAGCAAGCCCTGTCACATTCCAGATCTGCTCGCCGCCATCGAACGCGGCCTGGCCCGCCGTCGCCGCGAGCTAGAGCGCGACCGCCTGTTGCATCTGATCGAGGCCGCCGCGCATCAACTGCGCCTCACCCCCGACCAGCCCGCTGCTACACCGCTCGATCCCCCTGGTCGCGCCAAACCAGAATCTCCTCACCCGGTCGCGGTCGCCTCGCTGTGGTCGGTAGCCGATCTAGCCATTGATCTGACACATCAAACCGTCACCCATCGCGGCAAACCAGTGCCGCTCTCACCGCTGGAATTTCGCGTGCTGGTTTGCCTGGCCGCCCGGCCCGATGAACCCCTCTCGTTTCGCGAGTTGGAGCAGCAAATTCACGGCCTCGACGAACCAGACGCTGTCGCCCGCGACGCTTTGCGCACCACCATCTGGCGATTGCGTAAACGGCTCACCTTTTCGGATGAAGAATCATCTCACATCGTCAATGTACGTGGCAAGGGCTATATGCTGGTTTCAAACCAGCCAAACACCTGAACGATCACCGTCTTGATACTCATTCCCATTCTTTCACCAAATTGGGAACATTCGGTGATCATGTTGGGCATGTCAACGTCTCCAAATGTGATATGTTATACTTGCAGCGCAGATTGGGGGGAACTGGGGGAGACGTTGATGGTCAAACGAATTTTGATCGTAGATGATGAAAAAGGGGTGGCCTTTTTTGCCTGCGAAAACCTGGCCGAACTGGGGCCGGGCTATCACATCGAGGCCGCCACATCGGGCGAAGAAGCCATCCGCAAAATCGAAGCGCAGCCCTTTGATATGGTGATCAGCGACTTTCGCATGCCTGGCATGAACGGCCTGGAACTGCTCTATCGCATCCAACAGCGCTGGCCGAAAACCCTGCTGGTCTTGATGACAGCCTATGGCAACGAGCAGATTCGCGGTGCGGTCGAGCGACTGCGTGCCTTTCGTTACATCACCAAGCCCTTTCGTATGGAAGACCTGATGACCGCCATCCGCCAGGCCTTTACCCGCTCAACGCCGACGACCGGCCGAATGACCATTTTCAGCGAAGCCCAATTTGAAGCCATCTCGTCCTACCTGGAACAGATCAACGCCGATTCGGGAGCGCAGGCGGTGCTGTTGTGCGATGCCACCGGGCAGATTTTGGCGCATCATGGCGAAACACTCCATCTCAATTTGAACAACCTCACCGCCCTCGTCGCCGGCGGCTTGAACACAACCTGGGCTATGAGCGGCGTTCTGGGCGAGACATCGGCCCTCAACCTCAATTATCACGAAGGCGACCGGTTTCACGTTTATTCATCCACCATCAACGACCAATTTTTCCTCATGTTTCTCTTTGACAGCCGTTCGCAGGCCAGCCGCCTGGGCATGGTCTGGTTGTGCGCCAAACGCGCCATCGAGTCGCTGCGCCGGTTAACGGCAATAGACAAGACCACTGCCCCAACCGGACTGCCTCAAGAATTTGGCGAAACCCTACTCGAACAAATGGAAAGCTGGTGTCAACCCGCCAGGCCAGAGGTTTCACTGCAACAGGCAACCGACATGCTCGCTGCCGAAGCAGAGCCGCAGACGCAACCGTCCCCGGCGGAACCACCCACTGCTCTTCCTACACCGCGCTCCAACAACCGGGTGTTGATGAGCTTTGAAGACGCAGTGGCGCAGGGGCTTGTGTCCCTGGACATCGGCTGAGCGACCAATTCAGGCTGGAGGCATTGCCATGTTACCCCGACCTATCGAGTTATCTGCGGAACAGATGGATGCCATTGACGCCCGGCTGGAAAATATGTATTGGGAAACTGGTGCCCGCTGCCTGCTGCTGGCCGACATCACCGGGCAACTGATCAGTGAGCAGGGCGCCGCCGGCAAGATGAACACCGCTGTACTGTCGGCGCTGGGCGCCGGCGAACTGGCCGCCACCAAAGAACTGGCCCGGCTGGTGGGCGAAGAGGCACGCTTTCGCATGGTGCTACACGAGGGCAGCAAAAGCAACATTTACTTGTCTGAGATTGGCGAAGACATGCTGTTGATCACCGTTTTTGACACCGAAACCCCCATCGGCATGATTCGGCTCTTTACCAAAGAACTGGTCACCGAACTGGCCGAAATCATTGCCCAATCGCGCCACACTTCCGGCCAATCCAACATCCACGACCTGGATGGCCTGGATGCACTCCTGGCTCAAGAACTGGACGACGCCCTGAGCGGTCAATGAGGTAAACCGTGTTTATCAACCGCAAGCTCAAAGAGATTCAACTGAAAATCGTCTACTATGGCCCGGCCCTGAGCGGCAAAACCACCAACCTGGAGTACATTCACGGCCACACCAACCCCGACCTGCGCGGCGATCTGGTGTCGCTGAAAACCCGCGAAGACCGTACCCTCTACTTTGACTATTTGCAGCTTGAATTGGGGCAGGTCAAAGGGCTCAAGCCGCGCTTTAACCTGTACACCGTGCCGGGGCAGACCTATTACGCCGCCACCCGCAAGCTGGTGCTGCAAGGAGCCGATGGGGTAGTGTTTGTGGCCGATTCGCAGGTGGAACGCATGCGCGACAATCTGGTCTCGTTCAGCGACTTGCTCAAGCACCTGCAAGAACTGGGCTATGCACCGGCGCGCATGCCGCTGGTCATCCAGTTCAACAAGCGAGACCTGCCCAATGTGGTGCCGGTCAGCGAGTTCAAGCAGCGGCTCAAGCTCAACGAGACCATCCCCTGCTTTGAGACAATAGCCCTGCAAGGGGTGGGTGTGTTTGATACGCTCAAAGCCGTGATCGGGCGGGTCATTGCCAACATTCAGCAAGGCATCTAGAGGAGAGGCTATGGAGCGAGGCGCAGAGCGAGTTTCGCGTTGGGCGCTGCTGGGACAGGTGTTGGAGCGGCTGTGCCATCAGCAAGGCGTCAAAGCAGCCTTTTTAGCCAGCGGCGAGGGTCTGCACATCGTCTCGATGGCGCCGGGGCTGGGGCTGGATCAAGACGAGTTGAGCGGCCTGGTGACGCGGTTTCGCTATATGGCCCAGGCGATGCAAAAAAAGATGAAATGGGCGCCGGTAGACGAAATCAGCATCCGCTTTGGGCATCAACACCGCCTGGTAGCGCAGAGCGCCCGCATCGGCAGTCAAGAATTGGTGCTGATTGTCATGATCGAGCCGCGCAGCAACACCGAACAGATTATGCCACAGGCACTGGCGTTGCTTCAACAGGCCTGGAAAAGACGGCGGCTATCCCGCGAAGAGAGGAAGTGACGTGGCAGTTCGAGGGCATTTGCAAGACATCCCACTCACCACCCTGATCTCGGTCAACTGCAACGAGCAGAAACAGAGCAAATTGCGGGTGTGGATTCAAGATCGAGAGGCCAGCATCTTTTTCGAGCAAGGCCAGATCGTTCACATCGAGTCGAACGAGCGTCAGGGAGAGGAGGCATTGTATGAATTGTTGACCTGGGAAGAGGGACAGTTTGAGCTGGAAATAGATGTGCCAGCCCCGGCGCACACAGTCAGCACACCCTGGTCGAACCTGGTGTTGGAAGGGATGCGGCTGATTGATGAGCAAGAGGCACAGGCCGAGATCGAGATCATCGAGTGGGGGGAACAAAACCAGGATGCAGGAGATCAGGTCAATCTCCCAAATATAGAGACATTGCAAGAATCAACCCCAAAAGAAGACATGCCAAAGGAGGGCAAAAAAATGGCCAAGAGACGAAGTGAAGTGCTAACCGAACACCTGGAATCGTTGTTGCGCGAATCGGCCGACATTCACGGGGCAGTCATCGTCGGCACCGACGGCCTGGTACTGTCATCGAACCTGCCGATGGGTGGACACGACGCCACCCGCGTGGGCGCCGAAGGAGCGGCCCTGGTCGGCTTGAGCAAGCGCGCCCTGGGCAACCTCAAGTGCGGCGATTTCAAAGTGGCAATTCTGCAAGGCAAAGACGGATGGGTCATTGTCAGCGGGGCCGGGCCACAGGCGATGGTGCTGGGTCTGACCGAACCCAGCGTCAACCTGGGTATGGCCCTGCTGGAAATGCGCGACATTGCCAACGATGTGGCCGAGACGATGACCTAGGAGGCCGCTGAAAAAGTCTATTTTTACCACAAAGGACACCAGGAACACAAAGGTTTGCAATACCTGGCGTTTTTAGAAATGCTTTGTGCCCTTTGTGTCTTGGTGGTGAGGGGATTTTTCAGTACGCTCCTGGCAGGCTGTCAGAGATGCCTGAACGATGGCGAGTCCCCAACCTGGCAATTTTAGCGCATAGAATGGGGGACCCGCACAAGTTCGGGCTCCCGACATCCAAGTGGGGCAACGATTAGTCTCTCCGACAGACTGCGAACAAGTCCGTTAAAGAGCTTGAGATCAAGAACACCCAAGATTTAGAATGAAAAAAGGAGAAACCGATGGCGACTGAAGAACAGAAAAAACAAAATATGCTCCGCCTGTCCCGCCTGACATTGTTTGGATTGGCAACAGGCATTTGGGATCTGCTAGGCGATGGGGCGCGCGGCCTCAGCCACGAAATCGGCGACGAGATTCTGCCGGTACTGGAAAAAGAAATGGGGCTGGAAATCGCTGGTGAGTCGGCCGACGCGGTACTGCACGAAGTGGCACGGCTGTTTGTGGACGAGTTTGGCTTTGCCCAAGACGCAGCAGTGAAAGGCGATGGTGATATATTCACATTGCGAGTGCGTGGCTGCGTCAATCGCAAGCTGTGCGACGACCTGGAATCATCTGGAGTGACAGTACCATTCATCTGTCCATATCTGGCTGTAGCCGACGCTGTGTTGGATCATGTCAAAATCAAGGCGCGCACCAAAATGGAAAGATGGCACGAAGGTGACGGCACAATTATTACCTTTGAAGTGATTTGAAAGAACTTGAAGGAGGATACTCAATGCCGCAAAATATCCATGCCAATGTACAGACATCGTTCAGTCCGCAGGTTTCGCAGCCCTACATTGATCCCACGGCCTATGTCCACCCTCTGGCGGCGGTGATCGGGGCTGTCTATTTGGGCAAACGGGTGATGGTCTCGCCCTGCGCCTCGGTGCGCGGTGACGAGGGGCAGCCCATCTGGGTGGGTGACGAATCGAACGTCCAGGATGGAGTGGTATTGCACGCCCTGGAAACCCACGATCACGGCAAACCTGTCGAGAAAAACCTGGTCGAGGTGAATGGCAAAAAGTATGCCGTGTACATCGGCTGCCGCGTGTCGCTGGCGCATCAGGCGCAGGTACACGGCCCGGCCAGCGTGGGCGACGATAGCTTTGTCGGTATGCAGTCGCTGGTATTCAAATCGCAGGTGGGCAAAGGCTGCGTGATCGAACCCAAGTGCCTGGTACTGGGCGTCAAGATCGCCGACGGTCGCTATGTGCCGGCCGGCTCGGTGATCAAGACGCAGGCCGACGCCGACGCCCTGCCCCGCGTGACGCCCGACTATGGGTTCGCCTATCTCAATGCCGGCGTCGTCCATGTCAACACTCACCTGGCCGACGGATACAATGATCGGTCAAAAAACTCTTGATCGGATGATTTTTCAGGACTGACGCCCAACGTTGGTTGAGCCTGTCGAAACCAACGTTGGGGCATCCGGCAGTTCTGATCTCGATTCGGCCTTGCTATTCCCCCTTTCCCACACCTGATGGGAAAGGGGGGTATTCTCCATCTTGGCAGAGGGGGAGCCAGGTGCTTGAAGAAAAAGCGCAAAGAAAACAGGCCGGCGCCCTCCGTGCGGCGCGCATCTTGATTATCGAAGACAACCCACAGATCGCCGAATTACTGGGTGATATTCTGGCTGCGCCGCGTTATGCCCTCTCGTTTGCCTCAGACGGTCAGCGGGGATTGAGCTATGCCCTCGCCCAGACACCCGACCTGATCCTGCTCGACCTCAATCTGCCAGACATATCGGGCTGGCAGGTGTTGGAATTGCTCCGACAACGCGGCTGCGAATCGGTCGTCATCCTGGTCACGGCGCACGGGTCGGAAAACGTAGCCGTGCAGGCCTTGCGCATGGGCGTACGCGATTATGTGTCCAAGCCCTTTACCATAGACGAAATGTTGATGGCCGTCGAGCGCGCTTTGGAAGAAGCGCGTCTACGCCACGAGCGGCAACAGCTCACCGACAAGCTGCGCGAGACCAACCTGGCCCTGCAACAGCGCATGCGCGAACTGTCCATCTATCAGGCCATCGGTCGGTCGGTGGCCTCGTTGATGACCACCGATCAACTCTTGCAGCGCATCACCGATGCCGTGGCCTACCTGACCGAGGCGCAGATGGTGGGAGTGTTTTTGCCCGATGAGAACACCTCTAAACTGAGCCTGGTCGCCTTTCGCCGCGATATGGCCGCAGCGGGTGAACTACAAACCGAGACATTGGAAATTGGCGTCCAAAACGCCATGCGCAGCGGCGAGACCGCCTGGGTACGTCCATCGCCGTCCGACAACCCATCCTCATCGGACACAGCGGCGACCGGCGTGTCGCTCTATGTCCCAATCAAGATGGGCCAGGATGTAGCCGGCGTCATTGTGGCAACCTTTGGGCGCGGGCGCAGGCCCAACCTGGAAGTGCAAGATCGCCTGGCCGTGCTATCCAACTATGCCGCCATCGCCCTCAAAAACGCCCGCCTGTACGAATCTACCCGCCAGGAGGCCCGCCGCCTGGCCGCCCTGACCCGCATCGCCCAGATGGTCACATGCTCGCTCAAACTGGATCAGGTGATGCAGGCCCTAGTGCGCAGCATCAACCAGATTTTGACCGTGCAGGCCGGCTCGCTGGTTTTGCTCGATCAAAACAGCGGCGAGCTGGTCTTTCAAATCAACCTGCAAGGAGACCGTGAACAGCTCTCGGCATTCCGGCTGCGCATGGGGCAAGGCATTGTGGGCTGGGTGGTGCAAAACGGCCAATCCGCGCGGGTGAATGACGCAGCCAGCGATCCGCGCTTTTACCCGGTCATTGACCAGACCATTGACTTTAGCACCCGCTCGGTCTTGTGCGTACCGCTGACCGTGCCGGGCAAGACCATCGGGGCCATCCAGGTGATCAACAAAATAGACGAATCGGCCGCCGATGGCATTGGCAGTTTTACCGAACAAGATGAAAGCCTGCTTCAGGCTGCCGCAGCGTTTGTGGCGATGGCTATCGAGAATGCCCGGCTGCACGAGGCTCTGCGCCAGACGGTGGCCACTCAAACCATCCAGGAAGTCGTCATCACCCTGTCTCACCACATCAACAACCCCCTGCAAACCATCCTGGGCATTGCCTCGTCGTTGAAAAACAGGCTGGATGACCCCGAAATTCCAATCATCATCGAAGATCAAGTCTCACGCATCGCCGCAGTGATTGATATTTTGCAAAACATTGCCTCGCCGCAAAGCACCTTTTATCTCGATTCCATGCAGATGATTGACATTGAACGCGAGATCGCAGCCAGGCAGCATCAGCGCGCCAGACCATCATAAGAGAGAATCTGGTGTGCGCGGAATCTGCGCCTGCGGAACCCGCGCCTCGCACGGCACACCGGTCTGACACAGCCCGCAGCCATATCCATCAAAGCCATAACTGGCTCTGACGTGTTCGGCCGTGACCCTGTCCAAAAAAGCCGAGCATTTGCGTTTGTCGTGGCCCTGCTCCGACAGCGCGCCGGCCGGGCATCGGGCGATACACTCGCCGCACGAGCGCGGCGTGCCAAAAAAGAGACAGTATGCGCGGTGATGAGTATAGGGGCGCAGTGTCGGCGGGATGGCAACACGAGCAACAGCCGAACCGATGCGCACCGCCTTGCCCACCGCCGTGATCAGGCCATCGCAGAGGCCAAATGTACCCAACCCCGACGCATAGGCCACATGCCGCTCCGACCAGGTCGAGGCCCACACATACGCCTCTGAAGGGAGCGTTTTCCACTGCGGCAACAGCATCGGCGACATGGCCGCATATCCCGCCGACTGCAAAACTGTGACCACATCTTGGCGCAATTTTTTGTTAAATTCCTCGCCATAGATTCGCGAGCGCGCCCAACGCTCGGCCGGGTAGCGAGTCTGCCGGGCATTGTCCTCTCGCGTGGCCGCGGTCTGCGGTAGCACCCAGCAAATCACGGTCAATTCTGCTGATGACACCGCCTCGCCTGGAAACGCCTCTTGCCAGGCCTCCAACGGCGTCCAATGAAACGGCCCCACCGCTGTCTTGAACTGCGCATAAAGCGGGTCGGCGCCGCCAGAAAAGCCGATCAATGGCTCGTCCCAGGCCGGCTCGCCGACAAAATCGGACGAACGGGCCTCGGCCGGGTACAGGTTATTGTCCGCTCCTCGACAGGCCTGTCGGATGGTTTCGCTCAGCCAGTTGGCTATGCTGTCATTCACCATGCGCCCCTCCTCAACACGATCATTATGCGAACCGGCGCAGGCACACATCGGTTGCTGCCTGCGCCGGCTCTGATTTTAGCAGGTGCAAAACACAAGCCGTTCACCTGTCGAACCCTCCAACCGGCGAACGGCCGGGCCCGGTTTAGCCCAGTTTGGTGCCACATTCCGGGCAAAATTTGGCCCCCGGCTGCACCTTGACCCCACATTCCGGGCAATGTTTGGCCGTTTTGATCTTGGCTCCACATTCCGGGCAAAACTTGGCGTTGGCTGCCAACGGCACGCCACACTCTGGGCAGGTCGCCCGAACGGTCTCTTTCCAGGCTTCGGCGCCCAGTTTTTTATCCTCTTCGGCCATCTGCGCGTGCGCCCAAACCTCTTCGACCGAGCGGCTAGACTGTGCCGCCGACATTTCGACGCCCAGATCGGGGGCGCAGTTTTTGCACAGGCCACGCTTGTCGCTCCAGCAGCTTTTGCGGCACACCCATGCCGAGCAGCGCGGACACTGGATGAACAGCTTGCGCGTCTCTTGCACCGCCGTGCGAAAAGCCTCATCGTGCGCTTTTTGCCAGCCGGCCGAGCGCACCCGCTCGGTGACATTGGCTGCGCTGCCAAACACTCCGCCAAACAGACTGCCGGCCGTGTCCAGCACCGCCGCCGCCGTGCTGAGTGATGACGGCTTGAACGGTGTGCGATGGCCGCCGCCGCAGCGATTGCACATAAACTCGAACTGAAAGCCTCGGTCGGTGCTCAAGTCGTTGTAATTGGAAACAAAATCAATTCCTTCGCTCATTCCTTGCTCTCCTGTCTAGTCTATTCCCGCACCACCACGCCCAGTGGCGGGCGCAGGGTGGATTGGGTGGGATTGTAATAATCATACGCACTCGACGGCGGCGTCTGCGCCCGCATCGGAAACCGCGCCCGCATCCGATAGCTAAAATTCAAGGGTGCTGCCGAAGAAAAATTCTCCAAATAGATGATGATTTGCCGTCCGGTCAACTCGTAACGGGCTATCATCCCCGCTTCGACCAGACGAGCCAGGTCTTGCTCGATCACCGTAAAGCCCGGCGGCACACCCAGGTCAATCAAAGCCATCCTGACCACCCCCTCCTGGTTGAGCCGTGCATCCACCTGCACCGTCACCTCGTCGTTGACGGCCAATGTGGTACGATCATAGGCCAGATTAATAGACATCAACCCGGCCGTCGCCGGCGCCTCGACCTGGCTCCACGGCACGTAATAGCTGGTAGCCACCTGATACATCAGATTGGGCTGCTCTGCGCCCTCGACCTCGATCTGCACGCGGTTGGCCCCGCCCGGAGAAAACCCTCGATCAAATATCAGCGCATGCACCACATCGGCATTGTGCGGGTCAATGGTGATGGTATGCGTCTGCTCGCCGTTCAGGCTCACTTGCAGCGTCACCGTGCCGGCGGCCTGCCCGGTCACCTCTGAGGCCAGCAGCAGGGCTTTGAGCGACCAGATGGTCGCCTGCGTGGTGCCCCAGGTGCCCCAGCTATCTTTGCCCTGGATCAAAAACGCCAGCGCGCCCGACACGGCATCGGGATAGACACCGCCGCGCATCAATGCCATCGCCGCCAAAGCGGTGGTTTCCAGGCTGCCGCTCGGCCCCACCGCCCCCATCAAAGAGACGCTGCCGATCGGCCAGTATACCAGGCCCGGCTCTTGAACGCGCCAATCGTACAACCGCGCCAGCACCGCCTGCGACGTGGCATGTTGCGGGTCATAGGCCACCAGCGCATTGGCCGCCAAAGCCAGATTATAAGCATCTTGCTCTTGCAAGGCAAATTCTCGCACATAGCTCAACGCGCCGGCTACTTGCGGCGTATCTCGATAGCCAGCCTGGATCAGCGACCAGACCGCAAAAGCCGTAACCCCCAACCGACCCCGTCCGGCGCGGCGATCCTCTGTTTGCCAGGTGCCGTCGGGCTGCTGCTGCTTGAGCAGCCATTGCGCCGCCCGTTGAATGACCGCTTTATCCACCGGATAGACCCGCTCCATATCGCTAAATTCCATCAACCCATAGGCCGTCAGAAACACCTGCGCCGGGGAACTGCCAAACAACGAAAATCCGCCTCCAGGAACCTCAAACGTCAACAATCTTTGATAACCTGTGCCAACATATTTTTCGGCCTGCATTTGAATTTCTGGGTTGGCCGAGCCAGAACGCTGCATATAATCGAGAACCAGCACATTGGGATACGTCGCCGACGTAGTTTGTTCAAATCAGCCATGCGGCAGACGGAGAATCTTTTCCAGCCCCTCGACCGCCTGCGCCATCACGCCGGGATAGATTTTCACCTCCAGGCGCGGCGTTTCTGGCACCGCCGCCGCCGGAATGCCGAGCGTGATCTCTTGCGGCCCGCGCAGCCAGTTGCTTTGGCTCAGCCGAATTTCTTTGCCATTCGGCACCACCCGCACCTGGCGACGCACGGCGTCGCTCATCTGGCTGCCCCACGCCGTGACCTGAAAGCCCTGCACGCCGAATTTCAGCACGCGGATGGGGAAATAGACTACCTCGACATCGTTGGCGGCAATGGTCAACGTTTGCTCGCCGGCGCCCACCAACTCGAACCAGTATTCGGGTTGCGCCACCAGACGCACATCTTGAGTGTTGGGCAGATAATTGAACACGGCCACCGGGATGCTGATCTCGTCGCCCTGGGTGAGCGAGACCGGCAAGTCTACATCCACAAAGAAATCTTGAAACACCCGAATGGGGTACGTGGTAAATCCCAGTTTGCCGTCTTGGGTAGAAGCCAGAACGGTCAACCGCCAGGTGGTAATGCTGTCGGCCATCGGAATCTGCACCGTGACCTGCCCGTCCAGGTCGGTGAGAATCTCGGGCGCCCAGTAGAGGGTTTCGGGGAAATACTGGCGCAGGCGCGGCGGCTCGTTGACGTTTTGCACCGGGCGATCATCGCGCGCTCTTTCTACCACCTTTTCCACCACCCGGGTCGCCTGCACCAACATGGGTTGCATAAAAGCGCCTGTCGCACCGGCCAGCGCGATCAAGGCGACGAGTGACAGTGACAGCCCCAACAGCCCACCCAGCCCGGTAGACAGGCCACCGATCCATCGTTGCTGCTGCACCCAGCGTCCCTGGCCCATTAAAAGATAGGCGACAGGGATGAGCAGAGAAGCTATCAACGCTACCACGGACAGCCCCTCATTGGGTGTATCTGGCCGATCACTCGCGGCGATCAGCAGCCCCAGCAAGGCTACCCAGGCCAGGGTGAGCAGAGTTACAAGTCGGCCTGTCGCGTCCCCTTGTATCCACACCGAGATGAGCAAGAACAGCATCAGCAGTCCCAGAGACCCAAGCAGCGGCTGAAGCAGGTCTTCGGGATCGAGATACCAGTTGCTGCTCAAAGCTATTACCCAGCCAAGCAAACACACCGCGATCAACAATACCGCGCCGGTCGCCACCAAGAGGCGCAGCAGCGAGCGTTTGATCACCCGCCTGCGCCACAGATCCAACCCCGCCACGCTCACCAACAGCAGCGGGATGGCCATCAGTCCGACCAGCGCGGCGTTGGAGACATGCCCAAGCCCGACCGAGCGCGTTCGGTTCACCGCCTGCACCTTGAGCGGGCGCGAGTTGACCGAACGAAGCGTCGTCGCTCCGGCCGCCCTGGCCCACACCGCTTTGGCCGCCGCGTCTTGGGTTTGCCGAATTTCGGTCTTGTCCGGCGGCAGCGAGGCCGGCATTTCAAAGCCCTTGATCTGATAAAACGGCTCGAGCAATTCTCGCTCCAACATAAAATAGAGCCGCGCAAAGCCGGGGTCTTGCTGCTGCAAAGCAAACACCGACTCGTCTACCACAGCCAGCCCTAGCGCGGCCGGCACGCCGGTATTCAACTGCACTGCGGCCGTCTCGCCCGGCCGATACGTGTCCTTGTCGGCGGCAATGGCGATGCCGACCTCATTGGCCGCGTCCACCACCACCAGCCGCGTATCGCGGACGATGCTGCCATCATGCAAGACCTTGTAAGCATGCAATTCCAGCGTACCATACAGGTCAGGGCTGAGATCAATGGCAAATTCGGCCTTGCCGTCCTTGACCCGGCTCGAACGGGTAGAGAGCGTCTGTCCGATCTTGACCATATCCAGGTAAATGTCGCCCCACTCAACCGGCGTCAGAGCCACCAGGTTCATCGTGTCACCTACCAGATAGGTGGCGCGGTCGGCGCGCAACAGCACGCTGTCCAGCCCCGGCGTGATGCCCATCTCCAGCCACCGCTGCGCCGACAGGCCGGCCGCGTCGGTGGCGATTATGTCCAGGCTATAATTGCGCGACGAATTGGGCGTCCAGGTCAACTCGGTCAACCCCAACGGCCCGCTGCGCAATTCGATGGGCGACCCGCCATCCACGCGAACTTGCAGACGCGTCTCGGCCGGACGACCGTCGGGATAGGAGGTCAGCACATAGATGATGTTCGGCACGCCATATTTGAGTTGACCGCTCTCGGCCACCGCCTCGATGATGATGGGCTGGGCTGCAACAGGCAAAACCTGGCTGGTCTGCTCGATATGGTCGGCCTGATCGATCACCGTCACTTCGAGAGCAAACTGCGCCTGGCCGGATTCCAATCCCGACCCTGCGAAATAGGCAGGCAGGTCAAAAGCAAAAGCCCATGTCCCATTGAAGTTGGTCTCGCCGCGCAGGTCTACCACAACCGTGCGCGTAACATCCCACACACTGCCGCTCAATTGCACCTGGCCATCGGCCACCGGCTGACCAAAAAAGTAATCGGCCTGCACTGTGCCTTGCACACGCTGACCGGGCAGGTAAAACGTGCGGTCGGTAGACACCTGTACGGCAAACCTGGGCAGCACATAAGGACGCACTTGAACGGTTTTCTCTGATGTGGTATCGCCGATGGACACCGAGAGCTTGTAATCGCCCTGGTTGACCATATCGGCGAGGGTGAAATCGGCGGCGGCAATGCCCCATTCTGAGGCAGCCACGCTTTGACGGTACACTTTGTTGCCCTGGGGGTCCTGAACCAGGAATTGAATCGTCGCCCCGGCGGCGGCGGCGGTGAGATCGAGGGTGCTGAGGGCCAGCGCGCGCATGTGAATGACCTGACCAGGCTGGTAAAGCGGCTTGTCGCTGGTCAACAACAGGCGATACTGGCGTTGTATGATCACAGCCTGCTCCAAACGGTCCTGGCCGGCAGACGAAGCCGTCTCGACGACCAACGTGGCCTTTTCTGGGGCATCAGCAGGCACATGCAAACGCACCGGCAAACTGCCCGACTCGTCGGTTTGCCCCTCAAACAGCGGCGTAACGCCGCCTTGATCAGCCTTCAAGCCAATGCGCACCTGGGCGCCAGACACAGGCTTTCCGGCCTTGAAATTTTGCACCACCACCCGCACCGAGGCATCGCTGTCGGGGATGAGGAGAGAGGGGACAATCAAGAGAGTCTGTTGATCATCCACACGATCGGGCAAGGTGTAAAACCACCACCACGCCGCAAAACCGCCGGTCACCGTTAGAACAATCAGAGCATACAAAAGGGGGTGAATCCAACGTCGCCGCTGCGTGGGCGGCGCAAGCGGCATTTCCGCAGATGGAGAAACAGGTAAATCATCCACAAGAGCCTCCTTTCCAACAAAGCTAAAGCCGCCCGATGCTAAAGCATCGGGCTGAGAGAGCCTGCCGAAACCAGAGCCGCCGCTCTCTCAGCGCAGAGATTGAGCCCCGCTTTATGGGCAACTCTGCACCGACACGCCATCCACATACATCACAGCGGCTGCACCATCGCCGCTGCCATCATTGCGCGCCCCTAGCCGCAGCGTAAACGCGCTGCCCGCATAGTGGCTGACATCTACCTGAAGCTGCGTCCAACCGCCGGTGGCATCCTTGATGACACGCAACGTACGCCAGTCGCTGCCATCCGGCTGGATCATCAAATAGCCATAATCACCGATTCCGCCGCTGCGGGGCATCCAATACCACAACGTCAGCGTGGCGCGCCGACCTGCCGGCACACCCATTCGCTGATCGGCAGAGGAATAGCTCATCTGATTCTCGGCCAGATCGGCGATGCCCACCTGCATGGCCCGGCTGCCGGTGCGCGCTGCGGCAGTGGTATAGCGCGCCCGATATGGCGTCTGGGCAATCGTCCAGCCCGTATTGGCCTCAAAATCACCGTTCACAACCAGCTCGGCGCAGGCTGCCGACGTTGACGTGGGAAGAATGGTCGGCGTCGGTGTGGGTGTGGCAGTCGGTGTAAGAGTCGGCGTGGCGGTTGGCACAGCGGCGATCGCCTGAATGGACATATCATCCACATACATCACCGATACGCCTCCGCTGCCATTGTTGTACGTGCCAACGCGGATGGACACGGGTAGGCCGGCCCAGGCCGTGAGATCATAGCTGACCTGCGTCCAGTCGGATACGCCGCTGCGCATCACCTGAAGCACCTGCCAGCCCCGCCCGGCCGGATTGATATAGACATAGCCATAATCGCCGCTGCTCACCTGCGCCTGATACCACCAGGTCAACTGCACATTGCCTCCGCCCGGCAGCACCACAGCCTGCTCTACCGATGAATAGCTAAACACATTGGCCGCCGGGTCGGCGATGCCGGTCTGCAAAGCGCGGTTGCCGCTGCGCCGCGGTGTACCGACATAGCGGGCCGGATAGGCCGTCTCGTAAATCGTCCACGCCCCGTCATACTCAAACCCGCCATTTTTGAGCGTGGCCGGGTCGAGGGTGGGAGCAGGCGTTGGCGTCGGCGGCGCGGCGACGGTGACAGGAATAGACAACAAGGGGCTGCTGGGGTTGGCATCGTGAAACCAGGCCACGCCCTCTTGCACCATGTCCAGAGCCAGCGTATAGAGGCCCGGCGTGATCGGCGCTGTCACCCGCACAGCCGCCCACTCGTGCGTGCGCCCAAAAGATACATCCTGAGCCAGGGCGGCGCGCAGATCGTCTTGCGGCGGTTGAACCACTGCCCGACCAGCAGCGTCCAGCCAATGATAGCCGATTCGCACCGGGTTGCTGCCGCCCTGGAGCCAGGTTTGCCAGCCCACATTGCGCACATTCACGGCCAGGCTGATGGTCTGACGCGGCTGCACCGGGTCTGGCGTTCCAGAGCGCGCCTCCCACTGCACCCGAAAAGGAGACAGGAACGACATCATCTGTGACCACACTGCCTGCCGCACGCCGGGCAGTTGAGCATACAGCAAATCACCGGGGCAGGTGGTGCTAAAGGGCGGATAATCGCGATGTCCGCCCAGGTTGGGCGGCGCAGCATTGTAAAACGAGGCGCTTTCCAGTGGATGGATAAAACTGCGGCTGGCCTCCCACGCCCCCAACGCAGTCAAGGCAGACAGCACCGGCTGGGTGGGCGCCACACTGCCGCCAGAATTGCCATACGTGCCGATCAGGGCCACACCCATGCTGCCATAGTTATAGCTGTACACGTGCCCCCCCACCACGCCCGGTCCGCCGTAGCGACCCTCGTAGACATTGCCGAACCGGTCAATCAAATAATTATAGCCAATGTCGCCCCAGCCCAATGTGACGGCGTGATAATAATAGATCGCCCGTACCCACTGCGTGGCACTCGCCTCGTTATAGTCATTCGGCGTAACAGTATGATGCACCACAATCTTGGCCACAGGGCGATATTCGGACGACCAGGTGCGATAGCGCTCATCGCAGCCCCAGCCGGCACGCGGAATGATCGCCGGCGAGGGCGCCCCCAACATGGTGGTCTGCGCCATCTGCCGGACCGTCTGCGCCTGCTGCGTGGTGGGGCCAACAGTGGTGTCCATATAGGTCAGGGTGAGTTGCTCCAGAACCGGTGATGCCGCGCTGTCGGTGGCGGTTATGGTCACGCGGCACTGGATGTGTGTGCCGCTAGAGAGGAGAAAAGGCGTTTCGGGGTGAAACTGCTCTTTGAGGGGATTCCATTCCGCGTTGCCGACCGGCTGCCATTCGACCCAATCGGCCTGGCCGGAACGAAAACGAATTTCCACCCGCAATTGTCCCCCTGAGGGAAGCCGAGCGGCCCAGTGCGGGGCGATGGCGTTAAAAGAAAAATCGGCGACGACGATGGTAGAGGTGTACACCCCGCTGCCGGCGACCGGCGACAAACGCAACTCGCCGCCGGCCTCATCTGTCACCACCAGCCCGGCCATCTGCCCGGCGGCAAAATCGGCGGCGCGGTCCAACACCCAATCGCGCATGCGCACCTCGGCCGCCGGCAAGGCCGGCGTCGGTTTGGCCGTTCGAGCGGGCGACGAAATACAGCCGGTCAGGGCCGGCAAACACATCAACACCAAAACCAGCCCGATGCGCAACCCAACCATGTGGGCGCGCAGCCTCGACGACATACCGCATTTCATTGTACCCCCCTTTCAGGCCGCGCTCACCGGGCGGCCTATTTGTTTTGCCAGGCCGAAATGCTGCTCAAAGCGTCCAAAGCCATCTCGGCCGAAGGATAACGATGCAACGGATTGCGATTGAGCAGAGTCATCATAATCCGCTCCAGTGGCAAAGGCAGTCTGGGATTGACCTGGCGCGGCGGCACCGGGTCCAGCCGCATGCGCATCTGGGTTAGACTTTCCACCGTGTCGGCGTTAAAAGGCAGCCGGCCGGTGACCATTTCATACAAGATCACCCCCGATGCATACAGGTCAGAGCGGGGCGTGGCCTCGGTGTGAGAAATCTGTTCCGGGGCAATATAGCGCAGGTCGCTCAGCGACCAGTTTTCTCGCCCGCCCAAACCAAAATTGATGATTTTGGCGCCCTGCTCGGCCAGAATAACATTTTCGGGGCGCAGGGTGCAGTGAATGACACCCCGGTCGTGAGCATAGGCCAGGCCGCGCAGCACATCCCGAACGATGCTCAAGGTCTGATCGGGCGGAAACAGGCTGCCAGTCGGCACATGATCCAGCCAGTGACGCAAAGTAAGCCCCGGCACAAACTCGCGGATCAGGAACAAGCGGTTGCGATACTCGACGCAATCGTACACCTGGGCAATGTTGGGATGATTCAGATGCGCCACCGCGCGAGCTTCGCGCAACAAAAGCTGCTCGACCTGATCACCCAACGTCCAGGAAAGCACTTTGACCGTAACCGGCCGCTCAAACCAGGTGTCAAAGGCCTTGAATAGAGCGGCTTTTTGGCTCATATCCAGCCCGGCGTCAATGCGATAGCGGCGATGCAAGAGATGGCCTTCCAATTCAAGAAACTCGCGCGCTTCGAGAGCGGCCAGTGCATCTTTGACCGAGTCATAGTGAACAAATTCTTCGGCAAAGCCCACCTGCGCCAGCACATTGCGCACATTTTCTGGAGCCGCAGCCAGCACAATGGGCAGCCCCTGCCCCATATTTTTGGCATTGATCAATGTTTTAAGGCCGGCCACACTCAAATGAGTCACCTGAGACAGGTCAATGACCAGGCCGAGGCGCGGTTGATCCGAGATCAACGCGGTCAGCCGCTCATGCACCAGCTCGACAGCATCGGCATCAAAACGCCCGCTGAGGGTCAACACCACCGCGTCGCGCAGCCGATGATGCTCTATCGAAATGCGCTGACTCTGCCCCAAATCAAACTCCAACCCCTCCATCCCCATCCAGATTTCGCACTGCGGATGATCCGGGTCACTGGCGGCATATTCCAGCGTGGCATCCCAAATTTTTTGAATCTGTGCATCGGTATAGGTGTGATCCAGGTGAAACAGCGCAATACGCCTGACATTGGCCCGGGTGGCAATATCAAAGCCGATAAAAGACGAGCTATGGCCCCAATCCTTGAATTTGAACGAATCGCTCAACGTGTATTGAGCATCAAAGATCAGCAGATCGGCCCCCATCATAAACTCGGTATAACGCCGCGTAAAAGCCTCGCCCAGGTCCTTGTATTCGGCGTCAGTAGCATACACCAGCACGGCGTCATCGCTCTCGATGCGATAGCCATAGGCACGGCCAGGATGAGCCTGCAAAATGTTGGACACGCGCGCCCCGGCTACTGTGATGGCCTGATTTTCTTCCAGCGTGATAAACTGAATGTCGGCAGGCATCTTGTCCAAAGCCAGCGGAAAGTATTCGGGACGTTGCTGCCCGGCCAGCCGGTCTACCAGATCGGCTATGGGGCTGTAAAAAATGATCCGATTTCCCGATTTGAGAGCCGGGCGAAAAAAGGGCAGCCCTTGAATGTGATCCCAGTGCGTGTGACTGATGAAAATGTGCGCCGTGCCTTGCCCCTGTCCAAACTCGCGCTTCATCAATTCGATGCCCAGCGAACGCAACCCCGATCCGGCATCCAGGATGATCACTTCTTCGCCGATCTGTACCGACACACAGGGCGTGTTGCTGCCTACTGTGCCGCGCACCAAAGGCGGCAACGAGGCAATGTATTCTTGCACCGCGCTGTCCGAACTCAGGTCTATGCCCTGCGCCCCACGCAGCGCTGTAATCAACTTGGCTTCGACCTGCTCCGATGTCAGGGAGGCCGGCAATGAGCCTCTGGCACCCCAAATTTTCACCTTCATTCTGTATGGCCTCTATTCTCCCCCCTCGTGACCGCTTGCAAGCCGGCCCATTGACTCAGCCGGCCAGACAACCAGGGCGTAAACAGGGTGAACAGACAAATAATAAACGAAACCAATACCAGGTCACTCCAACTCAGGTTGACTCGAAAAACAAACCGCGCCAGGACAAACAACAATCCCCAAATGGCCTGATTGATCGCCTGAAGCGGCAACTGCACCATCGCCTGCCGCGTCAGCCGATCCAACACAGAGCGGTGCGATGATTCCAGCAAGATAAATGTCAGAGCCAGCGGAAAGCCCACTGTTGAAAAGTGCAGCAGCATGGTCGTGCCGCGCCGAGAGGTCGTGGCCAAACCATACACCATCAACACCAGCCAGGGCGCGGTGAGAATGATGATTTTGAACGCGCTCTCTTGCAGGCGGCGAAACGACGCCGATACTTGTGGGGCAGAACGCAGCCGCACAAACAGCCAGGCCAGCCACACCAACATTCCCCAAACCAACGAACCGCCCATCACCAGATAGGGCCAGTTAAAGGCTGGTTTTGAATGCAAAAAAACCAGCGCCGCATTGGCCAGACCCGACAGCAATCCTGGCAGCCCGCCCACACTTACCCAAACCCATCGCCGGGCCGCCCGATCCTCGATCCACTCTAAAAAGAACCACAAGAACAGGCCTGGCGCCAGACCAAAACACACGTACTCGATCACCCGAAACAAAACCGGACTGGGCCGCAGGGTAAAGAACAACAAAGCCATATCCAGGGCAAAAACCTGGTATGCCCGCCAGCCTGGCTGCGGAGACAGCATACGATAAATCAGCCACCCGCTCAACCAGCAGGCCAGACCCACCAGATAATCTACCAGCCACCCTTCCAAAAAGAGCGTATTGGGCATGGGCGTCAGGGGTAGCGACACCACTTCACCATTTCGCTCCACCTCTACCTCCACCGTCTGGCCCACCCGGATGCGATGCAACACGCGGTTGAACGCATCGGCCTCTTCGACCCGCTCACCGTCCAGCCAAAAACGGTCGCCTACCTGCACACCGGCCCCATCTGCTGCACCGCCCGGCACCACGCTGTACACAATACCCACGCTGGTCCAGTGAAAACCCAAAGCCGGCAGGCTCAACTCGTAAACATAAGCCCATATTCCCACAGCCAGCACGATCAAAAATGCCAGCGCAGTTGTCGTCGCGGTCACCGCTCGGCTCTGCCAGATCGCCCGCCCACTCTTTATCTGTGTCGGCATCACACGCCCCCCAATCGTTCCAACCGCTCAATCTGAATGACATAAAACAAGGTAAAAGTCAGAGTTCTTTTTGAACAACCAGGTTGCCCAATGTTAACACGGAACAACCTGATTGTCAAGCAATAAACGGATTTCGATTGCATTACAAAAACTTGTCCCTCTGTCTGGCCTGTGCTATACTCAACCCCATCCGATCAGCCATCTCGACATTCTGGTACAGGAGTCTTTATGCGTTCACTGAAAATTTTCTTCTTGTTGATGCTGCTCACCCTGACCGTCTTGCACAGTGCATCAGTGGGCATCTATGCCATGCCGCCGTCGCCCGAGCCAGATGGCCCACCCACATCTGATCTGATCATCGTGCGCCTCTATTATCAAAACCGCACCCACCTCGACGCTGTAGCCGGCGAGTTGGACATCTGGGAGGTGCACGCCGATCAGGGCTATGTGATTGCCATGATCGATCAACAGCAGTACAAATGGTTACAAACACTGGGCTATCGCATCGAGATCGATCAGGCCAAAACCGAAAAATTGTTAGCTCCGGCAGCGCCGCTGGACCCGCGCTTTTACTATTATGACAGCAATTATCCCAATGCCAACGGCCGCTATATCACCCAATTCCTCCAAAACACCCAGGCCGCCTACCCGCACCTGACCGAACTGTTTGACGCCGGCGACGCCTGGCAAGGGCTAAACGGCGGCTATCATCGCGATATTTGGGTGCTGCGCATCACCAACGAAAACGCCCGCTATGGGTTCATCGCCGACAAGCCGGCCTTTTTCCTCTTTGCCGGCATCCATGCCCGCGAAGTGGCCCTGCCCGAACTGGCTATTCGCTACATCCAATACCTCACCGGCGGTTACAACGGACAGGGGGGCTATGGCCTCGACCCCGACGTGACCTGGCTGGTCAACCACAACGTGGTCTATGTGCTGGTGCTGCAAAACCCCGACGGCCACCGCGTCAACGAAGAAAACACCGGTGCAAATCGGCGCAAGAATATGGATAGCGACGATGGTTGCAGCACATCCAGCCTGTGGGGCGTGGACCTCAACCGCAATCACAGCTTTTTCTGGAACTGCTGCGGCGGGTCGAGCGGTAGTGCGTGTGACGAAACCTATCGCGGCCCCTCGCGCGCCTCTGAGCCAGAGACGCAGGCTTTTCAAAATTTCTTTGGCACGGTGATGCACGATCAGAATGGTGCCAACAGCGATGACACTTTTCCTCCGGCCGCGCCGCTCACCACCACCGGCACATTCCTCAGCCTGCACAGCTATGCCGATGAAATTTTGTGGCCGTGGGATCTGACCCAACCGGCGCCCAACGCGGCCCAGTTGCAGGCTATCGGGCGCAAGCTGGGCGTCTTGAGCGGACTGGCCCCCACCAACGACATCGGTTATGCCGTAGATGGCCCCACCGACGACTGGACTTATGGCAAATTCGGCATCCCCTCGTTCACCTTTGAAGTCGGCCCCGACTATGGCTCTTGCGCCGGCTTTTTCCCGGCCTATGGCTGCATAGACGGCATTGATGGTATGCCGCGCAATTTCTGGGCCGAAATCCGCCCGGCCTTTTTGTATTTGCACAAGATCGCCCGCACGCCCTACATCACGGCATACGGCCCCGATGCCAGGTCACTGCTGGCCACCCCCAACACCGTTCCCCAGACTACTCCCATTCAACTCACCGCCACCATCGCCGATCAGCGATACGGAAGCGACCCGCTGCGCCCGGTGATGGCCGCCGAATACTTTGTGGACGCGCCCGGCCAGGATGGCACCGGCACGCCCATGCAGCCCGCCGATGGAAGTTGGGGCAGCACGACCGAGAACGTGGTAGCCACCCTCAACACCGGCAGCCTGTCGGTGGGCCAGCACTATGTCCTCGTTCACGGCCGCAACGATCAGGGACAGTGGGGGCCGTTTACGGCCGTCTTTGTCACTGTCAACGCCGCGCCCGACAGCCATATCAGCGGCCTGGTCTATGATGGCGAGACGACACAGCCCATCGCCCAGGCGCAGGTCAATTTGAGCAACGCCGCCCACCATCTGTCCGCCGTCACTGCGTCGGATGGTCACTTTCAAGTCAATGTGTTCAGCGGCGTCTATACCCTCTCGGTGCAGGCCCTGGGCTATTATCCGGCCACCCTCGCCGACGTAACCGCCTCGCCCGGTCTCACCACCTCAGTATCCATTTCGCTGACCACCCTACCCACCGGCACGCTGAGCGGTTATGTGACCGAAGCCGGCAGCGGTATTCCCCTGTCGGCCACAGTGACGGCGCAGTCGAGCTATACCACCTATCAAACCACCACCGACCCGACCAGCGGCTTTTATCAACTGGATGTGTACAGCAACACCTATACCCTCACCGCTCAAGCCGCCCGCTATGCACCAACTCAAGTTGCCGGATTGCCTATCTCCAACGGCGCCCAGGTCGGCCAAAACCTGTCCCTCTCGCCACTGCCCTGCGTACTGCTGGTAGATGACGATGGTGGGCAAGCTTATGAATCCTATTTCCAGGCCGCTCTGGAACAAACAGGCATCCTCTATCAAACGTGGCAGGTCAGCAGCCAGAGCAACCCAACCGCCCAAACGATGGCGGCTTATCCTGTTGTGCTGTGGTTTACCGGTAATGACTCCTCACCCAACCCCTTAACCACTCAAGACCGCGCCAACCTGACCACCTATCTGAACGGCGGCGGAGCCTTGTTTCTCACCGGCGAAGGGATTGGTGTGTTGAATCAGAACACAGCTTTTTACACCCGCACGCTCTCTACGCAGTTTCGCAGCGATGACAGCAAATCCAAATTGCTAACTGGTGGTGGGCCGTTTGCCGGGCTAAGCCTGTCTATCAGCGACGGCGATGGCGCCAACAACCAGTTCTGGCCCGACGCCATTGGCCCACGCCTCACCGCTACCCAGGTGTTCACCTATGCCAACGGGCTGGGCGGCGGCGTGGCATACGATGCCGGTGTCTATCGCGCCATCAACCTGGGCTTTGGCATCGAAGGCATCAGCACTGCCGCCGACCGCGCCGCCGTACTGCAACAGGGGTTGACCTGGCTGGGCTGCGCCCCACACACCCGCCGCTTTATCCTCAAACCATCTGTCAGCAGCGACGCCGTGCTGGCTGGCGGGCGGCTGACCTACACCCTGGCTTTGACCAATCACAGCCTGGTGCCGGCCACCAATGTGATCGTCACCAGCACACTGCCTTTACACACCGCCTTTGCCGGGGCGTCGCCGCAGGGCGTATCGGCCAACGGCCTGGTCACGTGGACTGTTCCATCACTCCAACCGATAGAGCATATCAGCCTGACCCTGGCGGCAACGGTAGATATAGCCCTCGCCGGCACCCCCATCGTCTTGGCCGACTATGGCCTCCGCGCCGACCCGCCTGTTTGGGTACAGGTCGGCGGCCCGGTGACGGCCACCATCAGCGGCGTTCCACTCACTGCCGTTTCCTTCCAGGTTGCGCCGCCGCAGCCAATAGCCGGTCAGCCGGTCACATTCACCGCCTCTTATACGCCGCTAATCGCCACCTTGCCGGTCAGCATCACCTGGAGCCTGGGCGGAACGGGGCTGACGACCACCCATACTTTTTCCACTGTTGACGTATACACGGTCACGGTGATGGCGGCCAACCCATATGGACAGACCATCTGGAGCCAGGCCATCGAAACACTGCCACAGCCAACTGCCGAATGGTACATCTATCTGCCCATCGTGATCAGGCCACAACCCTGACCCGCCAACACGTCGGGGCGGGTCTTGCGCCCGCCCCCGATAGGGCAGGGGCAAGCCCTGCCCCTACCCAATGATGATTTTGCAGGATATCAAATGTATCGTCTAACTCGATTTTGTGTTCTCGTTATTCTTTTAATTTCATCAGGTCTGACCTGGACTGCCAACACACCGGCCGCCGCATCGGAACGCGTCTCGGCATGGGTGTGGGCGGCCACCGAAAACGGCGACACATCAGACTTTGTGGTGGTACTGGCCGAGCAGGCCGACCTGCAAGCCGCCTACACCCTGCCGACCAAACAGGTGCGCGGGCGATTTGTCTACCAAACTCTGTGGGACACGGCGCAGCGCAGTCAGGCGCCGCTGCGCGCCTGGCTGGAAGCCCGGCATATCCCCTATCGCTCGTTCTACATCGTCAATATGCTGCACATCCTGCGCGGCGACCGGGTGTTGGTGCAAACGCTAGCTGCCCGCTCTGATGTGGCGCGTATCGAGGCCAACCCGCACATCCAAAACATTGCCCTGCCGCTCCAAGACACGGCAACCTGGGCCGCCAGACCCACCCTCTCTATCGAGTGGAACATCACCAAGGTGCAGGCCAACGCCGTCTGGCAACTGGGCTATACCGGGCAAGGCATCGTTGTGGGCGGCCAGGACACCGGCTATGACTGGGATCATCCCGCGCTCAAGTCCCAATATCGCGGCTGGGACGGCGCCGCTGCCCATCACGATTACAACTGGCACGACGCCATCCACAGCAGCGGATCGAGTTGCGGCACCGATTCGCCCACTCCGTGCGACGATTACGGACACGGCACGCACACCATGGGCATCGCCGTAGGCAGCACCGCGCCGACCACCCCGCTCACCGCGACCCGCGCCATCGGCGTGGCCCCCGGAGCGCGTTGGATCGGCTGTCGCAACATGAACAACGGCGTCGGCACACCAACCACCTACCTGGAATGTTTCGAGTTCTTTTTGGCCCCCTATCCGGTGGGCGGCACGCCGGCACAAGGCAACCCCGATCTGGCCCCCGACGTGACCAACAATTCGTGGGGCTGTCCCACCTCAGAGGGCTGCGACTGGAACACCCTGCAAGCGGCAGTCGAGGCGCAGCACGCCGCCGGCATTATGACTGTGGTCTCGGCCGGAAACAGCGGCCCATCTTGTAGTACCGTCCGCGAGCCGCCTTCTATCTATGCCGCCGCCTATACCGTCGGCGCCACCAACAGCAGCGACGCCATCGTCTCGTTCAGCAGTCGCGGCCCGGTGACGGTGGATGGTAGCGGGCGACGCAAGCCCGATCTGACCGCGCCAGGGCAAAGCATCGTCTCCAGTCTGAACGGCGGCAGCTATGGAGCCATGAGCGGCACTTCGATGGCCGCGCCGCACGTGGCCGGCGCAGTGGCACTGCTCTGGTCAGCTCGCCCCGACCTGCGCGGACAGATCACCCAGACCGAACACATGCTCAATGCCGCCGCCGTGCCGCTTTACAGCACTCAATGCGGCGATCCGGCCAACACCGTCCCCAACCATGTCTTTGGCTGGGGCCGGCTGGATGTGCTGGCCGCCGTTGAGCCGGCTCTGATCGGCCATCTTGTCGGGGTGGTCTCTGCGCCCGATCAGACGCCGTTGGCCGGTGTCACCGTGACGGCGCAACTTGACTCTGCGCATACCTGGACGGCCATCAGCGACAGCGAGGGCAACTATGGCCTGAGCCTGCGCGCCGGCATCTATACTCTCACCGCTCAGGCCGATGGCTATCCCCTTTACCAGACGAACAGCATCGTCATCACTGCCGCCCAGACCACCACCCAACACATTGCGATGTCGGCTCTGCCGTGCATCCCGCCAACTGCCGTCGCCATTCAAGGCCCGTCGAGCGGATTGCCGGGCGTCTATACCTTTACGGCCCCCTGGCAGCCGCTCACTGCTACCCTGCCCATCGCGCTGCAATGGGACAACGGCGATACCACCTCCTCCAGCCAACGCAGCTGGAGCCAAACAGGTGTGTACACCCTCTCTGTTACCGCCACCGGCTGCGCGGCCTCGATCACCGATACGCACACCATCACCCTGACCGACGAACCCCCGCCGTGCATCGCCCTGACCTCGGTGCGCATCGGCTGGCAGCCGGCGCAGCCGCGGGCCGGCGAGACAATCACCTTGACCGCCCAAAACATGCAACCGCTCACAGCCACCCGGCCGATCACCTGGAGCTGGCAGTGGAGCGACGGCATAACTGTCGGCGGCGCACAGATCACCCGCACCCTCCTCGATGCCAGCGTCTATACCGCCACTCTGACGGCGCAAAACTGCGCTGCCGCGTTGCCGGTTTACGACACAGCAGCCATCGTTGTGACCGAACGCCACTTTTGGCTCTACCTGCCCATCCTGATCAAATAGTTTCCATATACGATTCGCGCACAACTTGAACAAGGAGACAAGATGACCCTTTACAACATTTGCGATTTTGGCGCCGTCGGCGACGGCCACACCAACAATGCCCCGGCCATCCAAACAGCCATCCATGCCTGTGCCACAGCCGGAGGCGGCACCGTACTGGTGCCGGCCGGCCAGGTCTACTGCACCGGCACCCTGACTCTGGAATCTCGTGTTGAACTGCACATCGAACGCGGCGCCGTTTTACAGGGCAGCCGCCACTGGGAAGACTATACGCATCGCCTGGCCGTCGGCGCACTCAGCGGCGGCGCCATCTCGGCCGACGCGCCGGCACAAAGCATGCTGATCACCGCACACGACGCCGAGGACATTGCCATCACCGGCGGCGGCGTCATTGACGGCGGTGGACGCTATTTCATCGAACAGGACCTCGGCTATATCTATCGGATGAAGAGCGAACGTCCCTTTACCTTTTTTCTCGTTGGCTGCCACAATGTAACTATGCGCGATGTAATCATCCGCGATGGCGCCCTGTGGACGGTGCGCATGTCGGGCTGCCAGGACGTGCTGATCCACAGCATTCACATCCAAAACGACCTCAAACTGCCCAACAATGATGGCATTGACCTGGATCGCTGCCGCAATGTGCGCATCAGCGATTGCCACATTGTCTCCGGCGACGACTGTATTTGTCTCAAGACCTGCCAGGAAACGGCCGGGTATGGTCCGTGCGAAAACATTACCGTGACCAACTGCACCCTCACTTCCACATCGTCGGCCCTGATCCTCGGCGCCGAGTGTCGTGAGCCGATCCGCAATGTCGTGTTCAACAACTGTGTGATCAGCAGCAGTCATCGCGGCCTGGCCGTTCACCTCAGCGAAGAAAGCGACATTGAAAATGTGCTGTTTTCCAACATGGTCGTCGAAACGCGCATTTTCCATGACAAATGGTGGGGGCGCGGCGAGCCAATTTACATCAGCGCCATTCCCTGGACGGCACAGACTGGCATTGGTCGGGTGCGGCACATTCGCTTTGTCAACGTGCTGGCACGCGGCGAGAACGGAGCGGTCATTTATGGTTGGCAACCGGGGCTGATTGAGGACATTTTGCTAGAGAATGTGCACATCGAGGTAGACAAATGGTCACGCTGGCCGGGCGGGCAACTCGATCTGCGCCCCACACCAGGCCCAGAACTGCCGCACCGCCCGACGGCCGGCTTTCTCATCGAAAATGCCCGGCACGTCACCTTGCGCCACTGCGAGGTGGTTTGGGGAGCGGCGCGGCCCGATTATTGGGGCCACGCACTAGAGGCTCATGCGGCGGAGCATCTGGCAGTGGAAAATTTCAAGGGCGAGGCCGCCCACCCGCAGCGATTCGCTGCCATCTATACAGACTAGCAGTCTGTCGGAGAGACTACTCGTCGCCCCACTTGCGGGCGCCGGAACCCCGAACTCGTTCGGGAACGCCTATTGGTGGTGAAAATTGGCATCAGAGGCAGGTCTCCCACACAAAGGCCAGGTCGCGATGCACCTGCGCCTCATCCAAACCCCAGGCCTCCAGGGGATGATTCTCGTGGTGACGGCGATAAGGCTGCGCGGCGACCTCGGCAATACGCCGCCGCAGTTCGTCGCTGGGGACTAGGCCGGCAAAATCAAACACGGCCTGCGCCGCGGCCTGTGGATCGGCACGCATTTTCTCAAAAGGCAAAATCAACAGTTGCTCCGGCGGAATCATCGCCTTGATCTCTTCAAAACGGCGATAAAATTCGACACAATAATGATATTTTTGCTCCAGATAGGCCCGCTGATCTGCATCCGACATACCCTGTGTGCGGATCAGCTTGTGCTGCATCGAAAAGAACGAGGCAATGGTCTCGATGGGGTCGCGCACCAGGCAAACGATCCGGGCGTCGGGAAAGAGTTGCAAACAGGTCTCCAGACGCATCACCATAGGGTTGACTTTGGCCACGACCTGTGTCCGACCGGTAGCATACACCTGCCGCTGCCAGCAAGCCTTGTAGAACCGCAGCGAAGCCCGAACGCGCGCCGGCGGCTCGCGATGCTCATCGGCCATCGACAAGGCCAGATCGCGATACTGAGGATCGATCAGCAGCCAGGGACACATCATCGGCAGCACCAACTCGGTATCCAGGCAGTTCAAGAACAACCCCTCATCCTCGTCTACGCTGCGCAGACGCACTGGATGGCCGCTCTCATCCGTCAACAACTGATCGGTCTGACGCCTTTCCATGCTTTGCACCCATAGCCAGGCCAGTTTGCGCTGAATCAGCGAAGGAAACAGCATCTGCCAGGTCTCAAACATGGCAAATTCGCCGGTCTGTCCCAACAATTGTTGAAAAAACGTGGTACCGCTGCGCGCAAACCCCACAATGAACACCGGCCGCTCGATTTTCACTCGCCGCAGGCCGGGAAAAAACACCACATCCAGCCCCATGCACAGACGAGTGAAAGCATACCAGAGCGGCCAAAGCAACCAGGAAAACACTTGAGAATAGCGACGCTGCTTGACGTAACAACGCAGCACGGCACGCCAGACATTCCACAGCGAATTTTTCATACCGCAGCCAGCTCAAACAAACGCAGTATGTTACCCCCCATCACCAACACGCGCTCGGTCGGGCCGACCTCGCCATCCAGAGCGGCCTCATACATAGCCCGCACCACGTGCGGAGCCTGAAACGGAGCGTCGCTGCCAAAGCAGACGCGACTCGCTCCCAGCGTATGGATAGCCTTCAGCACAGCCTGATACGTCGTCGCGCTGCCGATGAGGATCATGTTGGGACATTCCTGCGCGGCCTCGATCACGGCCCGGTTCATGTCGGCATGGGTCATGCCCATATGCACCATCAACACGGTCGTTTCGGGGTACATTTTGGCGATTTTGGCGGCGCGCAACGGATGTGTGCGCTCATAAGCATCGGGGCCGATGTGAAAAGCCAGCATTTTGCCACTGCGGGCAATCTCTTCCACCACCGGCAGCGACAGGCGCGGGTCGTCAATGTAAAAGTCATTTTGCGCCCCGTTCAACTTGACGCCGTAAAAATTATAGTCCTCAGTACACACCCGCACCATCTTGATCGCATGTGCCACACCGACGGTGGGATCGGCCCAGCCAAAACCGAGAATCTGATCGGGATATTTTCTCGTGGCCTCATAGACATACCGGTTATGCCCCTCAATTTCCTCGCTGCGATAATCGGGCTTGAGCCAGGTAAGCGTCTTGTCTATGCCGGCACGGGCCATCCGCTCCAGGTGCCGCTCGATGGCAAACGCGCCGCCAGTGGGCGAAATGTGGGTATCGGCATCCAGGATCATGAGCGCACTCCTTTCTTTATTACAAAACTGCATAAAAAGTCGTCACCGAACCGGGAGGGGCCTGATAAGCCAGCATTTCACCTTGAACGGTAAACTTGCCCAAAGAAATGTAATTTTCACCCGGTGAGGTGCGATAGCCTTCAAACGCAGTGGCGTCGCTGCCGTGCACGCGGATGGGCAGCGATGCCGACTGATCAGCGGTGTTGATCACCACAAAAGCATCGGGATGGCGGAGGCCATTGTTGGCAAAGGCGATCAAACTGACCTGCGAATCGTTGGACATGCCCCGGGCCACAGCCATGCCCGGCTGACCGGCGCGGCAAACCTGTTTGTAGAAATAATAGCCCGGCTCGACGGTATAGCTGCCTCCCTCGGCCGACACGCGAATGGCCGTACCGGGATTGGGGTCGCCGCCCGCCCACTGCCCCGACCGTTGCACCGCAGCCCAGGGGATGATGCCGTTAACCTGTGCCGAATAGATCTGGTTGTGAATTTCCCACACAAACGCGGCATCCATTTTGCCCCAACTGGTCGAAGTGACCCAGGCGTGCAGACCCGGTCGCCGCAAGCGGATGGCGTCAATGCCGACGCTGCGCCAATCGCCATACCAGCGCCCCGGCGGGCCATAAAATCCGTGTGAGGTGATCAGCCCCACATTGCGCACCGCTTCGGGGTCATCGGCAATGGCCTCGGCATAGCCCCACTCGTAAAAGCGATACCAGTTGGTCGTCTCACCGGGGGTCAGGTCCACTTTGGAGAGGCCCTGTGCATCCAACATTGGGCGCATCAGGCGCAGAAAATCCACCACCTGCTCCGGCGGCCAATACAGGTTGTAATCGTGATGCGGCGAGTCGGCAGTGCTGCCATCGGCCGGCCAGCGCATCCAATCTTCGCCCTCATTGTGCAGGCTGATGTATCGCACCGGCAAACCTTGCTGCCGCAAGAACCTGGCCCACGAAATCATGTATCGAGCCAATTCATATTTGTAATGCGGGTCCAGGTCGCGCCCACGCACAAAACGCTGGCGGGTCATCCAGGCTGGCGGCCCATAGAGGGTGGTGATGATGGACAGGTGATCGCCGCGTGCCCGCGTCCGCGTCAGCCCTTCACCGACAAAATAACGCATCCAGCGGGTGGTGGTTTCATGATCATACGCGGCCATATCCAGCACATCGGGTTGTTGCACACCCCCATCCCCCGGCTTGGGTTGATGAAACGGGTCCAAAAACATTTTGACCAGGCCGGGCTTGAGGCCATCTGCGCCAAAGATCAGGTCCAAAATACGTTGTCGGCTCTCCTCGGTCAATGTGCCAAACCCGCCATAATCCTGCGGCTCGGTCAGATCATCTCGTGTCTGCGCCATCTCGACATAGTTAACGCCAAAACCATCCCAGGGACGCAGCTTTTTGGCAAAATCCACAGCCAATTGTCTCATGCTGTTCAGTCCTTTCTATGCAGGTCAACCCCCACCGATCAATCTGGCATGACATAAATCAAAATATATCATTCTTGACTTGGATTGTCAAGGCAAACGGACAGGCGGGGTGCACGCAGAGTTTGGGGCAAACGCCCTCGTTCTCGTTCCGGGGACGAGTTCAGCATCAACAAACGGTGTTCTTTAATGCCATTGGATCGCTCTCGAGGACGAAGGCTTGGGGCGGCAAAGAAAATGCCCAAGTACAACTGCGCCCCTCCACAGATGCACCAGATTGACATTTCGGACAAAACCTGCGATAATCTAACATCGGCTTTGCTAAAAAAAGACCGTCACCTGAAACAGGAGGCACAATGAAACCCAATCGAATAAAAGCCCGCCTACAGGCCGGCCGGGTAGCCCTGGGCGTCTCAATGATGATCCCATCTCCGCAGTTGGTTGAGATGATCGGCTTGCTGGGATTTGACTGGGTGCTGATTGACTGCGAACACGGCGCCATGGACTGGGAAAGTGTCGAATTGATGGCCATGGCCGCCGAACTGCATGGCCTGACTCCTATCGTGCGCCCTCCCAACAGCTCGCCCGACGCCATCCTGCGGGCACTAGATCGCGGGGCGATGGGCATTCAGGCGCCCCATATCTGCACCGCTGCCGATGCCCGCCGCGTGGTCGAATCGGTCAAATATCACCCACTGGGACGACGCGGCCTGGCCGCCGGCACCCGTCCGGCCGATTACGGGCTGGGCATATCGGCCGCCGAATATGCAGCCCAGGCCAACCACGAAACGCTGGTCTGTGTCCAGATCGAAGACGCCGAAGCATTGCCCCATCTGAGCGAAATGTTGCAGGTGGCCGACATTGATGTGTTTTTTGTCGGCCCGGCAGACCTCTCACAATCATTGGGCTATCCTGGCCAGACAAACGCCCCGCCGGTGCATGCCGCCATCAACCAAACCCTGGATGCCATCCTGTCGGCCGGCAAAACCGCCGGCATCACCGGCGGCAGCAACGACCTGGCCGAATGGGTACGGCGCGGCTGCCGCTATGTATATACCCACATTCCGCGTCTGCTGGCCGTCGGCGCAGCCGAACTGCAAGACACGCTCAAACCACTTTAGCTGCTTTTTCAACCAAGACAGACAAAACGTTGGCTTAGCCTGTATTTCGCACCTTGACAAGAGAATAAAAGAGCCTCGGCCACCAAA
>CAYVBK010000009.1:0-82563 GCA_964449465.1 uncultured Anaerolineae bacterium
TCTTTGTGACCTTTGTGTTCTTTGTGGTTAAATCCACCTTTTTTCAGGAGAGTCAGTGATCACATGCTTGGGAGAGAGCCAGATGTCATTCACCCTATCCGAACTTGTCCCGGCGGTTCGAACTGCGCTGCAGCAGTGGTACTCGGGCAAACAACCAGAACATGTCTGGAATGACATGCGCATTGTAGCTGCGTGTGCCGCCCAGATATCTGCTCCGGATCTGGGTTTTGCGGTCAAGCAGATCATGTTGGACGCCCTGGATACATTGAACAGAGAGAGAGGCCAGCTGGCGGAAATTTTGCGGCTGCGTTTTCTCGATGACCTCACCGCCCAGGAGGTGGCCCATCAACTGAACCTTTCGGAAAACGTGGTCTATAAACGCCAGCAGGCGGCCATCAAAGCCCTGGCAGCCATTCTCTGGCGGCAAGAGCAAGCTGCTCGCGCCGCGCATACGGCGCGAATTTGCGCGCGGCTGGAGCTGGCTCAACCGCCGCAGCTTTTTGGCGCCGACGAAAAACTCGAGGCGCTGGTTCATTTGCTGCTCGCGCCGGGCGCTCCGTGGCTGATCGCCGTGGTGGGCATTGGCGGCATTGGCAAAACCTCGCTGGCCGACGCGGCAGTGCGCCGCGTGGCCGGCGCGCCCGTGTTTGCCGACATGGCCTGGGTGAGCGCGCGGCAATCATCGTGGCTGCTGGCCAGCGGCGAAAACGCTGTCGCGCGGCCGGCATTGACCTATGCGGGTTTGCTGGATGCGTTGGTGAGCCAGTTTGAATTTCAAGACCTGGCGCATGGCTCCACCGAGCAAAAACAGCAGGAACTGCAAGCCCGGCTGCAGGCCCGCCCCGCCCTGGTGGTGATCGATAACCTGGAAACGGCCGCCGATTATGGCGCGCTGCTGCCGCACCTGGACGGGTTGAGCAAGCCCACCCGGTTTTTGCTCACCTGCCGCCATCGCCTGGATGACTATGCCGGCGTCTACAACCTGAGCCTGGATGAACTGTCTGCCCAAGACAGCCTGGCGCTCATCCGCCATCAAGCTGCCGAGCGAGGATTGAGCCAGGTTGCCGCCGCGCCCGACGAATCACTGCTCCAGATATGCCAGGTGGCCGGCGGCAACCCGCTTGCGCTCAAACTGCTGGTCGGCCAGATGTTTGCTTTTTCCATTCCCCAAATTGTCCAGGATATGCGCCAGGCGCGCGGCAAGACGGTTCAAGAGCTTTACCGGCACATCTATTGGCGCGCCTGGCACTTGCTCGCCCCAGAAGCGCAGCAGGTTTTGGCCGTGATGCCCCTGGTGGCCGAAACGGGCGGCGGGATTGAGCAGATTTCAACCCTGAGCGAGGTGGGTGGCGAGCAGTTGACCGAAGCGATCAAGCAGCTGGTCACCTTGTCGCTGATCGATGTGCGGGGCGCGGTCGACGCGCGGCGCTATGGCATCCATCGCCTGACAGAGACGTTTTTGCTCAACGAGGTGGTTCGATGGCAGACACAACCCTGATCGATCAGCCTCTGGGACAGCGCGACTGGCCGGCATTTTTCCGCGACAAGGTCGCCGCCAACGTTCAATTCTGGCTGGATCAGGTGCCTCATTGGGATTCGCCCTTTGAAGCGCTGTACACGGAACGGCACAATGTGATCAAGGCGCTGGAGAGGGCGCTGCAGAACACCCATGACGCCCATCTCACCACCCGTCTCCTGGTCACTTTTCACGCCGTGGCAGAACGCTATGGCATGTGGGCCGAGTGGGAACCGTTTCTCCAGGATGGAATTTTGCTCTGCCAACAGCAAGGCGCCGCGCTGCAACAGGCCATCTTGCTGGACCGGTTGGGCGAGGTCAGGCGCCACCAGGGAGATTGGGACGGCGCGATGGCATATCACCAGTCGGCCAGCCAACTCAGCTCCCAGATCGGAAACCAGACCATCCTGGCGCGCGCATCGGCCAATCTGGCCCAGATCCATTTCCAGCAAGGGCAGCTCGGCCAGGCCCGGCAGATTCTGGAAAAGGCGCTGGCGTGCTATCAGGCCTGCCAGGATAGAGAAGGGCAGGCCTTTGTTCACAACACCCTGGGACGGGTACTGGGTGAACAACAACAATGGGATGCGGCCCTGTCGCATCACCGCCAGGCTCTGGCGCTCTGGACAGAGGCCGGCATCCCCATCGGCGTTGCCGAAGCCGAACAGAACATGGGCAATATTTATTTTTTCCAAGGCAATCTGGATCAAGCCCAAGAAGCGTATCAAAAAGCGCTGCATCTGTATGAACAAAACTATTCACCTGCCCACCTGGCTCGCCTGTTGATCAACCTGGGCAATATCCACCTGTATCGCGGACAATTTGACCGAGCTGAAGCTACTTACCAGAGCGCCCAAGAAAAACTGCACCTGATGGGAACCAAGCTCGAGTTGGCCCAGGTCTTGAACAATCTGGGAATAGCTTGTGCAAAACAAGGCAAATGGGCAGCAGCAGAAAATCATTATCGGTATTCGATAGCTCTGCGTCGCCAATTGGGCACATTGGTAGATCAAGCCAATGTGGAAGATAATCTGGGAGAAGCCTATCTGGCCCAAAGCAAATGGGAATTGGCCGTGGACATTCTGGCTCAGGCTCAGAAACACCTTGAAGGATTTAGGGATCAACCTCGAGCGCAGCTTTTGTTACTTGACGTTGAGGCACACATTGCGCAAGCGCAGGCTGCGCTTGCGCAACAATCAAACTGAAAAAAGGGATGTGCCTGTGCAGGCACATCCCTTTGGTTGAATGGCTTATCCTCCGGGTGTTGCCGGGGGACAAGTAGACGATCCGGGCACATCACAGCCGCCGTTTGTGTGGATTACGGGCGTCAGTTTGATGGTGATGCCGCCATTTGCGGGACGAGTTCCGTCGGGCGGCGATGCCGGTGCGCCAGCCTCTACCTGGGCTGCTGCCATGGCCGAGACTGCCAGGTTGGCCAGGAGCAAGACAATCAGCCCAACAACAATGAACATTTTTCTAGACATTGGATTCTCCTTTCAAGACAGATCGGGTTGGTTTTCAGACACCCCTCACATCTTGAGCGAGACGACCTGATTCACAGATCGTGCGCATATGGGGTGTTTGTTACCATATAGGAGATCCATGTCGCTGAAATCTTGCACACTTGCCCGGCCATAAACCGGACAAATCGCAAGATCGTGATGATTCAACTACTCTGGCAAAGGTTGTGGGCTTGAATACAACCTCGACGATGGGAATCTGGCAAATGGCAGGCGCGGTTTCCACACCATACATCACCAACTATCCTGAATATTCAAGCGCGTCTGCTGCCTCACAAATTCAAAATGACTGATTCAGAAAACACAAATGGGCAGGCACTCAATGCATGCATCAACCTGGGCAAATCGTCCAGGCCAGTCCGAATTACAGCAGCAGCTTGGACATCGAGTCCGGCGCATTTTAAAGCGTCACCCGCTGCAACAATCCATGATTGTGGGATACTATTTTTGTGGTTCGAGTTTGCCTGCCCTGGCCGGGCTGCTGGCTATATCGATCAGGCGCGCCCAGACCCTCAAGAACACGGCGCTGAGCCGGCTGCGCAAAAACAACTCTTTGATTCGATACTTGTTGGGAGACTGGGCAGGTGGAGAAAAAAAAGAGAGTGCAACCTGTTGTGGCGACAAGCCAACAGCGCAGTTGCAGATGTGGATGAAATCGTGGGAACAACAGCCGGATGTCACGCCGGCAGTGGTTGATTTTGCCTGTGCATTGTTTCAGATTGACGATCCATCACTGGATTGTGACACGTGTCAAACCCGGCTGCCCGAGTATATCGCAGCCGAACTAAACCATCACCTCGGAGTAGATGATCACAGCATGCGACGCCACCTGGATGTGTGTCAGTTGTGCGGCGTCATGTACCTCGACCTGCTCGAGATGGCGTTGTTGAATGAACAGGACCCCTGGCCTGTGCCAAACATTCCTCTGGATTTTTCATTTCTCGACTCACCCCCCGACGGATCAAGTTGATGTATCAAGAAGAAAAAATCGAGATGCTGCCGAATTTCTTGAGAACGCAGCCGCTGCCGCAAACGATCAAGTTGCTCGTGGTTGGCGCAAAGCATAGCCCAGCATGCCAAGGATTATCCCAATCCCCAGATTGCTCCATGGCGATGTGACCAGTGCGGGCCAGAATCGCGACAATATCCAGGGCATCCAGAGCATCAGGTAGGCTCCAGCCACCATCCACAACTCGCCCCACTTGAGAACAGGCATTTCGACCTGGGTTTCCGATATCCAGGCCCGCACATGACCGGTAACCTGGGCATAGCCATTCAACCCACTGAGCAGAATGCCCGGAATGAACAATATACCCAGAAATACAGTTTGAGCCAGGGGCGACAGGATGCTCCAAAAGCCTAACGATACAAACAGAACGAGCAGAAACCAGACGTATAAACCCGGCAGGCAAAAGCCAACTGATGCTGAAGCCCAAGAGCGGATCAGCAACGCCAGTCGGGCCGAAAAAGGCCAGTGCGTGGTTCCGGCGCGGTTTGGGCGAGAAATCGAAAATTGCCCGAGATATACACTGGCAGCGATGAATGGAGGAATGAGGGTTGTCATTCCGAGGATTCGGGCGGCAATTTCGGGTGGAACCCTTGTCTGGCCGCTCAACAGCAGCAGCAAAGCAACGACGAGATTGAGAGCGCCAAGCGCCGCATTGACCAGGCTGATCTGACGCCCGGCACGCGGCGAACCGGCCCAATGCCAGAGGCGATCGGCGATCCTGGTGAGAAGGGGTTGTTGGGTCCAGCCCAGATTCGTGTATAAAACAGGCAAGCACCAATCGATGACTTGTGGCAAGTGTGCGGCAATGGCCGAACGCCCCGCCGCCACGGCATATTCGATGGGCTGGCCATCCTGCAGCTCGGCGTAAAATGCCTCAATAAAATATCTTGCTGCATCTTGCTTGATGCTGCTTTGTATCGCCACAACATAGGGCAGACCGTTATAGATCAATTCCAGAGCCACACTTCCGGCAACATTTTCCCCGCCATGACAGGCATTCAACACCACAGCCTGAACCGAAGGCGCCGCGTGGAGCAGATGCTCAAGCCACTCGCCGGTGACAGGCTGCACCGCTGCATTTGCGCCGATAAACCGCAAGTATCCCCGTGCCGGCCCCGGATCGGTTCGGCCTTGCGCCTCTGGCCTTTCAATCGCTCCGTGGCCCAAAAAATGGACGATATGATAGTCCCTTTCCCGCAGGGCCGCACTCAACTGTTCAACTGAGCCAAATCCGGTCACAAGTTGATAGTGCCCCGGTTGAGTGGCACGGCGAATGCTTTGGCACTCGATTTGCTCAAGCCCCGCATCGATCCGATCAGGCGGCAAGGCATCCGGGTTGTGTGCGATGATATGGACAACGTTGAGCGGCGATTGTAGCTGGATGGGGCTGCGGCGGACTGCGTCGAGCAGCTGCCTGATGACAAGCACACGAGGCGAACGCGCAAAAAACGTCTGGGTCTCGTTGAAAAAAAGAATTTCCCACGGCAAACACAACAACCGGTCGGCGCGATCGCCGGCGCGAGCCTGCAAGATCAGGCTCAGCCCGTTTCCCTTTTCCCATACATTTTGGATCAGGCGCGGAAATGCTTCTTGAAACGCCATGGGAAGAAGGGCATAGATCTGGCCGCCCAGGTCATTCAACTGGCGCTCAGACTCGCGCCTGGCCGCCACAAATTCAAAACGATAGAAAAAATGGTCTTCTTGGACCGAATTCGCCAGGACCTGGCTAAACTCGGCCAACCGGGTTTCAATATCGACCTTGAAAGCGCCGCCAGGCAGGGGTTCGGGCGATTGAAGGACATCGAGCTGAAAAGCGGTCTCGTCCTGGTAATAGATCTGCCGCGTAAAACGAATCACAATGTCATCAAAAACACGGTTTTCAGACCTGGCGCTCACTGTTTATGCTCCATTATGGCAAGATAAACCCCAGACTCAACCCGCCAATACACGGTCTCGGTGCCTGATCAGATAAAGCAGCAGGGCGGCAGGCCATGACAGAGGCCTGACCTCCTGGTCGAATGTCAATGGTGCGCCATCAAGAGACTGAACAAAGGATTGCAGGTCGGCAATGGCTGCATTCAAGGGTTCGGCAGCATACGTGCCAACGAGCAGTGTCTCTCGCACCCGCTGCAATGTGCGCAGCGGCGAACCTTTAGAATCCGATCCGATGTCCAGATCGAGACAAGATGCATGGGTCAGTGTGGCAAGCCAGCGCTGCAAGTCGGGCGGCTTGGCCGCTTCGACGGCCAGAGATTGATAGCAATCCAGCATGGGATGAAACGACTTGGGCAGCGCGGGCTTGAAATAGCCCATCACCGCCGCCCCTCCTTCCTGAATGCTGAGATAAAGGCCAAGCTGCTGTATCTTGTCGGATGATAACCTTTTGATGGCATGGCGAAGAGCCGGCGCCAGATATCCTTGATGAGCCAGGATCAGCAGCATGCGACTTTGCTCTGCAGGATTTTGAGTCAAGACTGGATGGAGCAGTTTGGTTGGAATAAACATCGCCGAACGCCCGATACAGGTTGCCCGGACACCCTTTTGATCTGGCGTGCGCCGCACAACCTGTTGGCCGGGTATCCAGGCCAGCAAGGTTGCGTCGAGGCGCAGGCAGCCCACAACACCAGCCAGAGCTGAAATGGGATCCTGGAACATGAACAAAAAGAGCAGGCTTTGGACCATTGCCGCCGCCAGACGGATGCAGCGCGCTCCCAGCCACAATCGCCAGGCCGGCAGATCGGATGCCACGCCGCCCTGGCGCGTACGTTGATGATCGCGTTGTTTTTTCTCCACCTGAATATGTACCCCCAGCGTACACATGTCCGAAATAGCCAGCCCTATCAACAGAGGAAAGCCGATCCGCCAGCCCAGCGCCATCCACAGTGATGATAACGGCGCCAAACCGCAAAACAAGGCGATCGCCCAGGTGAGCGGTGACCAGGCATATAGCAACCAAAATTCAGGCTCACCCAGTATGGATATCGCGAATGCACAAACGATTTGCATCATCAAAGCAAGCAAAAGCGCATACGCCATCATCTGCGCCCAGTGCTGTTCATTTTGCCCGGCGACAAAAACAAAAATGACCAGTACAACAAACGCCGCGCTCGCCCGCACCAGCCAGGGCGACCACCACAGCCGGTGGGAGACATTGCGTCGATTCTGGAGGAATTGAACGGGATCGATATGCTCTTGCGCCAGCACATACAAGGCTCTATTCAGCAAGGATACCATATGTGAGTCCACTGAAAAAACCACCAAGTACACGAAGAAAGTCAAGACTTGCAGTAATTATTTCAATGTTGACTCCACTGAAAAAACTCAACAAGGTGCCCGTCACCTGAATTCGACTGAATATGGTTATGCTTTAGAAGTGTCGAATTTTCGTAAAAATTCACCAAAGTGACGGGCACCCGAGCTGCAACGACTTTTTTCAGGAAAGCCAATGTTGAGTCCACTGAAAAAACCACCAAGAACACCAAGTACACGAAGAAAGTCAAGACTTGCATTAATTATTTCAATGTTGTATTTGAACAATTTCAAGCTCAATCTGAATTTTCTTTGTGATCTTTGTGTTCTTTGTGGTTAAATCCACCTTTTTTCAGGAGAGTCATATGTTTACTGCTCTGTGAGCGCCTGAAGCACATTGGGCTCTTGAGCCACCCATTCGGCATACACCTGGGCAAAATCACGAGCCTGCTCGGCATCGAGACCGATGGTCTCCCGGGCGACTTGTTCGGCTTGATTGCGGAGCGTGTGCATGAACCGGCCATCCAGTACTTGGTTTTCAATTTCGGCCGGCGACAGTGTTTTGCGCAGAACATCGGTTGTAACACAAGAGATTGCCAATATCTCCATCGCTTTGATGTCATCTCCCTGGCCAAGCTGCGCCGGCACGAATCCTCTTTTCAAGTTCAAGGTCGGCCAAGACATCAACCGTTCCATAAAGGCTTCTGAAATTTTGTGAATCTCGTCTGCCAGCTGCGGCGCTACCTTTTCAGCCAGAAAACGTGCATAGCCGAACAAACTGATTGTGCCAGTAAAAGTCGACATCCCGATCTGTTTGCGCAGCAATTCAGCAGCTTGTGCATATTCGGGCGGTATGGCCAGGGCATGTCGCAGAGCTTTTTGATCCTGGTTTTGCATATAACAACTCCAGGCCAGCCCAATCAAGGCCACAGCCCGGGAATGGTCGTGGTCTATGGCAGTGGCCGTCGAAAGCGCATGTTGATACGCTGATTCAGCTTGAGCATAGAGAGCGGTTTCCAAATAGAGGTTGCCCAGCTGCAGCCACACGTCTGAGGCTACACTCGATTCCGACCGAATCAAATCTTCCAACAGTTGAATTGCGTCCGACCTCAAGTTCCACCTGCCATACACCTGGGCCATCAAAAAGGTCTTGGCCGATCTGCCCAGGGGCAGTGATTGTATCTCGGCCTCTGCCTGTGCGATCTGGTCCAATTCGGCTCGATCGAGCAGCCAAAATATGCCAAGATCGGGAGGCAGGGCAACATCCATCGCTTCCAACCTCACCGTGTTCACCCCTTCAGACCCGAGCGATGGGGCATTTTGAGGGTAAGCGAGATGGGTTGCTCTCGTTTCTCTGTGCCAGGTTTGCCCATCTGTGGTCTTGACCGAAAGGCGATAGCCCGCCGCGCCGCTGATCGGTTGCCAGTAAAAATCAGGACGGGCTTGCCTGATCGCCGTGTTACGTGGAGAAAGTAAAATCGGCGCAGAGCTGCGCACGTCAGCAGATATCTGATCGGCCGGCAAATTGACCGAGAAGGAAAATATGCTGGACAAATGGCTCAACTGCCTGGAAACCTGGTGGGTTAGCCGCGCGATGATGTGATTTCGAGGATTTTGACAATCGACCTGCCAATTTTTATTGGCCTTGATCGCGACGATCTGCCCGTTATGACAATGGACTTTGGCAGAGGCATCTTCATATACACTGACTCGATCGCCGCAATGCAGATGCATTCCAAGTGTCGCCGGCTGCAAGTAATCCGAGCCCCGGCGGATCACCTTGACCTCGGGCTCGAGTTCAACGAGCGAGGCGCCGGCATGTTGTGCGTCTCGATTGGGATGGCAAGCGGCGCGTGGGCATTTGAGCGATGAATCCAGCAAATGCAGCATGATGGCGGCACCCCAAAAAGCGGTTTGCTTGGGAAGCGGCGCTTCGGGAACCTTGTCCAGGCTGCCAAATTTTAATGCGCCCAGCAGATACAAAAACAACCCCTGATAATATTCGGCGTAATCCTGGACATGATTCAGATACCTGGCGGCCAGCTTGCGAATCTGGACCAGAATCTCGTAAGGCTTGGCCAAGTCAGGTATCCTGGCAACAGATGTGTCCTGGAATCCCTCTGCGTGGAGTTGAGCGAACAGGTCACAGAGCGTGGGGACCAACGCAAGGTTGTGGCGAGCAACGAGTTCTGGAATCAGCTCGGTCAGCACGGCTCTTTCCAGGCAAAGCAAATCGTGCAGAACATGATCTTGGCGCGCCTCGGCAAAGTCAATCAAGTGGAGATAACGATCTCCTTCGATCAGGATATTTTTCAAGTTCATGTCGCCATGGATGTTTGCGACTTTGACGTTGCGACGCTGGTTCAGAATGCCCGCCAATGCCGGCAATGGATTAGATAGACAAATGCCTTCAGGAGAATGAATGGTTTTATCGACAGAATTCGGATCCTGGCCCAGGATTTTGGCGGCCTGCTCGTATAAATAGCTGTCGCGGGTCTGGATCACCTGCCCTTCCAGCGAGTCGATGCATTCGTCGATCTGGTATTGTCCGGCAGCTGGCCATGACTGCACATAGATATACCAGGAAGTACGAGCGACATCTCGAGGTAAATTCAAGGTGGCGACGTGTTTTTGCAGGTCCACTTTGACCAGGACAAAACCCTCCAGGCGCACAAAATCTCCTTGTGCAGGGGGAGAATCTGGCAAGCCATCCGCGCCGATACGCAGCGGCGTCACACCAGGCGGGACTGGTTTATGCTCGATGGTCAGATTGTGCGGCAAGATGTGATCGTAACCCGGCTGCCAATGGAATTCGGGAAAAGGTGTATTGGCGCTGGCGATCTGATCGAGCAGCTTGATCAGGTCGTTCACCACAGAACGGATATCCTCGGTTCGAGCGTTCTCTTGGCGGCAATAGTCATCCAACGTTTGCACCTTGAACATCTCTCCGCCCACCAGAGGATACAACAACGCCCCCCAGGCGCTGTTTGCTGGCAAAACGACACGCTTGACCTGGGCGGCCCGGTACACCTTGTCTTGAATGTGTTCTTGATAGGCCAGCCATTCGCGTTGCACCATGGCGGTCGAACCCAATTTGACGACGACGGACAATTCGGACGCGCCGCTCTTGATGGGGTGGGCGATAAAAATCCGGCTGCCGCTAAAGCCGCCGCCCAATTCTTGTTTGATGACGATGCGTTGATAGTCGGGAAATGCCTGTTGAATGACATGCCGGATATCTTGAGACAAATTCAGGTTTGCATCTGTTTCGATTTCTGGGTACATGATCATTTCCTCTCCTGCAACAGAACATCACTTTTTGTTTCCTCAGCCAACATGTATCTTGTTGCAAAACACATGGCGCCCATTCTATCACTAATCGGGCCGTCCTTCTGGAAAGAATTGATATCCACCTTCAGGATTACCCCGCCAGGTGACGATATATCGCGGCGGCGTCACATCGATTTTCTTGCGCAAACCGGCAACCAGCTGCTGAAGATCGTTGTCAATCATATTTCCGCTGCTTTCTTCAGGCCATGTGTTGACAATCAGGTCGGTTTTGGTGTGCTGTTGGTAGGGATTTTCAACCAAAAAGGCCAACAGATTCCGTTCCAGCGGCGTGATGCCCCGCAGGGGAACTGGGCCTTGATAAAATTCATGTACCTTGTCGTCGAACCAAATCCGGCCGCGAGCCTGAGGCCCAAGACGCTTGACATACCTGGCAAACAGATGCCCCACAAGCTGCCATTCGCACCCCGTTCTGCAGCAAACCCCTTTCGTGGCCAACTGCGCCAGAATATGCCTGTGCCGCTCAACCAGTTTGTCCATCGCCGACAGCCGGGCGCATGGCTCACTCAAATCTTGCAATTCAGCGACTTGAGCAAGCACAAACTGCTCTTCCTGGGTCAGGCTGCCCCACATTTTCGCCAGGCGATGATCGATGCTGCGTTCCGAGGCCAGCACATCGCCCCATCGCGCGGGTTCTGGCAAATCCGGCGCATTCAGCCACCAATGACAGATGGCTTTGAGTATGGCTGGAAAATGGCCGCTCAACTGTAACATTGTATCCACCTCGAGTTCTGTAGGGTACCGGCAAGAATGACCGATAACCTGGGCAATCAATTGTCGAGCATCTGGACCTTCCATGGCGCCAACCCAACAAATCTGACTGTCCAAAAGCTCGTACATTTCCCCCAGCCTGGCCGGATCGGGCAAATAGCACACTTGCTGGCACATGCCGGCCAGAATACAGAGTGTGCCCTTAAAAGAATCCCGCAGTCCTCGCAAAGTATTGATCATCTGGGTCGTAGCCATCTGGCAAAAATAGTCAAAATGGTTCAGTACCAGGCCCACATGGATCTGCTTGTCTTGAAACATATAAAAAATGTCTTGTAATGCGCTTTGAGATGGGAAAGGATCTGGATTATTTTTGTTTTCCAGATACAGCCGGGCAATCTTGCCCGCCATAGACAGATCAAAGCGATCACATACAGAGTAAAAAGACCGTAGCATTGTGCGATACAGTGTGGACAAATCGGTTGAAGGAAGCATGTGCAGATCGACGGGCACGACAGCTATCCGGCTGGGCTGCGATGGCAAGTATGATTCGATCACGTCAGGCCGGTGGCAAAAGAATCCCAATAAATTGGATCGGCCGCATCCAGCCAATCCGACGATCGATCCACTTTCTCCCTTGACAACCCATTGCACCAAAATCTCGATCTCACGTTGGCGATATGTTGCAGAAAACTCGGTCCATGGACGATGCGCGTTCAAGGATTCCTCCTAATTTTTGCTCCATCCGGCTCGAATTTCAGGGTATGGAAAGCATTTCTTCAGCCCTTACCCAGTGACATCTCCAAGGCTTTGTTTTATACTTGATTCACCAAGATGGATCAAGGCATTCTTGAATTTCATTATTTTTTCAAGAATACTACTAAATTATCTTACATATTGAGCAGCTACAAAGGTGGGACGTGATTAGTGAAAAATATATGGACAAATCTTTGTCAAAAACTGGTTCCCCGCATCCTTGAACAGCGAGACTGGAAATTGATTGAGGATTTGCCTGCTTTTGTTGCCCGCGTCAGTGAAACAATCGATCAGGGCATCGTCCGTCAAAGGCCGGGGACATCTGCTGAAACAACGATTCAGCGGGCGACGGTGCATCTTTATTGTCAAAAACTCTACCAGGCCTGTCGACAGCACAACACAGATGCTCAGCGCCGCGCCTTTGAGGAAATTGGACAGTATGCCCAAGGGATCGCGTGGCGGTATGAGCGAAACCTGGATGTGATCAGGATATGCGTCCAACAGACTTTGGAGATACTTTGGGAGAAACAAGATCAGATTCGCGACCCTGGCAGTTTGCTGGGTTGGGTGGACATGACCCTTTACCGCGAGATCAAAAGGTACCGGCGGAAACCATGCCAAAAACAAGAGACACTGTTTAGCGATATCACATCTGCAGATCAAGAAAACAATCAAGATACCCTTATGCATTTCCCGGCCAGATCGGGCAGAGTGTCATCACTCGATGACCTTGTCATTCGCCGAGAGTTGCGTGCCCAGTTTTGGCGTCAGGTACGGGAGGTTTTTTCTGGCAATCCACAACAAGAAACAGTCATTGTCGGACAATATCTAGATGATCAAAGTCCGTTCGCTTTGGCTGAAATATTACAAACATCAATAAAAAGTGTCTATGTGATCAAGTGTAGAGCTTTGAAACGTCTGCGCGAAAATAAAATCCAGACTTAGTGCCAGCGGACCTCTACACTCAAACCGGTCAATTGTGCCAGAAGACCATTGCACTATTACTTGGGGCTTGATTATCAGCCCCTCAATATCAAGATTCCCAGAACCAGACTTATGGCATTGATCACCAGACTCAATTCGCCGCTGTGATATAGAGAAATTCTATGTCTGCGGCACAAGTTGGCCGAAATTGAAGACAACCTGGGGCATTACAAATTCCATATTGTTGTAACAATACAGCTTGTTCACAGGCATCTCCTGTTTCGCATCCAACCAATTGAATGCCCTCTAATTTGATGCGTTGGATAGATCAGCTACCATCCTCTACCACCCCATCCCCTCCAACCACCCACAGCACAGATCGGCCCACGTAGCCACATGCGCATCTTCGGGGGCCAGCCCCAACCCGTGCCGCCCCTCTGGATAAAAGTGCAACTCGAACGGCACGCCGTGTCGGCGCAAGGCCTGGACAAAGAGCAGGCTGTTTTCCACAGGCACGCCGGCATCAGCAACCGTGTGCCACAAGAACGCCGGCGGCGTCTGGGCATTGACCTGCTGCTCCAGTGACATAAACTGGAGCATGTCGGGCGAGGCGTCGTTGCCCAGCAGATTTTGGAACGAGCCGCGATGCGCCCACTCGCCCGACGTGATCACGGGATAGCACAAGATCAAGGCATCCGGGCGGCAGTCGGGCTGCGGCAGGCCATCCGGTGAGGCACAGCCCTTGTCCCAATGCACGCCCAGGCTGGCCGCCAGATGTCCGCCGGCCGAAAAGCCGCACACGGCGATGCGGGCAGGGTCAATCTGCCAGTCGGCAGCGTGGCGGCGGATCAAACGCACAGCCTGCGCCGCGTCGAGCAGCGGAGCAGGGTGACGGTGCGGGGCCACGCGGTATTGCACCACCAGAGCGTGAAACCCGGCCCGATTGAACCGCCGGGCAATCGGCTCGGCCTCGTGCGGGGCGCGAGTGACATAACCACCGCCGGGACAGACCAGCACCGCCCCGCGCGGCCGGTCGGCAGGCAAGAGATAGAGTTCCAACCAGGGACGAAAATTGTCTGCGGGGTCAGAGTAGGGTGGCTGCTCTGACCACAACCACAGTGAACGATCATCACGATTCAGAGGCATACAGACATCCTTTCCAATCATTCTGAAATAGCCCGTTTCGGGCGCGAACACTCGGTCCAAAATACAGCCGAGCTTGCAAAACGTTGGTTTCGACAGGCTCACCCAACATTTTGCCTCAGCACTCAAATTCTCAACCACACAGAACATGAAGGAAATTCAGATTGAGCTTGTTGCTCATATAAAACCCCGAAATAATCAGTACAGGTCTTGGAGCGTGCTGAAAAACCCTCTCACCACCAAGACACAAAGCATTTCTAGAAACTTGAAAGCATCGTAAACCTTGGTGTTCTCGGTGTCCTTTATGGTAAAAGCAGACTTTTTCAGCAGCCTCATTATAGCACGGGGCATCCATGTTGCAAAGCAGTTTAGAGAGTGACGGCGAGACCGGCCCGATGACAGGCGATCCACACGCCGACATTGTTGACTCGAACCAGATGTGTTATAATGGCGCAGTCGAACCGAATGGCCCCAAACCACTTTGCTAGAATATAAAAGGAGGATGCACGATGAAAAAATCTCTCGGTCCCAAAACCATTCTCTACCCCACTCCCGTGCTGATCGTGGGCAGCTATAACCCCGACGGTCAACCCAACATCATGGCCGCGGCATGGGGCGGCATCTGCTGCTCGCGCCCGCCTTGTGTGGCCGTTTCTCTGCGTAAAGCAACATTGACATACGAAAATATCGTCGCTCGCCAGGCCTTTACGCTCAACATTGCCTCGCAGGATTTTGTGCGTCAGGCCGATTACGCCGGCCTGGTATCCGGGCGGCAGGTGGACAAGTTTGCTCAGGCCGGGCTGACACCGGCTGCCAGCGAGTTGGTTGATGCGCCTTTTGTGGCCGAGTTTCCGCTGATCCTGGAATGTCAACTGCGGCATACCATCGAAATCGGCCTGCACACCCAATTCATCGGCGAGGTGATGGATGTGCGCGCTGATGAGAATGTGCTGGACGAGCACGGCAAAATCAGCATCGAGCGGGTACGCCCGTTCCTCTTTGCCCCCGAAGACGGCGCCTACTATGGCATCGGTGAGTACCTGGGCAAGGCCTTTTCCATCGGTCGCCAGGTTGAAGAGCAGACACCCAACGTTTAGAAAGGAAGCCGCCCAATGTCCGACACGCCTCGCTCTCCTCAACCCTCCTGGCGGGCCGGGCTGCGCCGGTGGACGCCGCGCATCCTGGCAATCGCCGCAGCGGTTGCCCTGCTATGGACGTTGGTGGTATCCTCACAGTGGTTTTTCAAGCACAGCATCGCCGCCATCCGCTTTCCCTATCCGCTGGATTACGGCGAAGGCCCGCTGCTCGATCAGACCTTGCGCCTGGCGCACGGGGAAAACATTTACCGCCGCAGCCTGGATCGTCCTCCATACAACATCTCAAACTATCCTCCTTTGTTCTTGATAATCCAGATACCTTTTGCCTGGCTGTTCGGCCCGGCGCTGTGGTATGGCCGGGCGAGCAACCTGATCAGCATCCTCATAGCCGCCGCCGGCATCGGGCTGGCCCTCTGGGCCATGACGCGAGACCGGGTCGCTGCGGCAGTGGGCGGACTGACCCTGCTGCTCTTTCCGTACATCGTAGACTGGTCGGCGTTCAACCGCATTGACTGCCTGGCTCTGGGGTTGAGTTGCGCCGGGCTGGCGGTGATCGCCCAATGGGGCAGCCAACGCAAAGGGCTGATCTGGGGGGCTGTGCTGCTGACAGCAGCGGTGTACACCCGACAGTCTTATGCTCTGGCCGCGCCGATGGCCGCCTGGATGTGGCTGCTGCGTCAGCCGCCGCGCCGTCGCGCCTGGGAGCTGGCGGCCTGGGTGGGTGGAATGGGATTGGGGTTATTTATCCTGCTCAATTTGCTCACCTGGGGCGGCTTTTATTTTCACATCGTCACCTCCAATGTCAACCCGTTCTATTGGAACACGGTGCAGCAGTATGTGTATGAAATGCTCGAACACATACCCGCCCTACTGCTGGCCGGTATGCTGTTCATGCTGATCGGAGCAATAGCCGGACGGCGACGGCCGGATTCGTGGTGGATGGTGGCGCCTTATTGGGTGGGTGCGGTGCTGTCGTCCATCACCATCGGCAAATCGGGGTCGAACGTCAATTATTTGTTTGAATTGAGCGCGGCTCTGTCATTGGTGGTCGGTGCGTGGGTGGCCTGGGCCGGCAAACACTGGTGGTTGCAGGCAATTGTGCTGCTGGCCCTCATCCCGCAGATGCAGCACATCGCTCATTGGACGGTAGATGGGCGTTATGGCTGGATCATGGGCAAGATCAATGCCAGGCAAGACATCGAAAAGATGCTCCAGATCGCCCAAGAGGCTGACGGGCCGGTGCTGGCCGACGAGTACATGGGGCTGATTCCGCTGGCCGGCAAGTCTATCTATTTCCAGCCCTTTGAGGTCAAACAGCTCTACCTGGCCGGCATCTGGGACGAGCAGGCCTTTTTGCAAGACATTGAAAATCAGGTGTTTTCGGCTATGTTGATCTATGATCCGCCCTACTGGAACTCGCGCAAAGAACGATGGACCGAGCGAGCCGTGATGTACATGGAGCGATATTATTATGCCAGCGAACGACTGGCCGACACCATCATCTATCGCCCGTATACGTGGAAATTGGAATAACCAGAACAAGAGAGGAAACGATGAAAAAAGCCTTGTATATTTTGAACCCCGATGCCCTGTCCAAAATCTATGGCCCGGCCGAGCAAGAGGCGGCGAGCCGGTTGGTAGATGTCTATGCGCCGCCACAGACGGCACAAAGCGTGCTGGCACAGCCCGATGTGCTGGCCCCGCTACAGATCATCCTATCGGGCTGGGGCGGCCCCCTGCTGGATGAGGCCTTTTTGACCGCCGCCCCGCACCTGGAAGCCGTTTTCTATGGCGCCGGCTCGATCCGTTATATGGTCACAGAAGCGTTTTGGCAGCGCAACATTTCCATCTGCAGCGCGTGGGCGGTGAACGCCATACCGGTGGTCGAATACGCCCTCTCGCAAATCCTGTTCTGCCTCAAGCACGGCTGGCGATACGCCCTGACAATCAAGCGCGAAGGCCATTATCCGACCAAATGGCCGGTGCCGGGCGCGTATCATAGCACGGTGGGCCTCATTTCGCTGGGCATGGTCGGGCGCAGCGTGTGCCAAAAGTTGCAGCAATTCGACCTGAACGTGATCGCCTATGACCCATTCGTCTCGGTCGCGCAGGCCGCCGAACTGGGCGCCACCCTGGTCTCGCTGGACGATGTGTTTCGCCAGGCTGATGTGGTATCGCTGCACACACCGTTGCTCGATGCCACCCGCGGTATGATCACCGGCGCGCATTTTCGGCAGATGAAACCCGGCGCCACTTTTATCAACACCGCCCGCGGGGCCATCGTCCGCGAGAGCGAAATGATCGAGGTGCTGCAAGAGCGGCCCGACCTGTTTGCCGTGCTGGATGTGACCTATCCCGAACCGCCGCAGCCGGAATCGCCGCTGTACACTCTGCCCAATGTGGTGGTCACGCCGCACATCGCCGGCTCGATGGACGCCGAATGTCGGCGCATGGGCCAGGCCATGGTGGACGAGCTGGGCCGACACCTGCGCGGCGAACCGCTGCGCTGGTCGGTGAGCCGCCAACAGGCCGAGATCATGGCATAGCAGGTTGAAAACATGACTCAAGCTGCTCGCCAGAACGCGCCTCACCGCCGGCCACAAGCCTCATCTTTGTCGCAGCAGATCGGACCCGGTCTGAGCGCAGGCCTGCTGATCGGCTTGTTATCGGTCGTCTATGCCCTGTCGTATGGCGTCCTGATCTGTTCCGGCAGCCTGGCCGCCTATGTTCCGGTGGGCATCGGCCTGACCCTGTTCAGCGCGGCGGTGATCGGCCTGATCACGGCATTGGGCAGCTCGTTTCCGGCCACCATCGCCGGGCCGCAGGGCAAGCCGGTGGCCGTGCTGGCGCTGATCTCGACATCCATCGCCGCAACGATGGGGCCAGTCGCCGCGGTGGGGTTAACCGCCGACGACAAGGTCTGGGCCACGGCGGTGGTCGCCTTGATGATCGCCGCGCTGCTCACCGGCCTCTTGTTTTTGCTGTTGGGCCTGTTCAACCTGGGCGGGCTGATCCGCTTTATCCCCTATCCGGTGATGGGCGGATTTATGGCCGGTTCGGGTTGGCTGCTGGTCAAGGGCGCCGTCAAGGTGATGGCCGGCGTGCCGCTGGAACTGGCACAGTTGGGCCGGCTGGCACAAGCCGATGTGCTGGCGCTGTGGCTGCCCGGCCTGATTTTTGCCCTGATCTTGTTGCTGCTCCTGCGGCGGATCAAACACTATTTGGTGCTACCAGCCATGATCCTGCTCGGCGCCGCGATATTCTACCTGGTTTTGTGGCTCTCTGGCATATCGCCAGCCGAGGCAGTTGAGCGCGGCTGGCTGATGAACCCTTTGACCAGCGGCTCGCTGTGGCCGCCCCTGTCGCCGGCCACTCTGTTGCAAGCCGACTGGAGCGTCATTTTGGGGCAGGCCGGCAACCTGGCTACAGCACTGGTGATCAGCGTTATCTCGGTGCTGCTCACCACCAGCAGCCTGGAGCTGGCTGCCGGCCAGGATATAGACCTGAACCGCGAACTAAAAGCATCGGGCCTGGCCAACCTGCTGGCAGGAGCAGGCGGCGGTATGTTGGGCTATCACTCGCTCGGCTCATCTACGCTGGCCCACCGTATGGGCGCCCGCACCCGTCTACCCGGCCTGGTGTCGGCGCTGGTGTGCGCGAGCATGCTATGGTGGGGCGGCCGGGTGATCGGCTGGTTCCCGCGCCCGCTGCTGGGTGCCTTGATCATGCTCACCGGCCTGGATTTTCTGGTCGAGTGGGTCTATGACGCCCGCCGCAAACTGCCCCGCTCCGATTACGGAGTGGTGCTGCTGATTCTGGCCGTGGTAGGCCTGGTGGGCTTTTTGGAAGGCATTGCCGTGGGCGTGGTGGCGGGAATGGTGTTATTTGTGATCAAGTACAGTCGCGTAGACGTGATCAAGCACACCCTGTCGGCGGCCACCTTTCAGAGCCATGTCGAGCGCGGCGAATATCATCGGCAGGTATTGAGCGAGCAAGGCCAACACATCTATATCCTCAAATTGCAGGGCTATATCTTTTTCGGCACCGCAGCCCAACTCTATGCCCATGTCCGCCAGCGATTGAACGCGCCAGACCTGCCACCGCTGCGCTTTTTGGTGCTGGATTTTCGCCTGGTCAGCGGCCTGGACTCGTCGGCCCTGAACAGCTTTGCCCGGATCATGCAATTGTTGCAGGCGCAACAAGCCGTGCTGGTGCTAACCGATCTCCCGCCGACATTGCAACACCAGTTTTCCCAAGGCGGACTCGAGGACGAGAGCGACAATACACTGCGTTACTTTGCGGACCTGGATCGCGGCATCGAATGGTGCGAAAACCGCATCTTGAAGCAACAAGATGTCACCCTGATCATGTTCCGCCAGTCCTTGCGCGACCGTTTCAAGCGCGTCTGTCCGCCAGGCACGTCGGTAGAGCGGCTACTGGACTATTTTGAGCAACAAAAAGTGCCAGAAGGCCACGTGCTGGTGCGTCAGGGCGACCCGCCCGACTGTCTGTATTTTCTCGATATGGGGCAGGTAACGGCCCAGATCGAGTCGGCGCAGGGACGCACGGTGCGATTAAAAACAATGCTGGAAGGTACGGTGGTGGGCGAAATGGGGTTGTATCTCAAGCAACCTCGTTCAGCTTCGGTAGTGGCCGACATGCCCTGCATCATCTATCGGCTGTCGCTGGACGCCCTGAACCGGATGCAGCAACAAGAGCCACAACTGGCCGCCGCGTTTCACGAGTTGATGGCCCGCCTGCTGGCGGCGCGGCTGAGCGAAGCGAACCAGACAATTCAAGACCTGCTGGATTGACAAGGAGGAAATATGGAGATTGTGTCGTTCGATTCATCTCATCTGACTGCGGCAACAGCCTGGTTTAACAGCCTGCCCGACAACAACCTGTGGAGCGAGGCCTGGCTGCGGCGACGCATTTTCGAGGCCCCTCATTATGACCCCGAGCTGACGCTGGCGGCGCTGGACGATGGACAACCGATTGGTATGGTGGCCGGCAGCCTGGTTGATGAAAATGGCTGGATCAAGCTGTTTCTGGTGCATCCGGCACGACGACGCGGCGGCATCGGCACGGCTCTGTTCGACGAACTGGAAAAACGGCTGATTCAACGCGGGGCGCAAAGCATCCATGTGGGCTGGGAGCCGCTCTATTTTCTGCTGCCCGGCATAGACATCCGCTATACCGACGCCATCGTGTTTTTGGATCGGCGCGGCTATGAAACCGACCGCGTGGTGCGAGTCAACATGGATGTGCTGCTGAGCGGGCGTCATTGGCGCAACAAAGCCGAGCCGGCTCGCCTGGCCGAACACGGACTGACCGTGCGGCGCGGCCGGGCTGACGACCGCGCCGGGCTGACCGCGCTGTGCGAAAGCCAGAATCACACCGGCTGGGCCGTCGAGTCGGGGATGGCCTTGCAACACGAACAGCCCACAGTGTTCGTGGCCGAAAAGAACGGAGCGATTTGCGCGTTTGCCGTTCACAGCGTCACCGGGCCACTGCATTTTGGCCCCATGCTAACCCACCCCGACCTGCGCGGATTGGGCGTCGGCTCGGTGCTGCTCAAGCACTGCCTGGCCGATTTGCAAGAGGCCGGGCGCACGCGCTGCGAAATCGTCTGGACCGGGCCGATCACCTTTTATGCGCGGGCGGTCGGCGCGACGATGGGGAAGGCTTTTTGGACATTTTTCAAATCTCTGTAACCAGGCTGAAATTTTGGCTCTGGCTGGCAGTCGGCCTGATTCTGTCCAGCGCGGCCTGTACGGCCCGCCTGGAGCCGGCTCAGACAGTCCCCTCGCCCACGCCAGATCAATCGGCGACATGGCGATATTGGCCCCACCCCGGCAAAATTCAGGCGATCATCGCCGACCCGCAGGGCCAGATATGGGCGGTCACACTGAACGGCCTGACCTGTTATGATCTGCCAACAGATCGCTGGCAGGTGTGGAGCGTGGCCGACGGGCTGGCCGATCAACGTGCCTTTTCGCTGGTCTGGCAGGGCGGAGCAGTGTGGGTCGGCACACAAGGCGGGATCAGCCGTTACGACCCGCAGACACAGGCCTGGCGCACCTGGGCGCAAGAACTGCCTGGTCAGGCCAACATCCACCTGTATGTGGACGAGTATGCCGATGTGCTATGGACCGGCATGCTGGGCGGCCTGGCTTTTTACGCCCCCAACCTGGATCGCTGGGTGGCTGCGCCGCTGCCAGCAGGGATCACGCGGGTTGATGCGCTGTACACCGACCCCGATTTTTTGTGGATCAGCGTGCCACCCGATGCCGAGACGCGCGGCGGCCTGTACCGGCGACGCAAGGACGATGGTGTCTGGCAAGATACCCATGCCATGCCCGGCGCACCGCCGGTAGACTCTTTTGCCCTCACCGGCCACAATCGCCGGATATGGGCGGTAGGTCAGAGCAACGGCCGGCCTTGGGAATACAACGGCGACACCGATACCTGGCAGGCTTTGCCCGGACTGGCAGCAAAACAAGGCATTGGTTATCGCTATCCTGCGTATCAACAGGATGGCCTGTGGCTGTGGAGAGATCGCAGTCTGATACGATACGATCCAGAGAGCAGACAGGCAACGCACATTGCGACGCTGCCTCAAGGGATATGGGCGCAAGGGGCAGTCGTCCTGGATCGCGGCATAGTGTGGGCAGCCACCTCTGCGGGACTGTATGCCTGGGATGGCCGCTGGGCGCCCCGCCCGGCGACCGATACCTCGCTGCCCATCGCCAGAGTGTGGGCATGCGCCGGCGATTGCACCCCCACCTGTCCGCCCAACGCATGGATCATCTCGGACCGGTCGGGCCGGGTCAGTTGCTTTGATCCGCTGGATGGCAGCCGGCAGCCGTTGAGCGACCTGTCATCTCGGCAGTTGGGCCACCCGACAGAGATAGCGGTGGGCGAGGCCGGCGAACTGGCCTGGTTCTACGGCGGAAGCAAGGCACAGGTGGGATGGGTTGTTTTGCCAGGCGACGCGACCGAGTGGCAGCCTGTCCCCTCGCATTTGTCGCCCGTTGGCTTGCTGCCGTGTCTGGCCGATGCAAGACTGTGGCTCTGGCAGCATGACGCCCTGCTGTCGCTGAGCCTGAGCGACCGGCAGTGGCGCCGACATGCCATCCCCAATCCCACCAGAGTACAGGCCGTAACCCAAGACGGCCACGCCATTTGGCTGATCAAACAGGGCGACACGCTGGCGCAATTTGATCTACCCTCGCGATCGTGGCAAATGTACCCCATCCCGCAGACAGGCGGCTGGCAACGCATGGCCGTGACCCCTGATCGCGTGTGGGTGGGCGGCAACGCTCCATCGCTGTGGTCGCTAGAGCGGACAACGGGACAGTGGCAGCCCGTCGCCCTGGACATCGGCTGCGTGGGGCCGGTGATTGAGGCCCTGGCCGCCGACGCCGACGAGGTATGGGTAGGCGGACACGATGGCGTGCTGCGATATGACATCATTGCTCAAAAACAGACCTGTATGCGGCAAAACATGCTGACCGATCAGGTCGAGCAAATCATCCTGGCCGACGGTGAGGTGTGGTTTTTCCACCCGCAGGTGGGAATATGGGGTTTTGAATCGGGAGCGACACCATGACCTGTTATGCCATCCTTTCAGACGTACATGGGCAACTGTCACTGTTGCGCCGGGTGCTGGCCGACGCCCGACAGCGCGGCGCAGAGACCATCGTGTCGCTGGGCGACATTTCCAGCGATGACTGTTATGATGCGCTGCGAGAAGCGCAGGTGCAGGCAGCCTTTGGCAATTACGAGGCATCGGGCTGGGGCGATCTGTCGCCGGAAAATCAACAATGGGTGCGCTCCTGGCCGGCGGTGGTAGTCGGCGACACCTTTTTGGCCGCCCACGCCGCACCCTATTTTCCGGCCCCCATATCCAATGTAGACGAGGTATTGGATTACTTGCTCAATCATCAAGTCAAATGGAAACACCTGTTTCCGCGTCTGAACGTGGATCAAGAGGCATGCTGGCTGGCCTGGGCCGCCCTGCAAGAACGAGGTCGGCGCATTTTCTTTTACGGGCACACACATGTTCAGCACATCTGGCGGATTGCCTCGGCGAACGACGGCGAGCATCGCGGACTACAGATGATACGCCAGCGCCGACTGATCCTGCAAGACCAGGATAGCTATCTGGTGGGTGTGGGCAGCGTAGGTGTTCCCCAAGACACCCCTCAACCTGGCTATGTGCTGTACGATGAGACAACCGGCATCGTCGAACTCTGTCGAATATAAAAAACCGCCCCGATGGTCAATCGGGGCGGTTTGTAAATTGTGGCCTGGCAGAATTACTCGGCCGGTTCGCCGACCGTTGTGGTATCCTGAAGTTGATTCAGGTTTTCCAGCGACTGCTTTTCCAACCACTTTTCCAGCAAGTCCTTTTTAATTCTCCATTGACGCCCCAACTTGAGAGCCGGAAGCTGGCCTTCTCGGGCCAGTCGGCGCACGGTCAACTCGTGCATATTGACATATTGAGCTACTTCGGAAATGGTCATGATAGCCGGGAAATCCTCTTTGTTCATGTCTCTTCCTTTCTTTGCAAAAAACCAGTTTTATTGACGAGTCTCGGTGGATGGAAACAGATCTGATCGGTAAATTCAAGCAGACCTGTTTTCACCTACCGGGTTTGAGCGGCTGTGGCAATGGCGGCAATGTGCTGCGGAGAACTGCCGCAGCAGCCGCCAATGATCTGGGCACCCAATTGAATAAACTGCGAGACCCTGGTCGCAAACTCGGTCGGCCCCAGATCAAAAACAGTTTGTCCGTCTTCCAGGTGAGGAAGCCCGGCGTTGGGCTTGGCAATCAGCGGCACAGTGCCCAATGTGGCCCGCATTTCGGTCAACACCGGCGAAATCACATCCAACCCTTCGCCGCAGTTGGCACCGATGGCCAGCAACCCCAGAGGCCATAAAGCCTGCGCCGCCTGTCCCGGCCTGACCCCCATCATCGTCCGCCCACTTGTAGTAAAACTGAGGGAACACAGAATGGGCAGGTTGGTGACTTGTTTGGCCCCCTCAATGGCCGCCTGCGCCTCGCTGAGATCGCTCATCGTCTCAACCCAAATCACATCTACACCGCCCTGCGCCAACGCGCCGGCCTGCTGGGCAAAGGCCGATACCGCCTCTTCATAGCTCAAATCGCCATAGGGTTCCATCAACTCACCGGTGGGGCCTATATCGCCGGCCACAAACGCCTGCGTCTCCGCTTCAAGGCGGGCCAACTCGGCAGCGGCGCGGTTCAATTCTACGGCGCGCTCACCCAGACCACCGGCACGGTCGAGCTTGATGCGGCTGCCGCCAAATGTGTTGGTGAGAATGATCTGAGATCCGGCATCCATATATGCGCGATAGAGCGAGCGCACATGGTCGGGCTGTTCGACATTCCACAACTCGGGAGCTATGCCGACCGGTAGGCCCAGCGATTGTAGCATGGTGCCGGTGGCGCCATCGGCGATCAAAATGTGGCCTTGGGCCAGGTGTTGAACAATGTCTGGCAACATATCCTCCTTAATTTCTGGGTGTGGCCGTCGCCCGAACGGTCGGCGTGACCCCGACAGTAGGCGTCATTTCCACCGTCGGCGTTTCGGTCGGACGCGGGCGGGCAGTAGCGATGGTTGTGCTGGTAGGCAACGGCGTGACCGAACTGGGCGGAGCCACCGTGCCGAGCGGCGTCAACTGCGGTTTGGGCGTCAAAATTTGCCCATCCACCGGATACCCCAGAGCGTACCAGGCTTGCAACCCACCATCCAGCACCGCCAGGTGGCTAAACCCCCAACGATAGAGCATCATAGCCGCTTGCAGACTGCTGGCCTGGTTGGGCGAAGCACAGTACAACATGATGGTTTTGTTGCCATCCAACTCGGCCAGTCGATCTTGAATGGTTTCGACGGGTATGTGGATGGCGTTGGGAATGTGAGCCTGATCAAAAGCAGGCTTGTAACGCACGTCAACCAACATAATCGGGTCTCGCCGCTGAATCATCTGATACAACTGCGCCGGACGCAAGCGCGGCACATACGCTTCTGAAGGAGGCGGCGGTGTGCCATCCCAGGTAGGCGTCGGCACGACCACCAGGGTGGCAGTGGGTGTCGCTATAGAGGTGGCGGTGGGCGTCCAAGTGGGTGGGAAAGGCGCGTCCCGATGAGGCACCGTTGCCGTCGGTGAAACGACCGTCTGACAACTGCCCAACACCAGAGCGATGATGATCAATCCCCAAACCTGGCACCGGCAGCATGTTGGATACAAACGGTGTTCTGAGGACATTTCTTCCTGCTTTCAGAATAGCGAATAAAAACTATTCGCCATTTAGCCTATTGTAACACAAGATAAGAAAAAAATCAACTATTTGCGTCAAGAGAGCGCATTTCAACCTGAGAGCAATATCCCCGGACGAGAGGGATCAAGCACGCCCTCGTGCCGCACGCCCTCGTGCCGCACGCCCCCGTGCCGTCTGGCCCACATTGTTCGCTCGTGGGCGTGCTCACTCCTCATGTGGTTTCCTCCAGATAGAAATACGCCTCGTCAAGACACTAGGAGCGTGCTGAAAACCCCCTCACCACCAAGACAAAGGACACAAAGCATTTCTATCGACCCAAAAGTATCGTAAGCCTTTGTGTTCTCGGTGTCCTTTGTGGTAAAAATAGACTTTTTTCAGCGGCCTCCTAGAGAATTTCAGCGTGCCTGAATATGGATGCACGAGACCGGGCAGACGGAGACGCACTGCATACAGCGGATGCAATCGGGCGAACAGGGGTTCTGGTCAATGCGAATGTCTACCGGACAAACCTGCTGACAGCGGCCGCAGTGAATGCAGGTCGAGGCGACGGTCATTTGCAAGGTGCTCCAACGGTTAAACAGAGACCAGCAAGCTCCCAAAGGACAAAACCAGCGGCAAAAAGGGCGATGGATCACCGCCGCCCCGATCAAAAAGACGATCAAGAGCGCGATTTTGAGCCAGAACAGCGGGCCGATCATGCGGCTCAATTCGGAATGCAGCAGCACCTGGGGGATGCCCCCCTCCAGAGTGCCGGCTGGACACAGCTTGCAAAACCAGGGTTCTGCGGTCAGCCAGGCGGTGATGAGAACGATGCCCACCAGAGCAAACATGCGGCCCTGCCCCAAATAGACATAAAGAGCCAGGCCGCCGAGCAAATAAAGGGCCAAAACCAACGGAAATTCCCCAGCCGATGTGATGGTCGCCCACAAACCGGCGAGATAACCCAACGAGATCGCCCCGATCAGCCACCATGATATTGGCCGGCGAGGACGCACAGCCCATTTAGGCAGAGGAATCCGGTAAAGCAGGTCTTGCAGCCAACCGAATGGACACAGCCAGCCGCAGGCAAACCGCCCTCCCAGCGCGCCGACCAGACCGATCAGCCCCAGCACATACCAGGGAACAGCATACTGCCCCACAAAGTGCTGCAATGACCCGATAGGACAGGCCACAGCCGCCAGCGGACAGGCATAGCAATTAAATCCCAGACAGGGGATACCCTTGGTCCATCGTTGGGTCAGGCCATTGTTGGCAATCACGGCGGCGACCAGTTGAACCCAACCGCGCCAGGACAGCAGGCGTCGCCACAACTGGCTCTCGGATGCCTGTTGAGTTTTCATGTCATCCCAGCCCCATGCAAGAAAGACAAAGCAATGTGGCATTGAGCCAGGTTTGTTTGTCTTGGGCGATGAGCAGACCCCCTAGCAGCGCCGCCAGGGACAAGAGGATTAAAATTCGGTTGACGATTCGAGATGGTTTCACAGGAGTAGAAAATTCATTGCGTCTATCGTATGTCACTTATTATATCTCAAGCGGTACATGGCGTCAATTCCATCTTGATCTTTTTCATTTGTCATGTTATACTTGCAGCAGTTTGGATCAAAAAAAGCAGTGTGGTTATTTGGCTGGTTTCAAAAAGGAGCTAAAAAGTGGTGGACAGGAAAACAAACGCAGCAGTGGCCGTCTGCCCCGATTGTGGCGAAAAGATCACTTTGCGCGGCACAATTCGCCTGGGTCGCGAAGTGATTTGCCCCAATTGCGATGCTGAACTCGAAGTGGTCGAGACCGAACCGTTGGAACTCGACTGGATCTATGATGAAGAAGACGAAGAAGAGGACGAAGACTGGTAAAACCAACCTGCTAAACTGAATCAATCAATCCACAAGGAGCCCGGCCCATGGCTCCTTTTTTGCTGGGTCGTGAGAGGGCTTGTCTCTGGATCAAACAAAGACCTGTCGGGTTTGGGAAACCCGACAGGTCTTTGTAGCTCCTCGACCAGGACTTGAACCTGGAACCAACCGGTTAACAGCCGGTCGCTCTGCCTATTGAGCTATCGAGGAACATTAGAACAAGGGACATTATATTCGTTTTTGCAGATTCGTCAAATTGGTCGCTGGCTCACTCGTTCAGATAATCGCGCAGACGGCGGCTGCGCACCGGATGGCGCAGTTTGCGCAAGGCTTTGGCCTCGATCTGGCGAATGCGCTCGCGGGTCACGCCAAAAGCCTGACCTACCTCTTCCAGAGTGCGGCTCTGACCGTCTTGCAGGCCAAAGCGCATTTCTAGCACTTCTCGCTCACGCCGATTGAGTTGATCGAGGACGATTTGAATGTTTTCGCGCAGCATTTCATCCGAAGCGGCGTCGGATGGGCGGGGCAGTGATTCGTCTTCGATAAAGTCGCTCAACGAGCTGTCATCCTCGGTGCCGACCGGAGTCTCCAGCGACACGGGCTCTTGGGCGATGCGAATGATCCGCCGTATCTTGTTGGCCGCCCGCTTGAGATGACGCTTGAGCGTAGGTGGAACCGGCTCTTCTTCGCCCAAAGCCTCAAGTGCCAGCCTGTCTTGTTCCTCCAGCATACCCATATGGATGGCAATCTCGGTGGCCGTAGGCTCGCGCCCCAATTCCTGAGTCAGGCGGCGTTGGATGCGCGTCAGACGGTTGATCGTCTCAACCATATGCACCGGAATACGGATGGTGCGAGCCTGGTCGGCAATAGCGCGGCTGATCGCCTGGCGGATCCACCATGTGGCATAGGTGCTGAAGCGATAGCCTTTGGTGTAATCGAACTTGTCTACCGCACGCAGCAAGCCGATATTGCCCTCTTGCACCAGATCGAGCAGTGAAATCCCCCGCCCCATGTAGCGTTTGGCTACGCTGACCACCAGACGCAGGTTGGCACGAATCAGAGACTGACGAGCATCGTAAGCATAGTTAAATATATCTAAAATGTGTTGGACAACACGCTCGCGATGAGTCATCCGCGCCAGAAATTCGGCCGAGGTGGGCAGCGATTGGCGGGCGGTGAATGAATCGCTCAACCGGGCCAGGGTCAACGGCGGCATCATGTACAGGGTGCGGTACAGGTTGAACAGGAGGCTGATCTGTTTTTTGCGTTTTTCTTGCGCTTCTTCGCTATCGCCGGGTATTTCAGTATGGGCATATTCAACCAGATAGCGCATACGGTAGACACCCTGCTCCAGATAGCCGGCGTCGCTCAAAATGGCCGACAATTGGGGTGGATGAATGCGCAAAGCCTGGCAGGTGCGGTTCAATTCTTCCCAGGCCGAACCAAAGGCCGCATAAGCGTTGGTCATGATCTCGGATGCCACATCGTTCAGCAGCGAGGTGGGGGTTTCGTCCATACGAGCGCACACCTGATCGAACAGGGTCCACTCGGCGCTGAGTTGTTCCAACAAAATTCCGACCATGGTGGTGCGATCCAGATCTGCCGGCGGGATGATCTGGATGGGCAGGTTGTGGGGGTTGGCCTTGATGGTCTCTAGTTCTTGCCGCCATTCTTTGGCCATCTTGCGCTGCGACCGAGAGCCGGATAGCAATGTGACCACATATTGGGTTGCGCTGACGCGCATAGTCAGCCACATTTCTTCGGTGGCGTCGAGCAGCGGCACCCGCCCGATCTCGCGCAGGTACATGCGCACCGGGTCACCAGTCAGTTCGACCGGCGGCAGTTCTGGCAGCAGTTCGGGAGCAATTTCGTCCTCAACCTGGATCATGGACAGTTCGGCTTCGCCGGGCTCCCATTCGGCTTCTTCGTTGTTGAGAATGGTGACGCCACTGGCGACCAGGTAACGATAAAGAACATCAACCTGCTCTTCGTCGAATTCATCTTCGGGCAAAGCGGCGAGAATATCGCCATAGGTGAGCTGTTTTTGCTCCTGACCCTGAGCAATGAGCAAACGCACCTCGGCTCGCTGTTGCAGTTGAGCCAGGATGACATCCTGTGTATCGAGTTCGGTCATAAAATCGCTGGTCATTTAGACAGACTGTTCCTTTTGTCGGCGTTTTCCCATTGATGTGCGTTCTTCGCGAGCATGATCCAGCTTGTGCCGAGCCATCTTTAGGTTCATCACACTTGAACTGTATCCCATCGAGCGAGCATCGCCCTGCTCCATAGCCTCTTTTTGCACCATTTCCAGATTTGTTACCATCCGTTCGATCCGCACAGCGCGCAGACGCAAGACAATATTGCGCTCAAAATCGCGTTCGGCCTCTTCACCCACCAGTTCCTCTTGATCTGGCCCTTGCTCCAACACCAGGTGCAACCGTTCTTGCAGCGACGGTGGCAATTGCGCCTGCCACTCATCCCATCGGACCGTCGGGGGCATAGACTGCCAGGCGGCAAACAAGGCACGGTTTTCAGTTCGTTCAAAATCGTCCTCTTGCAGCGGTTCGAGCGACATTTGGGTCAGCAGGGCATTGGCGCGCTGTTGCAGTTCGGGCCGGCGAAACAGGGCCGTCAGACAGTGTTCTTCGACTGTAAAGGCCGGCTGTTCATCTGGCTCAGCCATCGGTTCGACGGGGCCGGCAGCGGGCGAGCGTGCTCCCAGTTGTTGAAACACCTGCAACTGGCGGCGCAAGGGCTGCTCGTCCATACGCACCAGGCGAGCCAGCTTTTGAATGTAATGGTTCTGCTCCACCAGGTTTGGAACCTGAGCCAGCAAGGGCACCAGGCGGCGCGTAGCCTCGGCTTTGCCTTTGGCCGACTGAAGGTCCAGGTCGGCGGTGCTGACCCGAAAATAATAGTCTACCACCGGAGTGGCCTGCTCAACCAGCAACGGCCATTGCTCCGGCGTGTCGCGGATCAGGTCGTCGGGGTCCTGGCCGGGCGGCAGGGTCATGATGCGAATGTCGGCGCCCAGGCGGTTTTCAAAGCGAATCAAACCCCGCGAATCAATCACCGGCATGGCCTGGTCAAGCGTTTGCCGGGCCACCGACAACCCGCGCAGGGTGCCTTGATCGCCGGCAGCGTCGGGGTCGAGGGCCAGGATGTACTTTTGGGTCATGCGCTTGAGCAAATTGATCTGTGCTTCGGTGAGGGCGGTACCCATCGAGGCCACCACATTGCCAAAACCGGCCTGATGCGCTTGCAGCACGTCCATATAGCCTTCGACAATGATCACCGAGCCGCGGGCGCGGATGGCCCCTTTGGCCAGGTCAATGCCAAACAGGATATGGCTTTTGTCAAACAGCGGCGTCTGCGGCGAGTTGAGGTACTTGGGCTGTCCTTCGCCGATGATGCGCCCACCAAAACCGACCACACGCCCTTCGATGTTGCGAATCGGCACGATCAACCGTCCGCGAAAGCGGTCGTAAAAATCGGCCGAGTGGGCCGCCGATGTCTCGTCGCGGGCGATGATCAGGCCGGCGTCCAGCAGGTCATGGCGTTGATAACCGCGTTGGAGCAAATGCTCGCTGACCGAGCGCCACCGGTCGGGAGCAAAGCCAAGCTGGAATTTTTGCACGGTTTCGGCATTGAGGCCGCGCTTTTCGACATACTGCCGCGCCCCCTGCCCCATCGTCGGGTGCAACAGCATGTCGTGAAAAAAGGCGGCGGCGGCGGCGAGAATGTCATACAGTTTTTCGAGATAGTGTTCGCGTTCGACATCGCGCGGATGCAGCGGTTCCAGTGTGACGCCGGCTTTTTGGGCCAGCAGGGCCAGGGCTGCGCCAAAATCGAGATTTTCCTGGCGCATGATGAACGAAAAAATGTCGCCCCCGGTGCCGCACGCGCCAAAGCAGTGCCACGATTGTGATTCGGGAAAGACAAAAAAGGATGGAGTTTTTTCAGCATGAAATGGGCAGTTGGCTTTGTAATTGCGCCCTGCTTTTTTGAGGGGAACATAGGCCGAGACGACATCCACAATGTCGAGACGCGCTTTGACCTGATCGATTGAACTCATGGGTGGTGGGTTAACTCCTTTTAACCTGTCCTCTCTGTTCACATTATACTCGGGTCAAAGGGTTTGGTCAATCATTCCGAGTTTGGTTCTGCCGGAAGCACGTCTTGGCGGTACACCTCGACTCGTTGAATAACTTGAAAACCCACCGATTCGTACAACCCCAGGGCTGCACTGCGAAAGGCATCTGTTTCGACATAGATGGGACCGGCGCCGGCCTGACGCAGCCGCCGCAGACATTCCAGCAAGATGGCCTGCCCCAGTCCTTGCCCGCGCCAGTCGGCATGAACGCCCAGCGGCTCAATTTGGCCGACCATCAAAGGCGCAGGGGCTAGGCTGTCTTGGTCGAGCCAGCCAATGCAAAATGCGGCCAGGCGGCCATCGGGCGCAGCAGCGACCAGATCGGTGTGCGGGGTATAACTGGGATGATAAAAGGTGCGATTTCGCCATTCGACGGTCATATTTCGGCTTTCAAAAACGGCCTGATGGAGAGCTACGTATGCCTCGACCTCGCCTGGTCCGGCCAGTGGGCGGATGGTCAGGTTGGCGGGTAGCTTGCTGGCGACAGGAAGCGGGTCGGTGTGTCGCAGCCAGACCTTTTCCCACGAATCCTCGCCCATGTTCGATTGGCAGGCGAATCCGGCTTGCTTCAAATGGCGAATGCGCCCGGCCTGGTGAGCAAAGACCATAACAAACCACGTCGGACGCCCGCCTGATGCAGGCAAAATTTGTTGGGCGCGGTCGTTGGCCCATACCAGGATTTGTCCATAGAGTTGATCATCCAAGTCGGGCCGGCAGACACAGTCAATGGTCCAAAAGGGCGACTGCATCACCGCCCAGGCCAGCAGTTGATCTTGATCGTTGGCCCATAGCCCAACGCGGGCAGGATCGTCCAATGCCCATGAGCAGAGGCGATAAGGCAGGTCCATCACGTGCAGATGATCGGCTGGAAATTGGTGGGCCAGTTCGAGCATCGCTGGCAGGTCGGCCGGGCCGGAGAATGGACGATTCAAGATGTGCATTATTTTTTCCTCTTGCGCCGAGCAAAGTTTAGCCTGTCGGTTCAGAATAACACAAAAGGATGTTCCTGTCAATCAGATGAGTTATGTTTTGAGGTTGTTCAAGTTGGGTTGTTTGTTGTATAATGAGACATGATTTTTGGTCAAGGCAGGTTCTATGGCTCAAAAGAGTAACCCATCTCGACGCATATCATTCAATCCAGGCCGCTGGCTGTGGCTGCCGCTGCTGGCAGTGGCTGTGGTGTTGCTGGTGTGGGCGCACGAGCAGGTTTTCACCTCGCGCGGTCGCTATGCCGTGCGCGATTGGATGAGCCTGTGGGGCGGCGGACGGGCGGTTTTGGAGAGGGTGAATCCGTATGCGCCCGATGATTGGCTGTCGCTGCGGGCGCGCTATGGCAGCACGTGGATGCCCGACGACCGGGCGCCTTTTCCCTTGTGGACGTTGATGGGCATGACCGCGCTGGCCTGGCTGCCGTTGGATTGGGCCGCGGCGACCTGGCTGGTGCTGTGCGAGTTGATGGTGGGTATTTCGGTTTTTTTGCTTCTGGCGCAGCATCGCGCCAACCCATCCCCGCCGATCTTTGCCTTGCTGACATTGAGCGCGTTTTTCCTGCGTGGCACGCTGACCTCGCTGAACAATGGACAGATCACCTTTGTGCTGCTGCTGGCTCTGGCGTTGTTTATCTTTTTGAGCCGGCGCGGGCAGCCATTCTGGGCCGGAGTGGCACTATCGTTGATCTTGCTCAAACCCAACCCTTTTGTGCTGTTTGCGCCATTGATGGGGGTGTGGCTGCTGGCACGGCGTCACTGGGCGGCGATCGCCGGCGGCTTGACCGGCACAGCGGCGATGGGGGTTTCGAGCTGGCTGCTGCGGCCAGGTTGGCCGGGGGAATGGCTGGATGTGCGCGGCAAGACCGAGGTCACATTTCAAACGCCGACGGTGTGGGGGCTGGCGTTCGAGTTGTCGCCAGCATGGTGGCCGCTGATCGGACTGGGGCTGACCGTTTTACTGACCGGCGGACTGGGCTGGCTGATTTTGAGACGGCGCGAGTGGGATGAGGCCCAGGTAGTGGGGCTGGCTCTGGTCGGGTCGCTGCTGGCGACGCCCTATGCGTGGGCATACGAGCATGCTCTGCTGGCGATGCCGATGGTCTGGCTGGTCCAATCGGCCCGGCCAACCTGGAAGGGCCGACTGGCCTGGATCGCCCTGACACTGCTGCCCTGGTTGTGCTATGCGCTGGCGGTTCAGCGAGGACGCGACACCCTGTCGGCCGGGGTGCCGCTGGCAGTGGGTATTGCTTTGTTATGGTTGAACAGCCAAGAGGGTGAGGAGCATCATGTCGTCAAGGAATGAGGTACAGGTCAGCATTGTGGTGCCGGCGTTCAACGAGTCGGAGAACATTATAGATACGGTAGAGCGCATCGCGGCCACCTTTGCCTCTCGTCCAGAGCGGTGGGAGGTGGTCATTGTGAACGATGGCAGCACCGACGACACCTGGGAGGTGGCCCGGCGGCTGGCGCAGGTTGACCCGCGAGTGGTGGCCGCCGGCTATCCGGTCAACGCCGGACGCGGGCGGGCCTTGCGTGAAGGATTTGCCCGCGCCAGAGGGCAGATCATTGTCTCGACCGACGCCGACCTGAGCTATCACCCCAAATATATTCTGGACCTGCTTGATGCCCTGTACGCCGACCTAAAAGTGGACTTTGTTTTGGGGTCGCCCTACATGCCCGGCGGCGGCACCGAGGGGGTGGATCCCAAACGACTAGCGATCAGCCGACTGGGCAACCGGATTTTGCAGGCGACGATCAACAAGGATATTTACACCTTTACCGGCATTTTTCGGGCCTATCGCCGCCAGGTGCTGGATGCCCTGGAGCTGGAATCAGACGGTAAAGAGATTCATCTGGAAATTTTGTCGCGGGCATTGGGGGCGGGCTATCGTGTCAAAGAAGTGCCGGCAGTATTGGGCAGCCGGCGCAAAGGCAAATCCAAGTTCAAATTTGGTGGGACGGCACTGTCGCACCTGTTGTTTTCGTTCAACGAGCGGCCGATCCTGCTGTTTGGCGGCCTGGGGCTGCTGCTGCTGTTGAGCGGCCTGGCCGGGGGTGTCTATGTCTCGATCTTGCGCTTTCAAGGCACACTGAACCCGGGCCGTCCGCTGACCACGCTGGTGGTGATTTTGATGCTGGCCGGACTACAAATTCTCTCTTTTGGTTTTATCGCCCTGCAAATGGGCGTGCTGCGTCGCGAAATTTTCAAGGTGCAAAAAGAGAACCGACTGCTGCATCGCCAGATGATCTCTCTGGCAGAAAAAGAGAACGATGACACAGATCGTTAAACAAGAGCACTATCAAATCGGCTCCGATCGCTTTGTCAAGGAATACCTGGCCGATGGACGGGTGCAATTTCTCAAAAATGGCCGGCCGCTTGACCTGGAGACCTGGAATGTCGAACTGAACCGCTTCCAGTCCATGTCGGTCAAAGAACAGCATGCCAATCCGCTGGTGCGCTGGCAAGAGCAGCAGCGGCGGCGTGGGATTTTGCACTTTGTGAGCGGGCGAGCCGGCGAACATGTGGCCGATGTGGGCTGCGAGAGCGGGTATCTGGCGGCCGGGCTGGCACGGCAGGGCTGCCGGGTGACGTGCATTGATATTGACCCGACTCTGCTCGACCTGGCGCGGCAGCGATTGGCGCGGCAACGCATCGGCAAAGATCGCGTTGCGTATGTGGTTTCGGACATCCGGCAGATTCAATTGCCCGACGCCAGTGTGGATGTGGCCCTGGCCAGCGAGATTTTGGAGCATTTGCCCGACCCGCAGGAAGGGATGCGCGAGTTGATCCGCATCACCCGGCCGGGCGGACGCATTATCCTCAGCGTGCCAAACGAGTCGCTGGTACTGGGCATCAAGCGCGTTTTGAATGTCTTGCGGCTGACCCGATGGCTGGGCGGTCTGAGCAAAGACCTGGCCATCGGCCATGTGCAGATTTTTGACCGGGCAACCTTGCGCCGCCTGGGTCAGATGCAGGGAGTGACGATTCAGCGCATCCAATATCACAAACCTCTCTTTTTGAATATTTTTATGCGCCTGAAGCGAGAATCGGCGTGAAAGAGCGATGGTGGAACCGTACCTGGGTGCGGGCAGCGGCGACGGTGCTGTTGGTAGGGCTGTTGATCGCCTGGGTGAGGCCGGTCTCGATCTGGAAAACGGTGCGAAACAGCCGGGCCGGGCCGCTGTGGAGCAGCCTGCTGTTGACGCCGGTGGTGATCGGGATCAAGTCGCTGCGATGGATGCTGTTGGCACGACGACAGTCGGCCTTGTCGTTTGGCGATGCGCTGCGCAGCTATCTGGCCGGGCTGACGCTGGCCACACTGACCCCGCTTTCGGCCGGCGAGGCAGGACGCGGGTTGTTTGTGCGGGGCGGCCGCCCGGCAGAACTGACCGGCGTGGTGATTTTGGACAAGTTGATCGATCTATCGGCAGTGGGGTTGTTTGCCGCGGCCGGACTGCTGTGGGCGGCCGATACATCGGCGCGGGCCGTGGGCTGGGGCGTGTTGGGCGGACTGGCCCTGGCCTGGGGTGGGGTCTGGGGCAGCCTGATGCTGGCGCGGCCGCGCTTGCTGCGTTGGCGAGAACAGGCGCGGGAACAGGCGCAGTTCAAGGCGCTGGCCGTGTTAGATGGCTTGATGGACACACCGGGACGACTGATTGCGCTGAACATGCTGCTGGCCGTGATCGGTTTTGCGGCTTTTTACGGACAGGCTTTTATCTTGCTGCGAGCGTTCTGGCCGCTCGATCTGCCGGTTATCTCGTGGCAGGTGACAACTTTTTTCCCTATTATCACTCTCAGCACCATCCTGCCGGTAGCCATCGGCGGGGTGGGCATCCGCGAATGGACGGCGGTGGTGTTGCTGCGGCAATTTGGCGTGCCAGAGGCAGTGGCTTTTAACACCTTTTTCGTCCATTTTCTGGTGGTACAGGTACTGCCGGCACTGGGCGGCGCGGTGATCATTGGCTCTTTTCGGCGCAAGCAAGATCGGGCAGGGTTGGGGTGAGCGAACCGGGCAGACGGCAAACGGGTGGATGGGCATGGAATGTGGCGGCGCTGGCGGTGATGGCGGCAGCATGGGCCGCTCGGCTGATCTATGCACGGCAGATCAGCCTGCATGTAGACGAGTTCACCACCATCCTGGCGGCACAAATGATCGGGCGGCACAGCCTGCCGATCATGCCATCGGGCATTTTTTACGACAACGGCCTGCTGTTCAGCTATGCGGTGGCGGGTTGGATCGGGCCATTGGGGTTTCACGAATGGGTAGCTCGCTTTCCAGCCTTGATGTTGAGCATGCTTTCAACGGCGATGATTTTTCGGCTGGGGCGGCGATTTTTGGGGTCGCCAACAGCTCTGCTGGCGGCCGCGCTGCTGGCTCTGGCCCCCGAAGTGGTGATGTGGGGGGTGCGGGCGCGCGGATACGCGCTGTTGCAATTCGGCGTCGTGGCCGGGGTGTGGGCCTGTGTCGAGGGATTGAACGGCACATGGCGCGGACGATGGCGCGCCGTCTTTTGGCTGGGCATGTGGACGGCCTCGCTGGCGCACCTGGTCGGCGTCCTGGATGCCTGGTGCGCTCTCGGCGCCGCCGCCTGTGCCTGGCTGATTTATCGCCGGGCAGAAAAGCGAACCTGTCACTGGATGGATGTTTTACACTCTTTATGGATAGACGGCGTGCTGGCTGCCGGCCTGGTGGCTGTGATGATCGGATTGACCTGGTTGGGGCAGCCGGTGTGGGTGAATACGACGCCGGGCAGCGCCGGCCGCTCGCTGTTCTTGCGACTGCTGAACGTGGATTGGGTGGGACTGATCAAGATGGTGGGCCCGTTCCTGTTTCAGCCGGCTTATTTGCTGTGGAGCGGCGCACTCTGTCTCAACCTGTACATGCTGGCGCGGCGGCTATTCACCCGTCAACCGCAGCCGGCCGACATGACTCTGCTGTACCTGCAACTGATGTGGATCGGCGCCGTGCTGACCATGACCATCCTCAGCCCCTGGCACATGACGCGGTATGCCTTGCCGCTGGCGCCGATCTTGTTCCTGGTGGGCAGTCACGAAATAACCGACCTGGCCGGGCGGCTGATGGCAGCCTTGCCGGCGCGGTATCGCACCGTTCCAGGCTGGGCGTCGGCCATGATTATCATGGCGCTGGTTGGCGGGCTGGTGCTGCCGCATTTGCAGTGGGCGTTGGGCTTTCAAGAGCCGGGTTATGACCTGGCCTTTCATTATGTGCGGGAGCAGTGGCATCCAGGTGATACGGTGATGACATTCAATACCTCGGCCGGACAGGTGTATCTGAATCAATGCGACTATTACCCCATCCAGATCGGCGCATGGGTGGTACAGACGCCAGCGGGGATGGTGGATCGGTTTGGCGGAGCGCGCTGGATCGAGATGGTGGAGCAATTGCAGGCGGCAATGGCCGAATCAGAGCGAATATGGTTTGTGATGGATCGCGGACGATTCGATGTGCGTGTGCTACCAGAGGTACAGAACGAAATTCAAGCGCATTTTGAGATGATTTTTGAGCAGCGAGACGTGATGGTCATGTTGTATGAGCGAGCCATAGAGGAGTGAGCGGTGTACAGGGATAAAACCATTTGCGTGGTGGTGCCGGCGTACAACGAAGAAACCCTGATCGGGCGAACGCTGGACACTATGCCTGACTGGGTGGATCGCATTGTGGTGGTGGATGATTGCAGCCGCGACGCCACTGCCGGGCGTGTGCGCGAACGCAGCCAGGCGCAGCCCGAACGGGTGATGCTGATTCAACACGAGAAAAATCAAGGAGTGGGTGGGGCCATCGCCACCGGTTACTGCTGGGCGCGCGACCACGAAATGGACGTGGCCGTGGTCATGGCTGCCGATGCCCAAATGGACCCGGCCGATCTGCCAGCGCTGCTCGATCCGGTTGTCTCTGGTGAAATAGATTACGCCAAAGGCAACCGGCTGTTCACCGGTGATGCCTGGCACAAGATTCCCCGGGTGCGCTATCTGGGCAATTCGGCCATGTCGCTGTTGACCAAGATCGCCTCCGGGTACTGGCACGTGGCCGATTCGCAGTCGGGCTATACGGCGGCCAACCTCAAGGTGCTGCAAACGATTGACTGGAGCAGCATGTACAAACGCTACGGTCAGCCCAACGACCTGCTGGTGCGGCTGAATGTGTACAATTTTCGCGTGCGCGATGTGCCGGTGCGCCCGGTATACGGGATTGGCGAAAAGAGCGGGATCAAGCCGCTGCGCATGATTCCCAAATTATCGTGGTTATTGCTCAAGCTCTTTTTTTATCGCATGTGGCAAAAATATGTGATCCGCGATTTTCACCCGCTCTTGTTTTTCTACATTCTGGGGATAGTCTTGTTTGTGCCGGGACTGTTGTTCGGCCTCCAACTGGTCTTTTATCGTCTGCTGATCGGCACGGTGGCGGCCACCAGCGCGTTGTTTGCTATGTTTTTGTTTGTCACCGGGTTGCAGTGTATCTTTTTTGCTATGTGGTTCGATATGGATTATAACAAATATTTACGGTAAAAAAAGATGAACAGGCGTGTCGAATCGGTTTTATTTGTCAGCACCAGCTTTCCGCGCTTTCGGAATGACCTGGCCGGCAGTTTTGTGTTTCGATTTGCCCGATACCTGGCACGCGATGGGATGCAGGTAACGGCGCTGGCTCCCGGCGAGCCGCATTATCCGGCGCGAGAAGAGATGGATGGAGTACAAATCTATCGCTATCCGTATTTTTATCCGCGTTGCTGGCAGTGGTTGACTCGTCACGGACATTCCATGCTGACCAACATCCGTCATAGCTGGGTGGCGCGGTTGCAAGTGCCTTTTTTTATGCTGGCAACGATGTGGGCGATATGGAGTCGGCAGGATCATTTCGACCTGATCCACTGTCACTGGCTGCCGACGGCCGTCGCGGCCCTGCTAGCCCGCCCATTCAGCCGACGTAAACCACCGATTGTTTTTACCAACTGGGGATCGGATACGCGCCTGCTGCCGGCCTGGTTGGGGCGATGGGTGGTGAGGCAGGTAGATGGCTGCGTTTCGACCGCCGTGGAAACCGACGAGCATCTAGAGCGACTGGGACGCAAGGAATTTCGCCGCGTTATGGCCCCGGTAGACGAGGAGCGTTTTGCGCCGGAGGCAGTATCGCCCGATCTGCGCGATGAGTTGAGCCTGGCGCCCGACACGCCGGTAATCCCCTTTATCGGCCGGCTGGATGCCTTTAAGGATCCGCTGACATTTATCCGCGCCTGCGCTTTGCTCAAACAGCGGGGGGTGGTTTTTGCTGCCCCCATAGCCGGCGATGGCGACCTGATGGAAACATGCCGTCAGGAAATATTGGCGGGTGATGTGCAAGACTGCGTGCAACTGTTGGGGATGCGCTCCGATCCGGAGAGGCTGCTGCGGGTGGCTACAGCTACGGTGCATATCAGCCCGGTAGAAAATACCTGGGCCAACGTCATCGCCGAGGCCATGTGGATGAGAGTGTCGGTGATCTTGAGCGATGCCGGCTATACGCGGCGGCTGTTTACCGACCGGCAAAATTGTTTGATCGTGCCGGCCCAAAACCCTGCTGCTCTGGCCGACGCCTTGCAACAATTGATCGAAAATCTGTCACTGCGCCAGCAATTGATCGTCGGTGGGCATGAATTGTTACGCCAATATAAAAAAGACAGCATCAGCATTGTGCAAGAGCTGCGGACTTGTTATGATGAGATATGGACAAGGCGGCAAATATGAACGGTACCCTGGTTATAGAAAACAAACGCATCTTGATCACCGGCGGGGCCGGTTTTATCGGCTCGGCACTGGCGGGACGGCTGGTGGAGCAAAATCAGATTGTGGTGTATGATAACCTGGCGCGCGATTCGCTCAAGGACAAGCCATATCGAGATCATGCACACCTGACTTTGATTCAGGGCGATGTGTTGGATTTTGCCGCTCTGGAACAGGCCATACGCGGCGCCGATATGATCGTCCATTGTGCGGCTATTGCCGGCATTGATACGGTGATCAAAAGCCCGGTAACGACCATGCGGGTGAATATGATCGGTTCGGCCAATGTGCTTGAGGCGGCTTCACGGCTGCCACACTGCGAGCGGGTGGTTTGTTTTTCAACCAGCGAAGTGTTTGGGCAGCAAGCCTTTCGTTCAGCCGAGACCGACAAAACGGTGATGGGGCAGGTGGGCGAGGCGCGGTGGACGTATGCGGTGAGCAAGTTGGCCGAGGAACACCTGGCGATTGCCTATTACCAGGAAAAAGGACTGCCGACTACGGTGGTGCGACCTTTTAACGTATACGGGCCGGGACAGGTGGGCGAGGGCGCACTCAAGACTTTTGTGGCCCGGGCACTGCGCAATCAACCTCTGGAGATCCATGGCGACGGCACCCAGATCCGCGCCTGGTGTTATGTAGATGATATGCTGGACGGCGTCTTGCTGGCCCTGGTTCACCCTAGAGCGGTGGGCGAGTCGTTCAATATCGGCAATCAGCGCGCTGTCACTACAATCTATGGTCTGGCCAACACCGTAATTCGGGTGTTGGGATCGTCGTCAACGGTTGTTTTTACGCGGCGAGATTATGCCGATGTCGAGTTGCGCATTCCGGCAGTGCGCAAAGCCCGCGACCTGTTGGGCTTTGAGGCTTGCATTGATTTGGAGGAAGGGATTCGCCGTACCGCCGAATTTTACAGGAGGCAGATGGGATGATTCGTCTGACAATTCCGTCCATTCAAGAAGATGATTTACAGGCTGTCTGTGAAGTGCTGCGAACCGGCTATCTGGTGCAGGGAGCGCAGGTAGCTGCTTTTGAGCAGACCGTGGCGGCGTATACAGGTTGTCGGCACGCCATCGCAGTGAGCAACTGCACGGCAGCCCTACACCTGACTCTGCTGGCCCTGGATGTGCGGCCGGGCGATCTGGTGGTGACGACAGCTTTTTCGTGGATTGCCACAGCCAATGTGATCGAGTTGTGCGGCGCGCAGCCCGTTTTTGTGGATATTCAGCCGGACACGTTCAACCTCGATCCGGACTGCCTGGAGCAAACCTTAAAGCGGTTGATGGCTCAATCCGATACGGCGCGACGGGTCAAGGCGATCATGCCGGTGCATACCTTTGGGCAAATGGCCGACATGGAAGCGATTGTGGAGCTGGCCGACCGGTATCACATGCCGGTGATCGAGGACGCGGCATGCGCGTTAGCCGCGCGACAGCATGAACGGCAGGCCGGCACATGGGGAGCAATGGGATGTTTTAGTTTTCATCCGCGCAAAGCCATTACAACCGGCGAGGGCGGGATGATCGTGACCAACTCGGCCGACCTGGCCGACCGGCTGCGCGCCTTGCGCAATCACGGCATAGACCCGCTTGCGCCCTCGACCGATTTTATCATGCCAGGACTGAATTATCGAATGACCGAATTTCAGGCCGCCCTGGGCGTGGCCCAAATGTCGAAACTGGATCGAATTGTGGCGGCCCGGCGAGAACGCGCGGCGCGCTATGATATGCTGCTGTGCCACACCGCCATTCAGCCGCCGGCAGTACCGCCGGACAGTTGGCCGGTGTATCAATCGTATGTGGTTCTGTTGCCCGCCGAGGTAGCCGCCCGGCGCGCCGACCTGATCCAACACCTTAGAGCGCAAGGCATCGAAACCACCATCGGCACCTGGCACATGCCTCTGACCAGCTTTTTCCGCGCCCGTTATGGCTACCGGCCGGGCGATTTTCCGGCGTGCGATGGGGTCTTTGCCCGCGCACTGACCTTGCCGCTTCACGAGTATTTGAGCCAGGACGAGCAAAACGAGGTGGCAGCGCAACTGGTGAGAGGGATCGGATGAAATCGGTGGTGATTTTGGGTGCTGGCGGCACGGCGCGAGACATTCTCAGCTTTATCGATGATGTGAACGCCATCACTCCAACCTATCACTGTTTGGGTTTGCTCGATGACCGGCCTGAACTGCAAGGGCAAACGGTGTGTGGAGCGGCTGTCTTGGGGCCGCTTGAGATGGCCAGTAAGTTGGCACAGCAGGGGGTTTTTGTGCTGGACAGCCTGGGCAGCCCGGCCAATTTTTGGAAAAAAGAGCTGCGCCTGTCTCAATTAAACATCCCCCCAGAGCGGTTTGAGACCCTGATCCACCCATCAGCACAGGTTTCCAGGTTGAGCGCAATAGGCACAGGGAGTATTTTGTATCCTTGTGTTGTCGTCCTTTCTCAGGCGATATTGGGCGAACATGTGATCGTCTTGTCGCACAGCATTATCAATCACGATGTGCGCCTGGAACCCTTTGTGACCGTCGCCAGCGGTGCGGCGCTGTCTGGCAGTGTGCAGGTGGGCCAGAGCAGTTACATCGGCTCGCACAGCGCTGTTCGTGAGCAGGTTCGGATCGGGCGTCATTGTCTGGTGGGGATGGGCAGCGTAGTGCTACACGACGTACCAGACAACAGTGTGGTGGTGGGCAACCCGGCCCGCTTTTTGCGCCCGACAGTGCCTCTCCCTGGATTGGATCCTGCATGAGCGAAAATCGGACATGGTCCGACACAAAACAAGGAGCGGGCCGCTGGCGGTCCATCCTGTCGCGAATGATGTGGTTGCCGATTCTGGTCTTTTTTGCCTGGTGGAGCTGGCAAAATCGCATCGAGTTGGGGCGCGCGCTGAGCCAGCTTGGCATCACCACATGGATCAGCCTGACTGCTTTGTTGACCCTGTGCGTGTTGATTTCGGCCTGGAGCTTTACGGTGCTGGTGCGCAGTATGGGCTACCGCTTTAGCCACCTGGATGGCTATCACAGCCTGAACTTGTCGCAAGTGGCTGCTATGGTGCCGGGCAAAGTGTGGGGGTTTGTCGGTCTGGCCGGCCTGCTATGGTCGAGGAACATTTCCAAACCCGACAGCGTGCTGATCATTTTTTTACATACCATGTTGATGCTGTCGGCCGCCGTGTTGGTGGGGCTGATGGGACTGATCTCGACAGTAGGATGGGCCTATGCCCTGCTATGTCTGACCCCGGTCATCATCTTGCTGGTCGGCCGCCCCTGGCTGGACAAAATGCGACAGCGTTTTTTCGCCGGCAGTTCATGCCTGCCCTCGCAGTCCAGCCTGTTCACCAGTTTTGTTCTCAGCACCCTCAACTGGATTTTGGCCTCGCTGAGTTTCGCCGTGTTGGTGTATGTCAGTCTGGGATATTGGCCAACCTCGCCGGCGGTGATCGGCAGCGCGTTTGCCGCTGGTTACGTGGGCGGCTATGTGGCGCTGATCGCGCCGCTGGGGTTGGGCGTGCGCGAGGGAATTATGACCCTGATCTTGCGGCCCTTTATGGGTAGCGATCAGGCCATGTCGCTGGCGTTGATTTTTCGAGTGATTCATACGGCGGTACTGTGGCTCCACGTCGCTATCACCCTGTTGATGCTGGCATGTTGCCCAAAAGGGAGACAAAAAGAGTAAGACATGACTCATCTGATCGGATGGCTCAAGCAAAAAGACGTTCGCATCTGGCTGGCCCTGGCAGCCGTGCTGGCGGTATTGTGGGTGCAATGGCCGCGTTTGTTTGACCCATTCCAGGTGGACGAAGATTTTCGTTCTTTTTACTGGATGAACAAGTTTCAAGACCCGGCCTTGTATACTGACGAGCCATCGGGCAGCGGTGAGTATGCTTATTCGACTCTGCACCTGCCCTGGGGCAACCTGTTGCTGTATATGTACAGCCCTGGTTTTGGCCTGCTGTATTACCTGCTCAGCTTTGTGGCATCACCGGTCTTTTGTTCCAAGTTTCTGGCCCTGATTTTGCTGCCCCTCTCGGCAATCTGTCTGTTCGAGTGGGGTCAGGCCGTGCGCGGCCGGGCGGCCGGGCTGACCCTGGCCGTGAGTTTTATCCTGCTCAACCTGGCCTCGCCCACTTCGCTGTCGGTGTTGAGCGGCTTGCAGCGGGCTTTTTCACTGCCCTTGCTGATCGGGCTGATGTACAGCCTGCGCCACCGCCGATACCTCTGGGCAGGAGTGATTGGTGTGCTGACCGCGCTGATCTATGTGCCGATCTTGTTCCTGGCGTTGGGGGCATGGGGGCTGGACACCTTGCGCCTGGAATTTCGCCCACGCTGGCGGCTGTCGGTGCAGAGACAGAGCCTGGTGGCCTGTCTGGCCACTGCCGGAATCAGTTTGCTGGTTTTATCGCCGGTGCTGGTGGAAAAATGGCAGGCTTTGACAGGGCGGGCGGTCGAACAGCCGGCGGCGGTCGAACAGCCGCCAGAGCCTGTCTATGCGCATTTGTGGGACGATCCCAACTATCAGGCCAGCGGCCGCTATGCTCTGTTTACCATTTTTCCATGGATGGGGCGCGGCGGCCTGGTAGACCTGGGGCCGGATGCCCTGCACCTGCTCATTTTGGCCTTTTTGGGCGTTCTGATCTGGCTCATTTTGCGCCGCGCGGCCTGGGATTTGCCGTCGGAAGTCTGGAACGTGCTGTGGGCCAGCCTGATCATGTTTGCCCTGTCGTGGGCCGGCATTGTTTTAACCAACTCGTTCATCTTGTACATGCCTAGCCGTTACACGAGGGTGGGGCTGTTTTTATTCTTGCTGGCTTTTGTCACCATCAATGCGCCAGCGGCTGTGACCAGCGCAGTGCGGACAGTACAGCAAAATCGCCTCGTGCTGCTCTGGTTGGTCGGCGGCATTGAGCTGGCCGTGCTGGTTTTAATTCTGCTGTACCCTTCAGAACGGGCTGTTTATTTGGGTTTCAACATCAAATGGCTACTGGCCCCGGCCAGCCTGCTGCTGGGTGTTTTGGCAGCATTGGCCTTTCTCAGGCCGCCATCGCCGCGATTGCCGCCGGCTGCGGCCTCGTGGCGGATCAAATGGGCCGGAGGAGTGTTGGGCGGCATCGCGGTGCTGGGAGGACTGTGGGCCTGGCGCACCTATGCCGCAGCTATGATCGGAGTGAGCTTTTTGGACCCGCCACCGCACGAGCGAGCCGTGTTGCAATTTGTCGAAACGCTGCCGGCCGATGTGCTGCTGGCCGGTACGCCCAAGACATTGGACAATGTGCCGCTACTGGCACGACGACAGATCTTGTTCAGTGAGGAAAAGCCCAGCTATGACGCTGCCCTGATTCGCCAGACTTTGCAGGCTCTGTATGCGGCCGATTTCAGCCAGGTGGCTGATTTTTGTCGCGCCGGCGGTATTGATTACCTGGTGATTGACCTGGACAGTTACTCGGCAGAATTTCTGTCCACTCAACTGATCTTTTTTGCGCCCTATGATCGCCAGATTCGCGCCTGGATCGGCGAGCGGGATACGTTTGCCCTGGCCGACACGCCGGCCGAATGGCGTGTCTTTCAGGCCGAAAACTGGTATGTGCTGCCGTGCGCGGCCTTGATGTCGGATGAGGTGAAGGGTGGAGCGCATTAAGCGAGCACCGACCTGGCTGTGGTTGGCCGGGCTGCTGATCCTGGCCGCTGTTTTGCGCCTGCCGACCCTGAACCGCGAAAGCCTCTGGTTTGACGAGGCGATCAGCTTGCTCACCGCTCGCCTGCCTGTGTCGGCGATCCTGTCCAACGCGGTGCAGTCGAGTCACCCGCCGCTATACTATGCGCTGCTGCACATCTGGCTGCGCCTGGCTCCTGCGACCGACCTGTTTGCCCGTTTGCCGGGCGTGTTATTTGGCCTGCTGCTCGTGCCGGCCCTGTATGCCTTGACGCAAGACCTGTTTGGCCGACGCGACCTGGCCCTGCTGTCTGCCGCGCTGGTGGCTATTTCACCTTTTCATCTGTTGTACAGCCACGAGCTGCGTATGTATACGCTGTTGATGCTGCTGGTGACGTTGACGGTGTGGGCTTATCGGCGGGCGCGACACAGCCGGGGCTGGGGCCGCTGGCTGATTTTCACCGCCTTGGGTGTGGCGTCGGTGTATACGCACCTGTTTGCCTGGCTGGCCCTGATCGCCATCGGGCTGCACGCCCTGATTCATCACCGCCAACGGCATGCGCTCTGGCAGACAGCAGCGGCCGGGCTGGCGATGATCGTTCTGTTTACGCCCTGGCTGCGCTTGATGCTGCTGGAAACGCAGAAAAATTTGGGCAGCATGCGCCCCCTGTCACAAGAAACGGCCTTTAATCCACTCAAAACCCTGATCGCGCCGGCGTTTTTGCTGTTTGGCTCGTCGTTCAACCTGTGGTACACCGGGCTGATCTTGTTTGTCACCGTGTCGCTGGGCATCGTCTTGATTTTAGAGGCGCGCAAGGCCTGGATGGAAAAGAATGGCGGCGGGCTGCTGTTGCCCGGCCTGCTGACGCTGTGCCTGCTGGGCGGGCCGCTGCTGGTGTATTATGTGCGCCCCTTTTTCCTGCCCGAACGCACGCTGGCCGCCGAGTCGCCGTTTCTGCTCGTCTTGCTGGCCTGGGGCGTCACCCGACGCGGCAGCCCGCTGCCCTGGCTGGTGGGGGCAACGGCGGCGCTGATGGGCGTCGGGGCATTTTTGTATCTGGGCGGCCCGCCGATCAAGCCGCCTTACCGCCAGGCTGTGGCAATAGCGACAGAGCGATGGCAGCCCGGCGATGTCGTGTTGCACACCAGCGACGGCTCATTTCTGCCGGCCCTGTGTTATACCAACTGGCCGGCCCACGCAGTGCTCGCCGGCGACCCCGATCCGCGCAAACCCGACGAGGTGTATCGGCTCTTGGGCGGGCAGGTGTGGACGCGGCAGCAGGCAGTTCGGGCCGGGCGGCGGTTGTGGCTGATCGTGGCGTTGGAACACAGCCTGGAGTGGCAGCAAGAACAGGCCGCCTGGTTTACCCAACAATATAGGTTAAAAGAGCGATACAGCGTGGGTGGAATCGAGATTTTTTTGTGCGAGTTGAACGGGGATGCCCCATGAGCAAATGGGTTCGTTGGCCTGTCATCGGCCTGAGCTTTGTGTGGATGGCTTTTGTCTATGCCACATTTTACCTGGTGCAGCAGCAGCGACCGTTCAATGCCGAACAGGCGCAGGCCATCGGCGAAACGCTGTTCAACCTGGCCGCGGCCGCAGCCATCATCGGAGTAGGCATCGGCTGGGGCAATCGCCTGAGCCGCTGGCTGCGCCTGCCGCTGCCCGGCCTGCTCGAACGGCTGGTCTTGGGCGGCGGGCTGGGGCTGGGCAGCATGTCTTGGGCTGTGCTGGGATTGGGGTTGGCAGGCTGGCTGCACGGGTGGGTAATGGCGATTCTGTTGATCGGCCTGGCCGCGCTATCACTGCCCGACCTGATCGACCTGGTTCGCCAGATTCGGACGGCCTGGCCGCAGATCGAGCGTCCCGGCCGGTGGATCGGTCTCTATGTCGGCCTGACCGCGTTGCTGTCGCTGCTGATTGCCTTGACGCCGCCTTTTGACTGGGACGGCCTGTTTTATCACCTGACCATGCCGCGCCTGTACATCGAGCAGGGGCGGATCATGCCGATCACCGATGCGCCGCATCAATACTTTCCCGGCCTGATAGAGATGTTGTATCTGCTGGCCCTGCAAGTGCGCAGCGATGTGACAGCACGGCTGTTGCACTGGGGCTATGCTGTTTTGCTGGGCGGCACCCTCTACCTGCTGGCCGGGCGGTATGTGGATCGCAAATATGGCTGGCCGACGGTGTTGCTCTATGCGGCCATACCGATGGTAGCGGTACTGGGCAGTTGGGCCTATAACGACCTGGCCCTGGCTTTTTATCAACTCGCCGCGCTGTATGCCTTGCTCAACTGGTTCCGCAACAATCGTTTTACCTGGGTCATCTGGAGCGGCATCTTGTGCGGCCTGGCCCTCAGCCTCAAATACACGGCCTTTGTCTGCCCGCTGATTTTGCTTGTGCTGATGGCCTGGCAATGGCGGCGCGAGGGCGGCTATGGGCCAACCTGGCTGCGCGCCGCGGCGGTCTTTGGCGCCGTGACCATCCTGACTGCTGCGCCGTGGTACGTCAAAAACCTGGTTTTGACCGGCAACCCGGTGTATCCGTTCGCTTTTGGGCTGTTTGGCGGGCGCGACTGGGATGCCTGGCGGGCGGCCTGGTATGCCCGCGCCGGAACAGGCATCGGCTGGAGCGTTGGCGAACTGCTGCAACTGCCCTGGATGGCGACATTGGGGCTGCGCGATATGAACTTTTACGATGGGCGTATGGGACCACTATTTTTGTTGGGGCTGCCGTTTTTGTTGGGCTGGGCGGCGATACAGTGGCCCTGGCTGCGCCGTCCGTTGAGCAGGGTTGATGTTGATACAGTCCGCTCGCAATCCGACCCGATCCAGTCGCCCCCTATAGCCCTCGGCTATCTGCTGGCTTTTTCAGCGATACAATGCGCTGTCTGGACCATTGGGGTGATCAATTCGCGGTCGCTGTATCAGACCCGCCTGTTGCTGCCGGCGCTGGCCGGCCTGACCGTGCCGCTGGTGTATGTGTTTGACCGGCTGCGGGCGTTGGACACGCCGGTTTTGTCGCTGCGCCGCCTGATCGGGATGAGTGTGGTGTTGGTTTTGGCGACCGATTTAGGCTATCAAAGCCTGGCTACGATCAAGTCAAACCCGCTCCAGGTGCTGGTGGGGCTGGAGAGCCGTGAGCAATTTCTCGCCCGCGCCCTGGGCGCCCATTACGCGGCCATGCAAATGATAGATGCGCAGGTGAGTCGCACAGAGCGGGTGTTGTTCTTGTGGGAGCCGCGCAGCTATTATTGTCACCGCACCGTGCAACCCGACCCGATTTTGGAGCGATGGGCCTGGCTGCGTCACCGCTACGGCGATGACCTGACCGCCGTCGCTCGATTCTTGCAAAGTGAAGGCTATACGCACATCTTGCTGCATCGCGACGGACTGGAATTTATGCGCCGCACCCGCCTGGACCCGTTGAGCGACGCCGATTTTGCCGCGTTGGATCATTTTGTGCAGCAATATGCGCAGCCCATAGATGCAGTGGGATTAAGCTATCAACTTTATCAGCTGGAGGCAGGACGGTGAGCAAGCCGACCGGGATGCGCCGCGCTCCCATCTACCGTGATCTGCTCTGGCTCTTGGGCCTGGCCCTGGCCGTGCGCCTGATCACCGCCCTGCTGGTGTGTCACCCCGGCCCGATCATGGACGCCTATTATTACCTCGATGGCGCTATCGGCCTGGCCGAGGGGTGCGGGTTCAGCGACCCGTTTCTGTGGAATTATCTGGACGATCCGGCAGGCATCCCGCACCCCAGTCACCTCTATTGGATGCCGCTCTCGTCGCTGGTGATGTACCCTCTGTTGGCCTGGTTTGGCTCTGCGTTTCGTCTGGCACAGGTGCCCTTTGTGCTGCTGTCGGCGCTGCTGCCGCTGCTGTCCTACATGGCAGCCTGGCAAATAGCCGGCAGCCGCCGGCAGGCCTGGCTGGCCGGCCTGTTGACGGTATTTAGCGGCTTTTACATGATTCACTGGGTCACGCCGGACAATTTCGCCCCGTTTGCCCTGGCCGGAGCAGGCTGTCTGCTGACGCTGGGACAGGGATTTGCCGACCGTCGGCCGATCTGGTTTGCCCTGGCCGGCCTCTGCGCCGGATTGGCTCATCTCTCGCGCTCCGACGGCGTGCTGCTGCTGGCTGCGCCGATCATCCTGGCTGTCCTGCGCCTGCGCCCATTCAAAACCTCTTTCTCTTCCATACCCCCTGTTTCCTTATTCCTCATTCCCTTTGCCCTTTTCCTTCTTTCCTACCTGCTGATCATGATGCCCTGGTTTGCCCGCAACATGCTGGTGATCGGCAGGCCGCTGGCTGTGACCGGCGTGCGTTCCATCTGGTTAACCAGCTATGATGACCTGTACAGCGTGGGGCGCGAGTTGTCGTGGCGCACATTTTGGGACTGGGGTTGGGGCAACATCTTGCGCTCGCGGCTGTATGGACTGTGGCTCAATTTACAAACGCTGCTGTTTGTAAATTGGATGATCGCTCTGGCGCCGTTGGGGCTGATCGGTGTGTGGCGGCTGCGGAAACACCCTCGCTTTGCGCCAGCCTGGGTCTATGGCCTGCTGCTGTACCTGACCATGAGCCTGGTGTTTACTTTTCCGGGCATACGGGGGGCGATGCTTCATTCCAGTGTGGCGCTACTGCCTTTTCTGTTCGCCGCGGCGATGGATGGACTGGACGCGCTGGTAGATTGGGTGGCGGCGCGGCGGAGCGAATGGCATGCCCCGCTGGCTAAACAGGTGTTCGGCGGGGGATTGGTGGGCATCGCCGCGCTGCTGAGCGTGTTTTTAATGGTGCGTTCACTGCCGCGTTATCGCCAGCCGCACCTCTATGCCGACCTATCGCCCTGGATCGCCGAACACATCCCGCCGCAAGAACGGGTCTGGGTCAACGATCCGCCGGCCTTTTACTATTATACGCGCCGCGAATGTCTGGCTATTCCAAACGAAAAAAAGGATGTTTTAACTCGATTGGCAGAGAAATACAATGCTCGATATTTGATCCTGGATCACAATGCGCCGCAGCCGCTTCGGCCCTGGTATGATTCGGCAGCGGAAAACCTGGTAGCTGAGGGGCGGCAGTGGCAGCTAATGGCGGTCCTGTCGGACCGCAAAGGGGGGGCTATTTTGATTTACAAACTGGAGGAACAACTTGGTTGACGGATTGCCCCCACATCGTTACTATGCCTGGGCCTTGGTGGCCCTGCTGGTGGTCTCGCTGCTATATCTGGGCGGGCTGGGTTTGACCCGCCGTCTGGGGCTGCCGCTGGATGATGCCTGGATTCACCAGACTTTTGCCCGCAACCTGGTGCGCTATAGTCAGTTTGCCTATATGCCCGGCCACATCAGCACCGGCTCCACCGCGCCAATCTGGACAATTATGCTGGCGCCGGCCTATTTGCTGGGTCTCGACCCGTTGGCCTGGAGCTATGCGATGGGCATACTGCTCTTGTTTGCGCTAGGTTTGGGCGTTTTCAGGCTGGGGGTGCGGCTCTTTCCACAGCGAGCCGGTTGGGCTGCTTTGGCCGGCCTGGCCGTGCTGCTCGAATGGCATATGGCCTGGGCGGCCTTTTCGGGCATGGAGACGCTGCTGTTTGCCTGCGGCGTGGTCTGGCTGACCGAGCGGTATCTGAGCTGGGAAATGGGGCAGCGTCGAGACCTGCCTGAAAATTCAGACCATTTGAACACACCCTTTGTGTTAGGTCTGTTGAGCGGCCTGCTGATTTTGGTGCGCCCAGAGGGGATTTTGCTCACAGCTTTGATGGCGGTGGGTGGATGGCTGGCGCGGCGGCGACGCTCATGGCAGCGCACCCTGACCATCGCCATAGATGGGGCGGCTGGGCTGTCGCTGCTGATGGTGCCTTATGTGGCGTTCAACCTGATCGCCAGCGGCACGCTTTTTCCCAACACCTTTTACGCCAAGCAACTCGAGTACGCGGTTTTGCTGCGCCTGCCTTTCTGGGTCAGACTGTGGCGGGTGATCTTGCCGACGCTAACCGGCGCTCAGGTGGTTTTGCTGCCGGGCGCGGTATATGCGGTGATCGCCATGTTTCGCCCACAATCCGCGTTGCCGCTCAACCCCTACCTGGGCCGGTGGACGCGCATAATGCCGCTGTTGTGGTGGCTGCTGACCACGCTGAGCTATGCCCTGCGCCTGCCGGTCAACTATCAGCACGGGCGATACATGATGCCCACCATTCCCTTTTTGATGCTGGGAGGGGCGATGGGCACGCTGGCCTGGCTGCGCCCGCAATCATCTCATCTGCTCGTTCGAGTGGTCAGCCGCGCCGTGCCGATCATAACCGTTTTGCTGCTGACGACGTTTCTGGTGTTGGGGGCGCGCGCCCTGATCACCGATGTGGGCATCATCAACGGCGAAATGGTGGCAGTGTCGCAGTGGCTCAACCGCAACGCACCGGCCCATGCCCTGATCGCCGCCCACGACATTGGAGCGATTGGCTATTTCACCCAACGACCGCTGCTCGACCTGGCCGGCCTGGTTTCGCCGCAGATGATCCCCTTTATCCGCGACGAGGCCAAAATCGCCGAATTGATGTTTGAGCAAGAGGTAGATTACCTGGTCACGTTCCCTTCGTGGTACCCGCGCCTGGTGACCGATGATCGCCTGACTCTGGTCTATCAGACCAATTGCGAATTAACCCGCGACCTGGGCCAGGACAACATGGCCGTGTATCGGCTGAGACGTTGAGTACAACGGGCGTTGGGTACAACGGGCGTTGGGTACAACGGGCAGGGTTGGCAGACAACCCACCCTGTGATATACTAATTAGGCGGCTCATCGCCGCAGTAACGGAGGTCAGCAAGGCAATGCTCGTCTTGTAAAAAAGAGATTCCAGACAGCAGCACTTTTTGTTTTCATTGTGGAGACCGCATAATTCAAACAATATCACCGACCCAAATCTTTGAATTCACTGATTGACTGCACTGAAAAAAGTCTTTGCAGGTCAGGTGCCCGTCACTTTGGCAAGCTTTTACGAAAATTTGACGCTTCTAATGTATAACCATATTCAAGTGACGGGCACCTCAGCGAGTTTTTTCAGTGAACCCACTGATTATGTTTGGGAAATTGGGGCAGATGGACTTGGAAAATTGATGACGACAACGCAAAAAGCCCAAGAATATTGGCAGAAATATCAGTCCAAAATACTCCTCGATATACCTGAATGGGTAGGTAAAGGTTGAGAACCAATTTCAGAAGTAGGGCCAGCCAGTTTTATCATTTATGAAGAACTATTAGATGAGTCCACTGAAAAAACCACCAAGAACACCAAGTACACGAAGAAAGTCAAGACTTGCATTAATTATTTCAATGTTGTATTTGAACAATTTCAAGCTCAACCTGAATTTTCTTTGTGACCTTTGTGTTCTTTGTGGTTAAATCCACCTTTTTTCAGGAGAGTCATTAGATTGTTTGACGATGCTTTTTAACTATAGTACCGATGAAGCGCAACGGAAGACTCAGATCAAGGAGTTCCGCGGAAAGATGCGGCGGAAAAAAATGAGTAGCGTAAAGATGCTTTGTTTATGGAGGTGAATTCTGGCAATGCTCGTTGCCGAAATGAGCGTAGATGAACTAAAAACGCTGATTCAAGAAATGATTACACAAACGTTAACCGAATTATTGCGTGACCCTGACGAAGGTTTGGAGTTGCGGGAGGATTTTGCACTGGCGCTGCGACACTCACTAGGTGCGGTCAAAGCGGGAACGGAAACCCTCACCGCAGATAGCATTGCCACCAAGTTAGGGCTGAGTTGGTAAAATGTACCGTTGTGCCTGCTGGCGAAGAGGCTTTTCACGCAGTCGGCGCGGCAGCTTTTGTTTGCCGGTCGCCAGCCAGATTTCAAGGGAATGAGGAAGCATCATGTCGTCGGCAATGAAAATCAGGGTTTTGATCGTAGACGATCATCCGGTGTTTTGCCAGGGCTTGCGCCGCGTGCTGGAAACCGCGCCCGACATTGACGTGGTGGGCGCAGCCGAAAACGGCGAGCGCGCTCTCGAGATGGCACAACAATTACACCCCGACGTGGTCTTGATGGACATCAATCTGCCTTCGATGAACGGCATGCAGGTCACCCGGCTGCTCAAGGCCGATCTGCCCGAAACGGCGGTGATCATGCTAACAGCCTATCACGATGAAAACCAGGTCTTTCACGCCATGCGCGCCGGAGCCTCGGCCTATTACTCCAAAGACGTGCAGCCCGAAACCCTCCTGGACGCCATCCGCCAGGTCAGCCAGGGCATGTATGTGATCGAGGAAAATGTGCTGAGCAAACCTGAGGTCGCCCGCTGGATCACCCGGCGTTTTGAAGAGATGGGGACCTGGTGGGAGGGGGCCGAGGATATGTTTATGCCCCTTTCAGAGCGCGAGATGCACATTTTGCAATTGATCGCCCGCGGTTTGAGCAACAAAGAGGTCGCCGCCCAATTGAACATCAGCCATCAGACGGTCAAAAACCACATGTCCTCAATCTTGCGCAAACTGGCCGTCAATGACCGCACCCAGGCCGCCATCTATGCTTTGCGCAAGGGCTGGATCCGCCTGCAAGACACCTGAACATCAGACATCGGCACGGCCCGAGACCAGCCAACCTGCTGCACCGCCGATCCACACCATCACCCCGCCAATCCACAACCAGCTCACCAGCGGATGAATGGACACCGCCAGAACAGCCTGTCCATCAGCCTCAAACCCCGACAACACCGCATAGACATCCTGGCGCAGGCCAAAACGAATCGCCGCCCGCCCGCCCCATGCGCCGTCGTGCCAAAAACGCTCCGGTCGCAGCACAAACCGGGCATCTGTTTCCGCCCGGCGAGTGGAGTAGAATTCGAGCGCGGCCACGACTCGCTGCCCGGAGGCCGATTCGACCATAGACAGGCCGTCGTAGCGCAGCCGATAGCCATGCCACAACATGCTCTCGCCGGGGCGCAGCGAAACAACAATGTCCTGCCGATAGAGGGTCGAGCCGGCAATGCCCACCCCCATCACCAACAGGCCCAGGTGGATCACATGAGCGGTCCACCGTTGCCATTTCCGCCCGACAGCCAGGGCGCCGATTGAGCCTGTCGAAATCAGCGTAGACGCAACGCTGCCCCCTAGCAGTGGCCAGATCAACCAGGCCCAGCCGTTCCGCTCCCGCGCCAGACCCAGCCCCACGATGATGGCTGTGACAGCCAGAGCTGGCCATATCCACCCTCTGACTGACCGTCGCCAGGGATAAATACCCAACAGCCCCACCATCGCCAGAGCCAACGGCCCCACCGTCAGGGCATAGAACATCCGATCCAGCACGATGCGGCGGCCGACAAGCAGTTCCCCCAGAGTCGGCAGCAGCGTGCCGATCAGGATGCAGGCGACCATCCCCATCAGCAGCCCGTCAACCCAGGACAGGCGCGCCGGGCCGGCGCGCCGTTTCCACAACAGCCAGCCCATCGTCAGCAGGCAGGCAACCATCAAAAGGGCAAAGCTATAGCCCACCGGTGAGTGGGCAAAGGCATGGATGGAGCGAATGATGCCGCTGCGGGCGATCAGGGCAGCAAACCCGCACAGCAGCCAAGTCAGACAGGCCAGCCAGGCCGCCCACGTCTGCGCCGAACGTCTCGACAGCACATGCAGCGACGCCGCGCCGCTCAACCAGGGCAGCAGCGAGGCATTTTCTACAGCGTCCCAGCTCCAGTAGCCGCCCCACCCCAGTTCTTGATAGGCCCAGCGCGCCCCCAGCAAAATGCCTGCACCCAGCGTCAGCCAGCCGATCAACGCCCACCGCCACACGCGCCGACCATCCAGGTCGTCAGGCCAGGAACCGCCAACGGCCAGTTCACCCACCATCAAGGCAAACGGCACGCTCAACAAGGCATAGCTGAGCAGAACGACAGGCGGGTGGATGATCATCCAGATGTTTTGCAAATAGGGAGATAGCCCCCGCCCATCGGCCGGAGGAGCGGGCAGGGTCTCAAAGGGGCGACAAAAAGCAACCAGGATCAGGGCCAGAAATGCCTGGATCAGCAGCATGACCGAAACGGCGGCCCAATCGGCCGACCTCCGGGCCGTTGCCGAGAGGATCGCTGTGACCCAGGCAGCCAGACACAGCCACACCAGCAGCGATCCGGCCTGACCGGCCCACAACGCCGGAACGAGATAGAGCGAGGGCAGCGACACGCTGATGTGTTCATAGACATAGCGGATGGAAAAATCGCGCCGGAGCACCAGGCCGAGCAGCACCAACAGCGCCATAGACACCGTCGCGGCCGCGGCCCAAATGCCCCAACGCGCCAAACGCCGCCGGCTCCCCTGTAGAGAGGCGGCGGCGGCAACAGACATCGCGCCGGTCAGCACCAGCGCGCTCAGCCCCAATATGCTCAGGAATAGCGACACTCGATTTGCACCACCTGCATAAACCAACGCATGCGCCCCACCCCGGTGCCGGCGGCCAACGATCCGGCCGTGACCACATGCAAACCGCCGGTGGCTCCGGCCTTGAGAAAATCGTCGCGGACGCGCTGACGAATTTCTGCGGGGCTGCCGTTGCGCAGCAGCATAGGCGGCAACTGCCCATGGATAAAGGCATCGGGCATTTTTTGGCGAATCAGGCCAGCATCTACGGTGGGGCCATAGTTGACCACGCGAATGCCCAATTCGTACTGCTGATCCAGCAGGTGTCCCATATCGCTGTCCGAATGTTGATACCGACGGGCACTGCCGGGCGCCAGGGTATTCAGCACCTGTTGCAGCACCGGAAAGCAGTATTGGCGATACAGCGCAGGGCTGAACAGGGTGCAGTTGTCATCGGTGATCCACCAACCGGCCGGGTCATAGTCGCCCAACTCGCGGCGGCTGAATTCGCGGAAAATCTGGTTCAACTCGACCATTTTGGCAGCCAGGAGATCGCGAAACCGCGCCATCAAATCGGGGTGATCAAAGAACCAGTAAAACACCGTTTCCGGGTCTAACACCGAGGTCATCACCGTAGCCGGGCCGCGACTGCCGCTGCCCAGGCGTGGCAGAGGTTTGCCTTCGGCCTTGCGCCTCTCCCATTCGGCCAAAAAAGGTTCGGGCAGCGCCCAGGTGCGCAGGTCGGTGCGCTCGGCACGGTCGAGGACGCGGGCAAACTCGTCGGGGTCGCGCGTCACCGGCACAAACCAGGGCGTGCCGCCCTCGTGATAGGCAAACTCGCAGCCAAACAGGTTTTCGATGCGACGCGGCTCGTTCTCCCAGGTGTCCTCGCCGAAAAAGGCCCGCCCCACGTATTGGCGGGTGATCTCGTTCACCTGCCGATGCAGGTCGTCTCGATAGGCCTTGTCGCGATAATAGCGCAGGGTAAAAGGCACGGCCATAAACTCGAAAATCCAGTGATCGTCGGGCGAAAACGAGGCCGAGCAGCGCGGCTTGGCCGGAGTAAAATCCTCACACAAGGCATTTTCGGCCCAAAACGCTTCCACATCCAGATCGCGGGTCAACTCTAGCCACTCTGTTTCGATAATTGCCATTGATTTGCTCCTGTTTAGTTGATGATCATTTGTGAATCGGTTTCAATGTTCACCCGAAACCCACAGCGCGTCCATCAGTGCCAGGTCGAACAGCGACTCGATCCGCGCCAGAGTCAGCCCATACCGTTCGGCAATAGACCGGCCTTCGCCAATATCGGCCACAATATCTTGCGGGCGATGGGCATCCGAGTTGACCAGCACCCGCACGCGGTATTCGGCGGCCAGTTCCCAAAAAGGCGGCCAGGGATACATAGGGCGCAAGCCATCGAGGATCACGATAGGCGGCTTGCGCAGGCCATACCCGTTGATTTCCAGCGGCACGTTCAGCGTTTCGGCAGCCTGCAAAATATCTCTGGAACAGGCCGCAGCGTCGGCGTCCCAACACGGGTACGAGTTGGCGAACAGATCGGGGTGGGCCAGAAAGGCAAATAACCCCGCTTCCATCGTGGCAACGCAATAATCGGCATAGGCGCGCAGCGTGTCGAGCGTGTTGATGCCGCCAAACACGTTAATCCATTCGCCCTGATACGGCACAAAGTGCGCCCCGCCGATCAGATAATCGAATCCCAGTTCGCCCAGCAGTATATCTTGATAAAAAGACACATACTCGGGGGCAAATTCACATTCCATCCCTTTGAGGATGGTCAGTTCGGGCAAGTCGCACCGCGCCTGGTCTATTGCGCGGCAATAAGACAACATCTCTGACCACTCCATGCGCACGTGCAGCCAGCGTTGATCGGGCAGCGGCGTGTGATCGGACATACCCAGCACGTCCAGTCCTGCACTCAGGGCGGCCCGACCATAGTCTATCACGTCGCCGCTGGCGTGCTTGCAACGGTAGGTGTGAGTATGAAGGTTGTAATTTTGAATCACAGTATTGGTAAAATCTCCTTATTCAGGACTTGGGCAAAACGTTGGTTGAGCCTGCCGAAACCAATATTTTGGCATCAAAACAGATATTTTAGCAAAGTTCTTGGTCTACTCGGCCGGCGAACTGCGTAAGCCCTATTATTTTGTCTTGATTTTGACCAGGGCGGTCATGCCCCAGCGCAGCGCGGCAATGGGCTGATCGGGAATAAGCACCACCTCGTACACCACATCGCCACGATAGTCTTTGCCTTGCAGGCCGATCTCGGTCACGGCAGCGCGAAATTCCCGTCCGGGCAGGGCATCTACGGTAAGAATGGCCGACTGCCCCACCGCCACGCGGGCCACATCCAGTTCGGTCAGGTCTTTGGTGTGAATTTCCAACGCATCCAGCGTAGCCAAAATCACCACCACCTGCCCCACATTGACCTGGTCGCCGATCTCGGCCTGGACATCCACCACCGTGCCAGCAAAGGGGGCTAGCAGAGTGGCATCATCCAGCTTGAGCCGGATCGTCTCGACGGCCACCTGTGCCTGAGCCAGCAGAGCCTCTATGCGGGCGATCTCTTCAGGCGAGGCCTCGTCGCGATACGGATTGTCCCAGCTTTGCAACGATTCCAATTGCAGACGGGCAGCATCCACCTCGGCTTGCAGCAGGGCCAGAGTGGTCGAGTAGGTCTGCTGGGCCACGCGCGCCTGGGCCAGCCGCGTTTCGGCCTCTTGCACCTGCGCCGCCATCACGCTCAGCCCTAGTTGAAAGGCGGTTTGACTGTTGCGGGCATTGTCCAACTGCGCCTGGGCCAGCCGATAATCGAGTTGCGCCTGCTCCAGCCGTTTAGCCCAGCCGTCGCGGATCTGCTGGTCTTCCCAGGGACGATCCAGGGCCTTGTTGTACTCATTCTGAGTGTCGTTCAAGGCAATGCGAGCGCGTTCCAACCCCACCTGGGCGATCACCACCGCCGGCGCGGGGTCTTGGGCGCGGGTTTGGGCCAGGCGATATTGCAATTGATCCACCCCGGCCTGCGCCGCGCGAACGCCGATGGCAGGGTCTTCGGCCTGCGCCTGTTCGAATTGCAGTTGTTTGGCCCGCAGTGCCACCTGCGCCTGGGCGATCTGGTCGGCGTTGGCCTTGTCGGCGCGGGCAATCACCCTGTCGCTGGCGCCCTTTTTCAACTGCTCTAGAGCGGCCTGCTGTGCGGCCACGCTCAGTTCGGCATTGCGCAGCGACAGGAGCAGCTCGGCCGTGTCCAAACGCATCAGCGGCGCGCCGGCATCTACCGTGTCACCCACCTGCGCCAGGATTTCTACCACCTCACCGGGCAGTTTGAAATAAAGATAGCTCGACCGGGCCGGCGTCACCACGCCTTCGGCGATGATGGTGTCGGCGTCGCTTTTGACCACCACCACCGGCGTCTCATTGCCCGCTTGAGGCTTGGGTGTGGCCCCGCAGCCGACCAACGCCGCTGCCACCAGAATGGAAAAAAGAACATACCATTTGTTCATCGGTTCGCTCCTTGAGCAGGTGATTTCGACAGGCTCAACCGCCCTGCCGAAATCATCGTGTCCTGTTTTCGCCCTCAGTATACGCCAACCTGCCCCTCGCGTCAAGGAAACCAGGGCGAGAGGCAGGTTGGAACAGCAAGCCATGCTATGAAGTAACCAGGTTGATCAGGCGGCCGGCCGCCCAAACAGTGCGCACGACAGCCTGCCCGCCCATGCTGCGGCGCACCGCCGCGCTGTTCAGAGCCAACACCTGTGCCTGCTCTTGAGCAATGTCGGCCGGCACAGCGATACGGTCGCGCACCTTGCCGTTGACCTGCACCACCAGCGTGATGGTTTCCACCTGTCGCGGCACGGCAGCGCGCTCTTGAACCTGCGGCCAGGCCTGTTGATGGACACTGTATGCCCGGCCCAGCTTTTGCCACAATTCTTCGGCCAGATGCGGCGCAAACGGAGCCAGCAGCAAGACAAAAACAGGCGCCGCGGCGGCCAGGTCGGCGGTGACACCGTATTGCCGATGATGCGCCGCCATGTGATTCAGGGCTTGCATCAGGGTTGAGATGGCCGTGTTGAACTTGAACGATTCCACATCGGCGGTGACGCTGGCAACCGTGTGCTGAATCACCTCGTCCAATTCTGGATGCTGACGCGGCCCGGATGGTTGCGCGCCGACCACATTGCCAATCAGCCGCCAGACCCGCTCCAGAAACCGCCGCGCTCCGATGATCCCCTGTTCGTCCCACACCGTATTATTTTCAAAAGGAGCCATAAACATCAAATAGATGCGCAGCGCATCGGCGCCATGTCGGGCGGCCATGTCATCGGGCGTCACCACATTGCCGGCCGATTTGGACATGCGGTTGATCTGGCCGGTTTGCTCATCGCGAGCATGCATCACTCCCTGGCTGCGCAGCACCGGAAACGGCTCGCGGAACGGTACCAGACCGGCGTCGGCCATCACCTTGACCCAAAAGCGGGCGTACAGCAAGTGGACGATGGCATGCTCGGCGCCGCCCACATATAGATCGGGCGGCCCCCACTTTTGCAGAGCCGCCGGGTCGAACGGTCGCCCGGTTTCGTGCGGGCTGACAAAGCGCAGAAAATACCAGCTTGAGCAGGCAAAACCATCCAGCGTATCGGTTTCGCGCCGCGCCGCACTGCCGCACTGCGGGCAGACGGTGTGGACAAATTCTGGCACGTTGGCCAACGGCGAACGGCCATCGCCGCCGGGCCGCCACTCTTGAATCGGCGGCAGCAGCACCGGCAGGTCTTGTTCTGGCACCGGCACGACGCCGCAACGGTCGCAATAGATCATCGGAATAGGCGCACCCCAATAACGCTGCCGCGAGATCAGCCAGTCGCGCATGCGATACTGCACCCGCCGCCGCCCAATCTGACGCGCCTCGATCCAGGCGGCGATCTGTGAGGCAGCCTCTTGAGAAGGCCGACCATCCCACACTCCCGAATGAACCATCGTGCCGGGCGCAGTATAGGCCGCCGCCAGCGGCTCGCCGTTCCAGCCCGGCGGCGCGACCACCACCCGGATGGGGATGTCGTGCCGGTGGGCAAAATCCCAATCGCGCTCATCGTGGGCCGGCACGCCCATGATCGCTCCGCCGCCATACCCGGCCAGCACATAATCGGCCACATAGATCGGCACATGGGCACCGCTCAACGGGTGAACGGCATAGCTACCACTGAACACACCGGCGCGGTTTTGCTGCTGCCGCTCCACGTCACTACGCCGACAAGCCTGCTCAATATAGGCCACCACCCCGGCACGTTGCTCAGGCGTCGCCACCCGCTCCACCAGCGGATGCTCGGGCGCCAGAACAACACAAGTCATGCCATAGATGGTATCCGGGCGGGTGGTATACACGGCAATAGAACAATCTGCATTGGCCACCGGCAGGTTCAGCTCAACTCCCTCGCTGCGACCGATCCAGTTGCGTTGCATCGCCAGGATATGCTCCGGCCAGTCCAGCGAGTCCAGTGAATCCAACAGTTCTTGGGCATAGGCCGTGATGCGCAGATACCACTGCTCCATATCGCGCCGGTAAACGCCGCTGTGTCCACGCCAGCAAACCCCATGCGCATCCACCTGCTCGTTGGCCAGCACCGTCTGACAGCCCGGACACCACCACTGCCGGCCGTTGGCGCGGTAGGCCAGGCCACGCCGATATAACAACAAGAAAAACCACTGTGTCCAGCGATAATAGTCGGGCGTGCTGGAATTGATCTCGCGCTCCCAGTCATACGCGCAGCCCAGCAGGGTCAATTGACGGCGATAATTGGCGGCATAGCGGGTGGTGGTTTCGCGGGGATGGACGCCGCGCTTGATCGCTTCGTTTTCGGCGGGCAGGCCAAAAGCATCCCAGCCCATCGGATGCAGCACCGCATCTCCCCGCATACGACGATAGCGCGAAATGACGTCGGTCGGCACATAGTTGCGCCCGTGCCCGACACTCAGGCCGGCGCCAGAGGGGTAAGGAAAGAACTCCAGGCAATAGAATTTGGCTGGATAATCCGGCGGATCGTAATCCGCCGGGCCAGAGGTGCGATAGATGGCCGTCTCGGCCCAGCGCTGCTGCCAGCGCGCCTCGACAGCCTGCGGGTTGTACTCATCAAATGGCGTGTCCATGTCGGTTCTCCTTTCGGTCGAATGGACCCGAGCGACCGAACCAGAACCCTGGTTCACGCTCAGGTCGGTTAATCCAGCAACAGTTGTTTGAAATGCGCAAGCCCCATGTGAATCGCTCCTTTCCAGACAAACAAAAAAAAGCCGCCCCACCTGGGACGGCCGCAAAACCCTCGTTCAACCGGCAGCAAAACACCACCCAGGCGTCAACCTCTCCAGAGGAGCGCAAGGGCGAGACGAGTATTGCACATACCGGCGATAAAAATAAACATCATACATCCTCTCACTGCACTTATTTTAACACAAAACGGGGGCAAAAGCAAGCCCAGCGCATCGCTTGTCTTGACTCGAATGAAAAAGCGAGTATAATCAAAGGTAGACCGATAAATAATTTTATGGCTACCCTAAAAATCTACTCAAGGAGAGAACAATGAACCATGTATGTATTCCACTCAGTCGGTTGGCCGCGCACGAACAGGGCGTGATGGTTGAACTGCGCGGCGGCAATCACCTGGCAACGCGCCTGGCTACACTGGGTTTTACGCCAGGTGTACCGGTCACAATGGTGCAGAACTATGGTCACGGCCCGCTGATCGTCTTGGTACGCGAGGCGCGCATTGCCTTGGGGCGTGGCGAAGCGGCGAAAATCTGGGTACAAAAGTGAGGGAAACGATGTCTCAATCATGTCATCAAGCCAAGACCGAATACTCAACTCGATCTGTTTTAGACTCGGCGACTTGCCCACTGACGGTAGTGCTGGCCGGGCAGCCCAACGTGGGCAAATCTACAATTTTCAACATGCTAACCGGCCTCAATCAACACGTGGGCAACTGGCCGGGCAAAACTATTGAGCAAAAGACAGGACAATTGACGTGGGAGGGTATATCAATCAACCTGGTAGACTTGCCGGGTACCTATAGCCTCACAGCGGCCTCAGAAGAGGAGCGCATTGCCCGCGAGTATGTCATCCGCGAGCGGCCCGATGTGGTGGCAGTAGTGGTCAATGCAGCTATTCTGGAGCGCAGCCTGTACCTGCTGGCCGAGATGCTATCGCTGCCGGCGCCGGTGGTGGTGGCCTTGAATATGCTCGACGTAGCCGAGCAAGAGGGTCTGCGCATCGAGCCACAAGTGCTACAAGCGGCGCTGGGCATCCCGGTGGTACCGATGCGCGCCGCCAGCGCTCAGGGGCTGAGCGAACTGATGCAGACCGTGGTGAGACTGGCACAGGGAGAGATTGACTATCGGCCCAACATGCCGACTATACGCCCCGATCATCGCCCTGTTTTGAGCGAGATCGACGAGGCCATTCAAGATCATGTGCCACTGCCCTACACGGCAAGTTGGGTAGCCATCAAGCTGTTGGAGGGCGACCAGGAGATCACCGCCATGATGCACGAGCAATTGCCTTTGCCCGAATGGCAGCACATTCATGGGCTGCTGCACCGGCACGAAGATGCCATCCTCGACGTGGCCGGAGCGCGTTATGAATGGATTGGCCGTATGGCACGGGCCGCAGTGGTTCGTCCACGCGCCGGCCAGGTAACGATCACAGAAAAGCTGGACCGGGTGGCCACCCACCCACTGTGGGGATTGCTGCTGCTGCTGGGTATTTTGGGGCTGGTGTTTTGGTTGACCTATACACTGGGCGCGCCGCTGCAAGAATGGCTGAATATGTATCTGATTCAGTCGCTTGGCGCATGGTTGAGCGAGATGCTGGCAGGGGCGCCGTTCTGGCTGCGCAGCCTGGTGGTAGATGGGTTGATTTCGGGCGCGGGGCTGATGCTGACCTTTTTGCCCATCCTGGCTCTTTTTTTCGCCGCACTGGCCGTGCTAGAAGATACCGGCTATATGGCACGGGCAGCTTTTGTGATGGACCGGTGGATGCACGTCATCGGACTGCACGGCAAAAGCTTTATGCCGCTGTGCCTGGGGCTGGGCTGCAATGTACCGTCGGTGATGGGCAGCCGCATCATCGAGTCACCGCGGGCGCGCCTGTTAACCATCCTGCTGGCGCCCCTGGTGCCTTGTGCGGCGCGCATGTCGGTGATTGCCATCCTGGTGCCGATCTTGTTCGGTGCGAACGCCTTTTGGGTCACCTGGGGGTTAGTGGGGTTGAGCCTGCTTGTGCTGTCGCTGCTGGGCCTGATCTTGAACCGCCTGGTGCTGCGCGGCGAGCCGGCAGCGTTTATCATGGAACTGCCATTGTACCATGTGCCGAACATCCGCACCATTGCCATTGCCGTATGGCAAAATCTAACGGCATTTGTCAAAAAAGCCGGCAGTGTGATCTTGATTATGGCAGTGTTGGTATGGGCGCTGTCCACATTTCCCGGCCCGGGCATCGAAAACAGTCTGCTGGGTCGTTTGGGACAGATTCTTGAACCGCTGGGACAATTGATGGGGCTGCCATGGCCAATGCTGGTGGCCTTGCTGACCAGTTTTGTGGCCAAGGAAAACACCATCGCCACGCTGGGCATCTTGTACCGAGTCGAAACAGAAGGTGCTGCCTGGTCGCAGGCTATATCCGGCGCATTGACACCGGCGGCCGGGCTGGCCTTTCTGGCTGTACAGATGTTGTTTGTGCCTTGCGTGGCCACGGTGGCGGCGATCAAACAAGAGACCCACTCGTGGAAATGGACGGTATTGAGCGTGGGGTTGCTGCTGGTGCTGTCGCTGATTGCCGGTGTAACGATCTATCAGGTAGCTGTGTTGCTGGGGTGGAGGGTGTAAGGTGTTGAACCGTTTGTTGAGCCGCATCCGCGCGGGCGGTGCGTGGACAGTGGAGGAACTGGCCACCGAGTGGGGTGTGACGCCAACGCTGATCGAGACTATGCTGGACGACCTGACACGACGCGGTTATCTCCAAACAACCGCGACGACCTGTAGTGGTGGATGTGCATCTTGCACAACGGGTTGCGCGCAGCGAGCCGGCAAATGGATGGCGAGTGGCATTCAACTCAACGGCAGGCGCACGTGAAAATGGCTACCGGGATAGGTTTCTTCGTTGTGGCACAAACTATCCACCCAAACCTGCCCGCCGTGCGCCAGGACAATCCCTTTGACGATAGCCAGGCCTAGCCCCGGCCCTCCGCCTTTGAATTTGGTTTGCCCTGAGGAATGTAGCGCCACTTCGCCGGTCTGGTAAAATTTTTCAAAGATCAGCTCTTGCTGGTCGGAGTCAATGCCAATGCCGGTATCGCCGACTGCGATCTCGACCCATCGCTCCGCCTCGTTCACCTCGCCGGTAACGGTGATGGCCCCACCATCCGGCGTGTATTTGATGGCGTTCATGATCAGATGGTAAAAAACCTTGTACAGCAGATCTGGGTCGGCATGGATCGGAGGCAGCCGCCCCAGATCGCGCAAAATCAGCGAGAGGCGACGTTCTTCCAGCGCGGCGGTAAAATATCGCTGTACTTTTTTGATCACTTCGGACAGCACGATGAGGTCGCGGCTGAGCTGCAAAGACTGGCTATCAATCTTGGTCACATCCAGCATATTGTTGACAATCTCGTGCATGCGCGTCATGCCGTTCAAAATACCGTCGAGCATCGGACGAACCGATGGGTTGTCTTTGAATGCAGGCAGGCTGCCTAACACCTGAGCATAGCCCTTGATCACCGTCAACGGGGTGCGCAGCTCGTGCGCCGTGATCTCGATAAAGCTGGATTTGGTTTTGTCCAACTGGGCCAGGTTGTGATAGGCGCGATTCAACTCACCATACAGGCGGGCATTTTCCAGGGCGATGGCTGCCTGCCCGGCAAAGGCCAGAGCCAGGTCGGTTTCTTCGGATTGAAAGGCGGCGGCTGGACGGCGGGTGAGGGAAATCATGCCGATGGCGCGATCCTGGGCGATCAACGGCACGCCCATCCACGATTTGTTCAAGGGCAGCCAGTCTACGATCTGCCAGCCCGGCATCAGAGTGACATCGTCAATGACTCGCGGACGACGCGTTTCGGCCATCTGCTCAAACACGTCGCCCTGACGGATCAGGATGCGCAGCGCGCTCACCCGCTCATCGGTAGGAAAGCCCCGTTGCGCCACAATCTGCATCGTCTTGCCAAGTCGGAGAATGATTGAACATCGCTCAAACGGCACCACCTGAGCCAGTTGATCCAGCACCCGGCCGGGTACCTCGTCGGGGTTGAGGCTGCCGGTCAATTCGCGGCTGGCCTGTGTCATCGCTTCGGCCAGACGGCGACGCCGCTGTTCCTGTTGATACAGGTGCATGTTTTCGCGCAAAACCACAAACTGTCGCACAAAAGTCAGCACAAAAATGAGGCCCATCCCCCAGGCCAGAATCAGCGGGGAAACGGGCAGCGGATGGGTATATCCCCAGATCAGCAGCAGATAGGCCGCTGCACCCCACAGGTAGGGTAGCAGCAAAGCCCAACTCGATGATCGAGCTGCCCGGTCGGCCGATGCCCCGCTGGCTGGCTGCAAAAAGCGACTGACCCCAGCCAATCCCACCAGAGCGGCCGCAAGAACATAACCTGTGTCGGCCCACCCGCCGGTGACATAGCTGCCTTGCAGAGATTGCAGTGTAAAGACAACGTCACTGACAATCATCACGGCCGTGCCAATGCTCAACAGCAGCAGTGATATATCACTGCTCCAGGTATCTTGCCGCATCAGCAGCCGCAGCAGCATCAGCAGCAAAACCAGGTCAAAAGCCGGATAAGCGACCGAGAGCAGCATCGTCCACCAATCAGCCGAGTTTTCGGCGGCGATGGGGACAATCAACAAGACGCCAAAAACCAGGCTGGCACCAATAGCCGTCACTGCCATATCCAGCGATGATTTGAGTCGCTCTTCTGCGGTTTGAACGGCGATGGGCAACAGAATCAACCCGGCGGCAAAAAGAGGGTAAAACAACAGGTAAAAAGCATCGGCCAACGAAGGAAAGGGCGGCTCAGACAGGGTCAGTTCGATCACCGCCCAGGCAATGTCACCCAAAGCATAGGCCAACTGCGCCAGGGCCAACAGCAGCCAGGCATGAAAAACGAGCCGCTCGCCGCGATAGCGCCAGGCCGCCAGGCTCAGCATCGCCGCCGAGAGCAAGGTAACGGCCGGAGTATAGATGTTACTGACCAGGACACGGGCCGGCTCGTGATTGGACAGAACAACCGTCAAGATGGCATCAATCAACACCAGCGCAGCAGTCAAAACAGCGGCAAGGCGCAAAGAGAACCGGGACTTGGGATGGGTTGCAGGACTCATGAATACCCTCTCAGGCGAATCAGACGATGGGTTGATCCCCCCTGATTTGACACAGCTATGCGCTCCACACCTCATCGTACGGATGAGGCAGCAGTTCTCGCAGCCTGACGCTCTTGTTTTCGCCCAAAATCACCTCGGTGGTCTCGAAATTGTCTTGATCGATCTGATACATCAGCTCGCGGCAGCGGCCGCAAGGTGGCAACACCACTCTATCGCCCCAAACGGCCACGATTTTGGCAATGCGACTCTCGCCGGCGGTGATCATAGCGGCAATGGCACTGTGTTCGGCGCAGAAACCGATGCCGCTGCCGATGTCTATGCAGACGCCCAGATACAGATTGCCGCCAGCGCTGAGGAGGGCGCAGGCCACGTCGCCGGCCGAGTTGTCAAAACCCAGGCGGCGGGGTCTGAGGACGGTCATCGCTTGTTCGATCATCTCCCGATGGGTCATTTTTTCTTCCTTGATGTGCCTGCCACCGACGACGCAGCCGGTGACAGGCACGAGAACTGGCTAGGCCTGCGGTGATTCGGCAGATACGGCCTGACCGGCCACCCGCCCAAGAGCAATCGCCACAGTCACGGCAGTGCCGCTGCCCGGATAGATTTTGCCACGCCAGCCGCCGGTAGTGCTGCCGGCCGCATAGAGGCGCGGGATGGGCTGACCGAACACGTTGATCACCTGCATGGCTGTATTCACCTGAAGGCCGCCGGCAGTGTCGCAGATGGCCGGCACCGTTTTGGCGCCGTAAAACGGCGGGCGAGCCACCGCGCCCAACCCCACCACTTTGCCCAACGGATCCTGCCCGGCCCTCACCGCCGCATTATACTCATCCAGGGTTTGGGTCAACGTTTGAGTGTCCAGCCCCAATGGCCCGGCCAGGTCGGCGACAGTGTCGGCGCGATGCACCCAGCCGTTGGCTACGGCCGCATCCAGCCCCCCCTCAAAGGGCGGCACCACGATCCGCTGACTGCCCAGATCGGCAATATCCTGGTCCCAAATCGTCCACACAAAACCGCCCGGCAACTCGGCGATGCGGTCATAGAGAAACTCGTAGTACATGTCCTCATTGAAATGTCGTTTGCCGTCTTGCCCCACCATCACGCACGCGCCGCCCCAGATGGTAACCACCATACAGGGGGTCATGTGCGAGCTGACCGGCACGCCAAAGACGGCGGCCTGAGGCACCCACATGTTGACCAGACGCGCCCCCACGGTCTGGCCCATTTTGATGCCGTCGCCTTGCTGCCATTCCGAGCCGAACGATCCACCGGTGAGCATCTTGGGCATAAAGTTTTTAATCATGTCGGTATTGCGCGAAAAGCCGGCCGTGGCCAGCACCACACCGCGCCGGGCGCGAAGGGTCAAACGCTGGCCGTTTTGTTCAACCTCGACACCCTGCACCTCTCCGCCTGAGCCGGTGATCAGCCGCTGCCCACGCGTCTCAAACATCCAGGTCACACCGCAGGCCTGGGCTTTTTTGTACAAGGCTTCCACAATCGGCCGGCCGCTGCGTGTGTCAGTGATGTGGCCGCGCGCCACCGGCGGGGTGATGTGGGCAAACATCGGCTCGACGCCCGAGACGTACAGGTGGCTCTGCGGAAAATTGACGCCCAGCCCGCGCACCCATTCCAAAGTCGGCCCCGACAGATTGGCCCACAGCTTGCGCAAGGCCGGATCATCATAGCCGCCGCCGACCGCCTCCAGGTATTTTTCAAACTCGGCCACCGAATCCTCAATGCCGGCCTCGCGCTGCACCGATGTGCAGGCGGCCATCATCACGCCGCCGCAGGTAGCCGTGTTGGATTTCCAGACGCTATCCAATGCCTCTACAACGGTGACAACGCAGCCCTCTTGAGCCGCGCCGATGGCCGCCGCCAGCCCGGCGCCGCCGGCGCCCAAAACCACCACATCTGTTTCCTGATTCCAAATCTGCTCTGACATACATTCCCCCCATGATAAAAAATTGGATTTGTTTTCTCACTGCCCAGACACCTGTGCCTTGGCGGTGCATTTCACATTGCTGAAATAGCTGCTTTTCGTTTTACAAATTCATTCAAACCATTGCCCAAAGATGCAAGAAATTATGCCTCGGCAATGGCATGGCACAACTCGACCGACTGAAGGACCTGCGCCGGGGTGGGGTACATCGGCAGTCCATCTCGCACGGCCTGGATAAAAGCTACCGTCTCAGCCCAGGTGCCATTGCGCACAAAAGACAGCTGCCCCCGCGCCGGGTCGGCCGACAGAGTCACCTGCCCGTTTTGCCAGCCACACACGCCGCCGCGATCCCAATCGCCGGCCTGCGCCTCAAATCGCCAATCTGCGCCCAGCCCCTCATACCGCTCCTCGACCGCGCCACCGGTGGGCAGCACTTGCAACAGACCCGCCGTGCCGCCGACAAAGCGCAGGTGGATGATATACCAGCGCACGCCATCCACGGTGTGTTTTTCGACGCGAAACTCGCTCACATCGCCGGCGATGGCGCGCATGGCATCCAGAGCGTGGATGGCCGTGCCAGTCATAAATTCGGGTTCGCGGCGGTTGTGGCGGATGATCGAACCGCACAGATAGACCAGGGGCCGGTCGGCCTGCCAGTGTAGCGCGGCGCAGAGAAATGGATCAAAACGACGGTTCATGCTGACCATCGTCGGCGTGCCAACTCGTTCGACCAGATCGACCAGTGTGCGCGCTTCTGACACCGTCGCACCGGGCGGCTTTTCCATCAACAACGGCACCCGGGCGCGGATGATGGTCAAAGCTACGGGCAGAGTAGCCGGGATGGGCGTGATGGCCAGGCAGGCGTCGGGCTGCTCCGCACGCAGCATTTGGTCCAGATCGGTATAGACGCGCTCAAATCCATACTGAGCAGCCACCGTTTCGGCGTGAGCGCGGCGCAGGTCACACAAAGCCGCCAACTCGATCTCGCCGGGGTGTGCGGCCATATACTGCTGCAAAGCAGGCAGGTGATTGCGCTGACTGTGATCGCCGGCGCCCAAAACAGCTATTTTGAGCATTTTACTCCAAACGCGAGGCTTGAGCTGGCCGGTTGAGCCTGTCGAAACCGAGCCTGTCGAAACCGAGCCTGTTATCGCCGGCGTCTGGCCAGAGCCTGGACCAATCCGGCGACAATGCCTATCACTGCACCAATCAACAATGCAGCACGAACATCAACGATCACCAGGGCCTGGTCGGTGATTTCTTGAGCAGCGGCGAACAACACAATGCTGCTTTTCATCTCGGCACGTTCGGCCAGCACGATCCCCGCACCGCCCTCGTTGACGATGATGGTCTGACCTTTGGCAATCACCATCGCACTCTGGTCAGCCTGAATTGTCTCCGCTTCAGCGACGGCGACGGCGCCTCGGTCAACATGGACTGTCTTGGCCTCGACGTGCTGTGCGACACCTTGAGCAATCGTCACATGCTCGGCAGCCACGTCTCCATATTGCTGCCCCTGTTCCCCAGCATCGGCAGCCTTTTTTTGTACCTGGTCCTCTGACATCGAATCTCCTTTCTTTTTGCATTTCAACCCTGGCTCGCCTGAAAAAAGTCTATTTTGACGCAGATGAGCAGAGACATAGAAAATGCTAAAACACCACAAGCTTTCTTGAACAGGATCAAGACTCGGTGTCTCCGCGACTCTGTGTTGAGTTTTTTCAGTGGGCCCCTTGTGACCCGCGTTTGAATGTCTGCAATTGCTGCCCATCGGGCAGTTCCTTGTAAAACTCGTCCAGCGGATAGCAGCCCGACACCATGCCCATACGCGGAGCGGTAGTGCAGTCGCTAAACGTGCGGCAAATGCGCCGCCGCTGCAAAGGACGACCGTTCAACACATCGTCGGCCATATCGGGATAGGGCAGCACCATACGGCCATAGCCGACAAAATCGGCCTGACCGGTGCGCACGACATGCTGCGCCACGTTGGGCAGCCACTCTTGCAGATACGAGTAGGCCGAGCCAACCAGACACAGGCCGGGGGCGTGCCGCTTGAGTTCGGCGGTGACAGCGATCTGCCGCGCCACACCAACCAGCGGGTCTTCGGGCGGCAAATAGCCATCGGAGGGCGGGAACTGGGCCGGGCGTTGGATGTGCGGGGTGTAATAGGGACTGCCGCCGGTGATGCACACCAGCTCAATGTCCAGCGATTGGAGCAAATCCAGAAAGGCTTTCGGCTCAGCCAGATCGACACCCACGCCCGTGCCGTCGCCGCCAAAAGCCCAGCGATAGGGACCATCGCCCCACGCTTCCGGCACGCCCACGCCATCTGACCCCGGCCTGAACGGTACAAAATCGAACGCGCTGACGCGCACGCCAATGTCCAGCCCCGGCGCGGCCTGGCGGATGCCCGGCACGACCTGGCGCAAAAAGCGGGTGCGGTTCTCGAACGAGCCGCCGTATCGGCCCGGCCGATCTACGGCGCTGAGAAACTCGTGGCCCAAATAGCCATGGCAGTGTTTGACATCCACAAAGTCAAAGCCGGCCCGCTGCGCCAACACCGCTGCGTGAACAAATTGTTCGATCAATTGGTCTATTTCATCGTCGCTCATCAACGGATAATCGGGCGACAGGCCAAATTTGCGGTCCAACACCGGGTGGTGGTAGAGAATCTGCGGCTCCATCCGCGCCTTGCTGTTGGGCTTGCAAAAGCGGCCCGAATGGGTCAGCTGCAAACCGATGTACAGGCCGTCGGCGGTATTGGCTGCACCCACACCACCATAGCGTTCGACATGCGCGTCTACCAACAGTTGACGCAAAGCCGCCACATTATCCACCGTGTCGTCGGTGATCATGAGCTGATTGGGATTGGCACGGGCATCGTGCCGCACCGCCGCCGCCTCACCGCCCCAGATCAGCTTGCACCCGCTGAGGCCAAAATTGCGCCAGCGCCGCCGGATCAGGTCGCTGGGATGGCCGTCGGGGGTGGCGTCCCAGCCCTCCATAGCCAGCACACAAAAACGGTTGCCTATCGTAAAGCCATTTTTGAGCGTATAGGGCTGCGCCAAAGGACTGTCTGGCCCGGCCTGCATTTCGGCATCAACACCCAACCGAATGCCATGTTCGCCGGCATAGTCGCTCAATTCGGTGGCGGTTTTGAACGAGGCCATACGCCGATATTCTGTCATATTCTAACCTTCCCCTCGAATGATCTGGGCAGTGACCGGTTTTTCTTATTTGCGCGCTTCTTGAATCCAACCCAACACGTTTTTGACGTTTTCGGTGATGCTGGCATAATTGCCCGCCGAGATCAGGTCTTTGCGCAGCAGGTCGCTGCCCATACCCAGGGCCGCCGCGCCAGCCTTGACCCAGGCGCGCACATTGTCGGGAGTGGCTTCGACGCCGCCGGTGGGCAAAATGCTCGTCCAGGGCATGGGGCCTTTGACTGCCTTGATGAACTCGGGGCCGCCCATCGCTCCGCCAGGGAAAATTTTGACAATTTCGCAGCCCAGTTCTTCGGCCTGCGAAATTTCGCTGACCGTGCCGCAGCCGGGGATGCAGGGAATTTTGCGGCGGTTGCACACTCGCACCACTTCGGGGTTGAGGATGGGCGAAACGACAAAATTGGCTCCGCTGGCAATGTACATGGCCGCCGTGGCCCCGTCCATCACCGAGCCGACGCCGAGAATTACGTCGGGGGCTTCTTGCTCCAAAAAGGTGAGCAGGGCGGTAAAGACGTTCCAGGCGCGGTCGCCACGGTTGGTAAACTCGACAATGGGCGAGCCGCCGGCCACGCAAGCCTTGATCACCTCTTTGCACACATTGAGGTCGCCATGGTAGAAAATAGGCACGAGGCCGGCATCATACATGGTGTTCAAAACCTTCATTCGACTAAAGCGAGCCATTGCACTTTCTCCTTTTATCAATTTTTATAAAACATCGTAAAACACAAAATTTAGCGACTGACCCGCCCAGAGGCGTCGCCGCCCATCAATTTTTCGACCTCCTCCACCGTGACCAGGTTAAAGTCGCCGAGGATGGTGTGTTTGAGGCAGGATGCGGCAGTGGCAAAGTTCAAGGCTCTTTGCGGATCGTTGTATGTTTTCAGGCCATAGATCAGGCCGCCCATAAAGCTATCGCCGCCGCCGACGCGGTCTACAATGGGGTTGATCTGATAGGTGGGGGCTGTATAGACGGTGGTGGTATCGGCGTTTTTGCTCAGCAGCACCGCGCTCCAGGTGTTATGACTGGCCGAGATCGAGCCGCGCAGGGTGGTGGCAGCCATGTTCAGGTTTGGGAAACGCTGCATCAATGCTTCCAGCACATAGACATACGCTTCGGCCTCGACCTTGCCTTTGGTCACATCGGCGTCGGGGGCTTTGATGCCAAACACGGTGTCGGCGTCTTCTTCGTTGCCGATCAGCACGTGGCACTGCGACACCAGGTCGGGCATCACCTCGGCCGGCTTTTTGCCCCACTTCCACAGCTTGGCGCGATAGTTGAGGTCGCACGAGACGGTGAGGCCCATCTGGCGGGCCGTTTGGGCCGCCTCCAGGCACACCTGCGCCGCCCCTTCCGACAGGGCCGGAGTGATGCCGGTCCAGTGAAACCAATCGGCGCCGGCCAAGATGTTTTTCCAATCCATCATGCCTGGTTTGATCTGGGCGATGGCCGAGTTGTCGCGATCATAGATCACCTTGCTGGCGCGATGCACGGCGCCGGTCTCCAAAAAGTAAATGCCCAAGCGGCTGCCGCCGCGGGCGATGTGATCGGTGCCGATGCCGTGCTGCCGCAAATAGCCGATGCAGGCGTCGCCCAGGTCGCCGGCGGGCAGGCGGGTGACGAACTGGTTGGGAATGCCATAGCGGGCCAGCGAGGCGGCCACATTGGCCTCGGCGCCGGCATATTTGACCTCAAAGCTCTGCGCCTGGAAAATGCGCTGAAAGCCCGGCGGGGTCAGGCGCATCATCACTTCGCCAAAGGTGATGACTGGATTCATGTTTTATTCTCCTTGTATAAAATATGTGGTACTGGTTTGCAAAAAAGAGTATCCTGGCAACAATAGACCCTGGTTTGGTGAGGGCCAAACTGCGAGTCAACCGGGCAAGACTGTTTCTCCTCTATTGTTGTAAAATGTCCAGGCAGAATGGTCATCAGGCTGTCTGGTCAGCCGTCAATTTCTCTGATCCTTTTGCATCTCTGGGCAGCAATCGCTCCACTTGATCCAACAGATCAGGCACATCTCTGGTCACTGTTTTCCACACTTGATCCCAATCAACTGTATCATACGCATGGATAAGGTGATCGCGCATTCCGGCAATCAGTGACCACGGCACATCAATTTGTTGAGCGCGAAATTCCGGCGACAGGCGTTTGACAGCCTCTCCAATCACCAATAACTGATACAAGACAGATGATTGAGTTTTGAGGTCAGCCAGAAATGCCTCGCCAGTCATGTCACCCACAAATGCCTGAATTAAACGAGCCGAGCGAACCAGATCAAGTAAAATGGCATCATCACGCCGCATTACGGATCCCTCAGGCTGCAAAAATGACCTGGGCTGTGTTCAATATTTCCTGACGACGCAGCCAATTCGAGCTGCGTTCGATGGCCCGTTTGCTGATCAAATCCACATTTCGGTGCAACAGTGTCTGCAACTCATTTTGCATCTGGACGTGATCCAGCAGGCTCCACTCTGCACCTTGGGCAAAAGCGATCAGAATATCCAGATCGCTGTCCGGCCCAAAATCGTCGCGCAAAGCAGAGCCAAACAATGATAATTGAGACACCTTCCACCGACGACAAAACCGGGCAATCTCATCTGCAGGAATCTGGGCAATGACATTGCTTATCAATTATACACCTCCCCATCCCTAAACCTGGCCCAGGCCGTCTCAAACCAGGCTTCCTCACGGGGAATGGGCCGGCGCGCCACCCACTCATTCTGCACATCGCCATTGTCCGTGACCACCGTTTCCTGCACGCGGTCGCGGAACGTCGGGTCTTCGGGGGCAATGCGCCAACCCGCATCGAGTTGAGGATGCACCGGCGCGCCCTGAGCGTCCAGCACGATGGCCGAACCGCGACTGCCGACTCTGCTCTCCAGGGCAAAGCGGATGGCCTCCAGGTAGACGGCGTGAGCAAAGCACAACTGACGATTGCGCAGCACTTCGACCAACCCGGCCGACGAGTCAAACGCGCATCCCGATGTTTCCAGCGTGCGGTATTGCGCCCACGCCTCCTCAATGGCACGAGGCAGCTCTTCCAACGAACGGATGTGTGCCCCGGCGCGGCTCATACGCGCCTGAAATTCGGCGCGCCCGGCCTGCCAGGTCGTTTTTGCCTCCCGGCACCTGCCTGCCCACTCTTCTATTTCGACAACGCACTGCATCGCAACCTTGTCTACTTTTTCCCTATCCACCGTCCACCCTTGATACCGATGGGCAATATACTCCGCCGCCCTGAATCCGCCCACCTGCCCCGAATTGAGGGCTGAGCCGCCGGGCCGGTAGACGCCGTGCGAGCCATTGACCTCGCCCACAGGGAAAAGGTGCTTGACGTTGGCCGATTCCCACCAATGATTGGCCGCCAGCCCACCGTTGTTATGCTGAGCGCACACGGCCACCTCCAGCGGCTCGTGTTCAATGTCAATGCCGTGATCGCGATACAGTTCAATGGCGCCGGGGTTCATCTTGAGCAGGCGCGCAAACGGCGTATCCAACAAGGCCTCAGATTTTCTTAGATATTCGTATGCTTCGCTGCTCAGTTGGTCAAAGGCGAACCCGTCGGGGTTGGCGCGGAAATCGAGAAACACCCGCCGCCCTTTGAGAACCGTCTCGATGTACACCAAAATATCTACCAGCGACGAGCCACCGATGGCCTTGCGCGAGTCGAACGGCCACTGATAGCCCTTGAGGAACACAAACGAATTCATCGCCCCGACCGAGTCGAAATAGGGGCGCAGAAATTCTTGCTCGTCGCCGCCATCGGCGTTGGTGCTGATAAAGCGCGGGATCACCTGCATATAGGTGCCGGAAACATTCCAACGAAACTGCGTCGAGGCCAGGCCATACTGCGATTCGGGCAGGCTTTGCGCCCTGGCCCCAGCCAGCAAAGCCAGGCCGATGCCGCCGGTGTGGACAGTAGGATAGACGCTGGTGCGGTACAGCCCGCCCGGCCCGCCCACGGCCAGCACCACATTTTCGGCGCCATAGGCAGCCAGCGTGCCATCGGCGCGGACAACCACTGCTCCACAGACGCGTTTTTGGCCGTTCTCTTTCAGGGTGAGCAGTTGGACGACATTTTCATCCTCGCGCACCGCGATGCCCAACTCTTTCACCCGCCGGATCAAGGCACGGCACATCTCGCGCGAGGTATAGGGGCCAATGGAGGTGGCCCGTTGACGGGGGTCGTGGTCAGTTTTATAGCCCACAAACTGCCCATAGCAGTCGCGCGGAAAGGGCAACCCCAGGTTGACCAGGTGCGTGAACGCCCGCGCCGACAGAGCCGCCTCCACCAGAGCCAGGTCACCGTGCATGCTACCGCCGGCGAAATAGGTCTCGGCCATGGTGATCGGGGCGTCGGCGTCATCGCCGCACATGGCTAGCTTGTAATAGGTCTGCTTGTCGCTGCCGGTGTTGATCGAGGTGCCCATCTCTAGCCCTTCGGTGATGATCAACACATCTTCGACGCCGTTGGCGCGCAACTGCACCGCCGCGTTCAGCCCGGCTGCACCGCTGCCGATGATCAAAGTGTGGACCCAGGTGATGTCTGACATTGTAGAATATCCTCCTTATTTGTAAGCATTACGCTAACGCATCACCCTACAGCCTTTGCAGCGTCATCCCGCCGTCCACCATAATCACCTGCCCGGTGGAGTAGGCCAGATCGCCGCGCACCAGCATAGCCACCGCTTTGCCAATGTCATCGGGATAGCCCCAGCGCGGCTGAATGGTCAGCCCTTCGGCGATGAGTTTGTCATATTTAGCCTGCACGGCGGCAGTCATATCGGTGTGGATCACGCCGGGGCGCACTTCATACACCGGGATGCCAAACTCGCCCAGGCGAGCAGCCCACAACTGGGTGGCCATGCTGACGCCGGCTTTGGAGAGACAGTATTCGCCGCGGCTGACCGAAACCACCGTCGCCGAAACGGACGAGATGTTGACGATGCAGCCGCTAAACTGTGGGTTTTCTCGATGCTGTTCGATCATCCAGTTGGCGACGGCCTGAGTGAGGAAATAGGGGCCTTTGAGGTTGATGTTCATGACCCAGTCATAGCTTTCCTCGGTCGCTTCCAGAATGTCGGCGCGCACGCGGGGAGCCACGCCGGCATTGTTGACCAGCACGTTGAGGTGACCAAAATGGGCGCGGATGTCGGCCAGCATGCGCCCGCGCGCCTCCCGGTCGGTCACATCGGCGCGGCAGTACAGCACATCGGCGCCGAGGGCGCGTAGCTCGTCCAGAGCGGGTTGCACTGCCTCATCGGGATGAATGTCGCACACCACAATATCATGGTTTTCGGCGGCCAGACGTTTGGCGATGCCCAACCCAATGCCACGCCCGGCCCCAGTAATTAGGGCTATAGGTTTCATTTCAATTCCTTTCTTGCTGACAATTTATGAACATTTTACACCCGTTTTGACCTTCTGTCGAACAAGAACCGCATGATATATCACCGGATATTGCCAACCAACTGCGGCCAGGACCAAGGCATCTCACACCGATCAAGTCTATCGCCGCGGGTTGAGCGCGTTCGGCCAACTCCGGGCGCAAGAGCTTGACTTTTCATCGCCGCTGCAATAAAATCACCCCGTCGCCAGATAGAACGAAAGGTGGGGTGGGCAGTATGAAGCGATGGTTTGAGCGATGGTGGCCACAGTGGTTTCAACCGGCTGCGCCGGAAAACACCACAAAAATAGAACATTACATGAAACATTGGATCAATCAATGCCCTAATTGCGGCTTTGAAAGCCCCTACACCATGGCCTTTTGCGGCATGTGCGGCACTCGCCTGCTGATCGCCTGTCCTCAATGTGAATGGGGTAATCCCCCCTCTTATCGTTTCTGTGGCCGCTGCGGCTCGCTGCTCGACGCCGCTGCCCCGCCCCGTCCGGCCGCCGTAGATGCGTTGACCCGCGCCCTGGAAAAAGAGCCGTCGCCGCCCGAATCCATCCGTCTGGAAGGCGAACGGCGCCAGGTCACGGTGCTGATTGCCGACGTCAAAGGCTCCACCAGCCTGCTAGAGCAGATCGGCACCGAGTCGTGGGTCGAGATGATGAACCGCGTCTTGCGGCTGCTGGAAAACGAAATATACCGCTACGGCGGTCAGGTAGACCAGTTTCGCGGCGACGGCCTGGTGGCCTTTTTCGGGGCGGCGGTGGCGCACGAAGACGACCCCGAGCGGGCCGTGTTGGCCGCCCTGTCTATGCAAGAAGCGTTAAAAATGTATGCGGCCGACCTGGCGCGCGAGCGCGGCATCGAACTGGCTATGCGCGTAGGTCTGAATTCGGGTGAGGTCATCATAGCCAGCATTGGCGACCGCAGCACACACCGCGAAGACACGGCGATGGGAGAGGCTATCGCCATCGCCGCCCGCATCGAGGCCGCCGCCGAACCCGGCACCGTGCTGGTCAGCGAAAACACCTATCACCTGACAACGGCACAATTCAACTGGCTGCCGCTGGGTCAGATTTCGGTGCGCGGCCTGAGCCGCCCGCTGGCCGTCTATCGCCCCCTGTCTCGGCGCGCCGATGTCGAGCTACTGCCCCGCCGTTCCACCCTGACGCAGGCAGGTCCGTTGATCGGCAGAGATCAAGAATTTCAAATTTTTTCACAATGTGTGCGCGATTTATTTGATGGGCGCGGCAGCATTGTCATGCTCACCGGCGATGGCGGAATGGGCAAATCTTTTTTGGTCTCGGCGGTCAAACAACTGGTGTTTGACGCTTCACCACAGTCGCCGCCCCCCTATGCCGGACGCACCTGGCTCCAGGTGCGCTGCCGCTCTTATGATGAATCTCGCCCTTATGCGGTGTGGAACAGCTTTTTGCGTCGCTGGCTGGACATGCGCGAGAATGAGCCGGCCGACGAGACGCAAGAGCGATTGCAACAGCGTTGTCAGAACTTGTGGGGCGAGCGATGGAGCGAGCATTATCCCTACCTGGCCGCCCTGCTTGCCCTGCCTCTGGACGATGCTCAAACTGCTATGGTACGCAGCCTGACCGCCGAGGGGCTGCATCAACGATTCTTTGCCACCCTGCACGCCTGGTTACAAGCCATCGCCCGACAAGGGCCGTTCGTGCTGGTATTTGGCGATATGCAGTGGATTGATGTGACCTCACTCGACGTGGTCAGCCGCAGCCTGTCGCTATGTGAAAACGAAACCCTGCTGTGGGTGCTGGTGTTTCGCCTGGAACGCAGCTCGCCGATCTGGAAGTTTCGCTATCAGGTCGAAACCGAATATATGCACCGGCTCACCGCGCTGACCCTGTCTCCCCTGACCGTACAGCAAAGTAGCGAGATCATTGACCGACTGATGGGGCCTGGCGTCCTGCCGCCCGACATTCGCCAGATGGTCATTGATAAAGCCGAGGGCAACCCGTACTATATCGAACAGTTTATCCAATCCCTGATCCGCAAAGGCGTGCTGACCCAAGATGCCCGCACCGGACAGTGGCGCGCCGTCGGCACGGTGGCCTCGCTCGACCTGCCCGAATCGCTGCAAAGCGCACTGCTGGCGCGCATCAACGGCCTGTCGGCCGAAGAGCGGCATGTGCTTCAGGTTGCCGCCGTAATCGGCTCGGTGTTCTGGTTCAATGTCTTGCACCACCTGGTCAACAACCCGGAGCGGCTGCGCGAACACCTCACCGCCTTGCAACGCGCCCAACTGATCTATGAGGGTGGGCGCGTGCCGGTGCTGGAAAAAGAATATATTTTCAAATCTACGTTGATTTGCGATACAGTCTATGAAAGCATCTTGAGCGCGCAGCGGGCCGCCTATCATCGCCAGGTGGCCGAGTGCCTGGTTTCGCTTTTGGGGACAGAAAACCTGTCGCCGTACACCGGCCTGATAGCCTACCACTATCGCCGCGCCCAAGACCATCCGGCCGAACTGCGCCACACACTGGCCGCCGCGGCGCAGGCACAAAGCGTCTATGCCAACGACGAAGCGTTGCGGCACTATACGCGCGTGTTGGAACTGCTGGATACGCTGACGGCCGCCGGCAATGACCTGCATCAGCCGGTGCCGGGGCTAGACCTCTCTCCAGCGGCCTGCCGCCTGATTGCCCTCAAAGGCGCCGGACAGGTGTCGTTTGGGCTGGGGCAGTTGAGCCAGGCCGAACAATACCTGCGACAGGCCATAGACCTGGGACACGAGATAAACCTGCCGGTGCCGGATCGAGTGCGGTTGTACTATTGGCTGGGCGAGGTGCTGCACTGGCAAGATCGCTACAATGACCAGATCGCCATCGGCGAGCAAGGTCTGGCATTGCTGAGCGACGACCAGGAATCATTCGAGGTCGCTTTGATGAATCAAGAGATCGCCAGCGGCTATAACCAGCAAGGCAACCGCGCCCTCTTTGGCGAATTTACGGCCCGCACCATGCACTTTATCCATCGCCTGCCCTATGCCGAAGAACTGCGCCCGGCTTTTATCCACATCGCCCTGATGTACCTCTATCAGCAAAAAAATGTGCCGCAGTCGCTCGAATGGCTCGATACGTTGGAGCAAAAAGCCGGGCCACATTACGATCTGCGGGCGCTGGGCGAGGTATACCTGTATCGCGGCGAAATCTCGGCGCGCACCGGCAACCTGCGCCTGGCCATCGAACAGCAACAACAATCGCTGCAAATCCTGAATCGCATCCATGAGGTCAATTACAAAAGCTGGTGTCTGGCCATTATGGGGCGCACCTGGCTGGCCCTGGGTGACCTGGAGCAGGCTGAAAAGTATGCGCGTATGGGTCTCGAAACTGCCCAGCACGCCGGCGTCAAACGATTCATCAAATCGGCACACTGGAGCCTGGCGCGCATCTTTATCTGCCAAAAACAGCACGAGCAGGCCGCCCAAGCCTTGCAACATGTCGCCGAACTGAGCCGCGACACCCAAGACCCATACGGCCTGATGTGGTCGGCGTTTGCCCTGGGACGGGTGGCCCTGTTGCGCGGCGATGTCACCGCCGCACTGACACAGTGGCAGCAAGCCATAGACATGATCCCCCCTCGCCCAACCGAGCAACAAATGCTGGACATGATCGCCTTGATGAGCGATCTGGATGCCCTCTCGGAGCGCGATCAACGATTTTTGCCGCTGTACCAGGCTATGCGGCTCAAGACACAGACCGACCCTATCCTGGTGGCCGGCGCATGGGCGCCCTTATCGCCCGACCAGGTCAGGCAATGGTCTATTGACGAACGATTCATCACCCAACCAGCCGGCTGGACCTGGCTGGACCCACTGGGCGACTGTGCCGCTTCTTTTGAAAACGGCCTGACCATCCGCGCCGCCAATGGACGCGACCTGTGGCACATCAACCTCAGCGCGCCGCGCCTGCTGCGCCCGCTGAACAGCGGCGATTGGGTGACGCAGACACTCTGCCACCCGGTCTCGCCCCAAGTACCGGCCATCGGCGGGCTGCTGCTGTGGCAAGACGCCGATCATTACCTGCGCCTGGGCATCGGGCGATGGAGGCATCTCGGCATTGTCTTTTTGATGAGCTGTCAGGATGGCCACGATGCCATGATCGGACGCGGCCGCCTGCCCATGGATAGAGGCGGCGCGACACGGTTGCGCCTGGAGAAAAAGGGAGACCAAGTGCAGGCCCTGTGCAGCACCGATGGCGAACAGTGGTTCAGCGTGGGGCAAACACAATGGAATAGCGGTGTACCCACCAGCGGT
>CAYVBK010000009.1:82663-135242 GCA_964449465.1 uncultured Anaerolineae bacterium
GTACCCACCGGCGGTGTACCCACCGGCGGTGTACCCACCGGCGGTGTACCCACCGGCGGTGTACCCACCGCCCAGATCGGCCTCCACGCGGTCGGCCACATTGATCGCACCATCTATACCGGCGCCTTTGCCGATGGCACGGCCATCCGATTCGAGTCGTTTCAACTGGCACAAGGCTCATTTTGACATTCTGCCCGGCCTGTGGTATCATCTGCGCCTGACCAATTCCATATTCTTATCCAGAGAGGTGGAGGGACCGGCCCTGTGAAGCCTCGGCAACCCGATGTGAGCGATCGCATTAGGGTGCCAATTCCGTCAGACCCCGGTAGGGTTCTGGGAGATGAGAAGTAGTACAAAGATGTTTACTGCCTCTTCTGTCAGTTTCCTGTGGAAGAGGCTTTTTTGTCTCTCCTCTCTGGATGCATGGCTCACTTGAGAGGAGATCGTATGACCAACCCAACCCGTCTATCCACCCGTTCTGTGCATGCCGGCGAAGAGCGGCGCAAACCATTTGGCTCGTTAACCACGCCAATCATTCAAACTTCGACCTATACTTTTGCCGACACGGCCGAGGTGCTGGATTTCATGTCGCGCAAAGCCGCCCGCAAAGCCGGCGGCGATGTCCAAGTACGCGATGAATATGGTCGTTACAGCAACCCCACCCAAAGCGTAGCCGAGCGCAGACTGGCCGACCTGGAAGGCGGCGAACACGGGCTGCTGTTCTCCACCGGTATGGCCGCCCTGACCACCACCATGCTCACCTTGCTCCAGACCGGGCAGCACATGGTGCTGGTGCGCGGCTGCTATCGGCGCACCCGCGACTTTGCCCTCGATGCCCTGCATCGCTGGGGCATCGAAACCACCGTGGTCGGCATTGACCGCCCCGCCGAATGGCAGGCTGCTCTGCGCCCCGAAACCCGCCTGATCGTCGCCGAGACGCCGACCAATCCACACCTGCGGGTGATGGACCTGGCCGCCCTGTCTGAGCTGGCCCGGCAGCGCGGCATTGTCACCCTGGTAGACAGCACCTTTGCCACGCCGATCAACCTGCGCCCGCTGGAATGGGGCATTGACCTGGTGATGCACAGCGCATCCAAATATCTGGCTGGTCACAACGACCTGCTGGCCGGAGTCATTGTGGGGCCGCGCCGCCTGACCGACGAGATTGAGGCCATGCGTGGGCTGTTGGGCTGCACCGGCAGCCCGCACGATGCCTATTTGCTCTTGCGCGGCCTGAAAACCCTGGCCCTGCGTGTGCGACAGCAAAACGCCAGCGCGCAGAGCATCGCCGAGTTTCTGCAAAATCATCCGGCCATCGAGCGCGTCTATTACCCCGGCCTGCCCACCCATCCCGATCACCCCATCGCCGCCCGGCAAATGAGCGATTTCGGCGGCGTGGTCAGTTTCGAGGTGCGCGGCAGCAAAGAGCAAACCAGCCGCGTGATAGATGCGCTCCAAATCCCCTACATCGGCCCCACCCTGGGCGGCGTGGAAAGCATCGTCCAACAGCAGGCCTTGCTCATCTCGCTAGACGAGCAGGAACGCCGCGCCGCCGGCATCGCCGACACCCTGATCCGCTATGCCGTAGGAATTGAGGACACTCAAGACCTCATTGCCGATTTACAACAAGCCATCTGTTCAATACAAGGAGAAACCCTATGATCGTTCATAAATTTGGCGGCACCTCGGTGGGCAGCGCAGAGCGTTTCGCCGCAGTTGCCGACCTGATGACCGCCCATCAACACCAGGGTCTGATTGTAGTCGTATCGGCCATGAGCGGCGTGACCAATGCCCTGATCGCCGGGGCGCGCGCCGCCGCCGAAGGCAAAGACACCGTTTATCGGCAAATCAAGGCCGACCTGCTGAGCAAACACCTGACCGTCGTGGAAACCTTGCTGCGACATGGCTCGGAGCGGCTGGAACTGAGCGGGCTGATCGAGGATCGCCTGCACGAGTTGGAACGGCTGTATCGCAGCATTGCCGTGTTGGGCGAACTGACCCTGCGCGGCTGCGACGCGGTGGCTTCGTTGGGCGAGCAGCTTTCATCCAACATTTTGGCCGCCGTGCTGCGCGAGCGCGGCCTGCGCGCCCAGGCCATCAGCGCCACCCGCCTGGTGGTGACAGACGATCACTTTGGCAGCGCACGCCCATTGATGGAGCCAACACGCCAACGGTTATATCAAGATGTGCGCCCCCTGGTCGAACGTGGCATCATCCCGGTGATCACCGGCTATATCGGCGCCACCGCCGAGGGCGTAACCACAACGCTGGGACGGGGCGGCTCGGACTATACGGCGGCCATCGTCGGCGCCGGGCTGGATGCCGCCGAAGTGTGGATCTGGAGCGATGTAGACGGCATCCTCACCGCCGACCCCAATATCGTGCCGCAGGCGCGGGCGTTGAGCGAGCTATCATACAACGAGGCCGCCGAGCTGGCCTATTACGGCGCCGACGTGTTGCACCCCAAGACCATCCAGCCGGTGATTGAAAGCGGCATCCCGCTGCGCCTGCTCAACAGCTTCAACCCGGCTCACCCCGGCACCCTGATCGTCAAGACGCCCGACCCCAACCGCAAACGGCTGCCGGCGATCATTTCGACCACCGGCCTCAGCCTGATCGCCATCGGCAGCGCAGTGCGCGAAGGCGTGGCTTATGGGCAGCGCGATCCCTGGTCGCTGGATACCGCCGCGCGCATCTTGCACTCGCTCAGCCAGGCCGGCCTGGACGTGCCCATGTTTTCCCAGTCTTTTTCCGAACACAGCCTCAACCTGATCGTGCGCCGCCAGGACCAGGCACACTGCCTCAAAGTGCTGAACCACGAGTTTGGCGACCCCGACTTTAACCTGGAAGTCAAAGAGCAAGTCGCCACCGTCTCGGTGGTCGGCACGCCAGGCTGGAACCGCGTGGGCATTGTGCCGCATGCCTTTGCCGCCCTGGGACAGCACGGCACGCGAGTGATCGCCGTGGCTCAGGCCGGTAGCGAATATGCCGTATCGTTTTGTATCCCCGAAGCGCAGATGCAAGACACCGTGCGCCATTTACACCAGGAATTGGGATTGGAGGAGCAATGAACTTTTCTACCAGAGCCAAAATACCAGTAGGGGTGCTAGGCGCCACCGGCGCCGTAGGGCAACGATTCGTCCAACTGCTGGCCGATCATCCCTGGTTTCAAATCGCGGCGTTGGCTGCCTCAGATCGCTCGGTAGGGCGGCCTTATGCCGACGCCTGTCACTGGCTATTGCCCACGCCGATGCCCGAACCGGTGCGCGAGATGGTGGTGCAAGAAACATCCCCCGGCCTGGATTGCCGCGTGATATTTGCCTCGCTGCCGGGCCACCTGGCCGGGCCGGTCGAGCAGGCCTTTGCCGCGGCCGGCTATGCCGTCTGCTCCAACGCTTCGGCGCACCGTATGGCCGCCGACGTGCCACTGCTGATCCCCGAAATCAACCCCTCGCACACCGCCCTGATCGAGGTGCAGCGACAGCAACGCGGCTGGAAAGGGCTGATCGTCGCCAGCGCCAACTGTTCCACCACAGCGATGGTGCTGCCGCTCAAGCCGCTGCACGAACAATTTGGCATCTGGCGGCTGTTCGCGGTGACGATGCAGGCCATCTCTGGGGCCGGCTATCCGGGTGTGGCCTCGCTGGACATTTTGGGCAACGTCATTCCCTACATCGGCGGCGAAGAAGAGAAAATGGAGACCGAATCGCGCAAACTGTTGGGCGAGCTGCAAGGCAACGAGGTCTTGTGGGCCGATTTCCAGGTCAGCGCGCAGTGCAACCGCGTGCCGGTGCGCGACGGCCACACCGTCTGCGTATCGGTCGAGTTGGAACGCAAACCCGCCATCCAGGAGGTCATCGCCGCGCTGCAAACCTTTGCCCCACCGCCCCAGGCAGCCAATCTACCCACCACACCGGTGCGGCCGATCATCGTCATGGACGAACCGGACCGCCCCCAACCGGCCCGCGACCGCGACCTGGAGCAAGGCATGGCCTCGGTGGTGGGACGGGTGCGCCCCTGCTCGCTGCTCGATTATCGGATGGTTATTTTGGGGCATAACACGGTGCGTGGCGCAGCAGGGGGTTCAATTCACAACGCCGAACTACTGGTACAGCAGGGGTATATTGCCTGAGTTGATGTGAGAGGGTATAATATGACTGACAGAACAACATACGAGTCGTGCAATCTCGCACTGTGCGGTTTTGCATCGATGGCCGATCTGGTGGGCGACCGCATCGTCTACCGCAACCTGACGCCGGCAGATCGCCGACTGCCCGGCATTGCCGACCTGCACCAAGATTTGGGGCTGCCGCCCGGCGCCCTGCCGCGCAAGTCAGAGCCGGATTATGGCCGGGTGGTGGCCGAGATTTTGCGGCAGGCACAGGCCCAAGATCGCCCCGGCACGCCGATTCGCGAACTGGTTTTCATCGGCGACACCCGGCTGCTCGACGGCACGGCTTTTAGCAACCTGTGCGCCGCCGGCGGCTGGCCGGGCTGGGCCTTTATCGGCCAGGAGGCAACGTCGCGCCCGCCGGAAATCAACCTGGATGGACAGATCTATGTCGCCAACCGCTGGGCCGCGCTGCCGCAATTCCTGGATTTTGTGTGCGAACAAGGGTGGTCACTGGACGAACACACTGCCCTGGTCATTGATATGGACAAAACCATGATCGGAGCGCGCGGGCGCAACGACAAAGTGATTGACCTGGCGCGGGTGGAAGGAGTGCGGCGTACCATCGCCGGCTTGCTAGGTCCGCATTTTGACCTGGCCGCCTTTCAAACCGCTTATGACGAGCTAAACCGCCCGCCCTATCATCCATTTACCGCCGACAACCAGGATTACCTGGCCTATATCTGCCTCATCCTGGGCAGCGGGCTGATGTCGCTGGACGCCTTGATCACTGCCGTGCGCGCCGGGACGATGGCCAGCTTTGGCGATTTTATTGCCCAGGTACATCGTCGCCGCGACGAGTTGAGCGCATCAGGACTGACCGACATCCATGACCAGGTGTGGCAGTGCGTTCAAGCCGGCGATCCCACCCCGTTCAAGGCATTTCGCCATAACGAATACCTGACCACGGCGGCGCGCTTTGGCGACCTGCCCGGCGCGACCGTGTCCGAGTTGTTGGAGCAGCGCATCGTGATCACCAGCGAGGTGCAACTGGCCGCACAATCGCTACACCAACGAGGCACATTGATATTTGCCCTATCCGACAAGCCCGACGAAGCCTCGTGTCCCAGTGCCGAACAGGCGCAGGTCGGACATCGGCCTCTGCACCGACTGGAGACATGGATGGTCGGTCACTCTGAGAAAATGAGAGGGAAATGGTAACTATCTACCTTGTACCGAAAATTAGTCTTTTGAGGTGTCATTCTGAGAGCCTACCCTGAACGGAGCAAAGGGAGCGCGGCGAACGTTTTTTGTTCGCCGCGACAAAGAATCTCGTTATACACCGCAAAGAGAGATCCTTCGCGTCTGACGACACTCAGAATGACAGCAGGCAGGTAGTTACATTATTTCAATGAGACCAGCTTCAAGGCCAGCTCGGCGGTGGTTTCGGGCTTGACCCGCAATTCGACATCCATCAAAAGGCCTTCTTCATCCACCCCATAGTGGCTGCGAATGATTTTTTCGCCCCACGCGCCATAAGCCTCGGCCACCTGATGATCGGGGTCGGAGAGCAGAATGAACGGCAGGTTGTATTTCTGGCGGAATCGCACCAAAGCCTCTGGCTGGTCGGGGCTGATGCCAATGACCACCGCCCCATTGGCCTCGATCTGCGTCCAACTATCGCGAATGGCGCAGGCCTGCACAGTGCAGCCGGGTGTATCGGCTTTGGGGTAAAAATAAATCACCACGCGCTTGCCTCGAAAATCGCTCAAACTCACCTGCGCGCCATCATCGGCGGTCAAAGTGAACAACGGAGCCGGTTGTCCTTTTTCCAACATATTATCCTCCCTTGAACTGAACCATCACAGTCACCTGTGTCTCTATTGACCTGATTGTACCACAATTGGGCTTTTTGGGATACGATTTATGTCGCACAAGGAGAAAGGTAGAAATGAAAATTGCAACAGTGCGTTTGCTGCGGGTGCGCGGTGTGATGACGCATCCGGGCATGTTTTGGGAAGAGCGGTTGGTGCGGCCGATGGATATTTACCCAGAGCACCGGGACGAAGGAGCGCGATGGCTGTCGGCGGCGGCCGAGGGGCAATATCCCATTCAGGCTTATTTTGTCCAGATCGAGGCCGACGAGGGCGTCAGTGGGCTGGGCGGCCCGATTGACGCCGGACAGGCCTTTATCATTGACCGGCAGCTCAAACCCCTGCTGCTGAACCACGATCCGCTAGCCATCGAGCGCATCTGGGATCGCCTGTACCGCAGCATGGTGCATGGGCGCAAAGGCATAGACATGATGGCCCTCAGCGCCATAGACTGCGCCTTGTGGGACCTGAAAGGCAAGTGGTTCAACGCGCCGGTGTACCAACTGCTGGGCGGGCCGACTCGCCAGGTCATTCCGGCGTATGCCAGCGCGTTGGGCTATTCGCTAGAGCCAGAGCGAGTGCATCAACGCGCGGCCGAATTTGTGGCGCAGGGCTATCGCGCCACCAAATGGTTTTTCCGACACGGCCCCACCGACGGGGTGGAGGGCATCGCCAAAAACATCGAGTTGGTGCGCACCGTGCGCCAGGCCGTTGGCCCCGATGTCGAGATCATGCTGGACTGCTGGATGAGTTGGGATGTGCCATACACCATCCAGATGGCGCGGCGGTTGGAGGAATACCAGCCACGCTGGCTGGAAGAGCCGGTACTGCCCGACAAAATCGCCCAATGCGCCGAAATTCGCCGTCACTCGCCCGTTCCCATCGCCACCGGCGAGCACGAGTATACCCGCTGGGGGCAAAAAGCGCTGATGGACGCCGCCGCCGCCGATGTGCTGCAACCCGACATTTATTGGGCTGGCGGCATTTCCGAACTGGTCAAAATCTGCGCCCTGGCTTCGGCCTATGACCTGCCAGTGATCCCGCACGGACATTCTGTACCCGCCACCGTCCACCTCATCGCCGCCCAATCGCCCACCACATGCCCCGTATTGGAATATCTGATCAAGTGGAACGAGATTCATCAGTTCTTCCTGCAAAACCCGGTCCGCCCGATCAACGGTCAGGTCACGTTGCCCACTATGCCAGGCATCGGCATGGAGCTGGACCCGGCCAAAATTCAAGATTTGCAAGAGGTCAACTGGGATTAGAGCCAGTTTTGACATTCCCCTTATTTTTTGTTATACTGTATCCGTTAACGTTCACGGAAAATTTTGAAGATTGAGGAGCGACAGTGCACCGGGTGACGATCAAAGACATTGCCCGTGAAGCGGGCGTGTCGGCGCAGACGGTCTCGCGGGCGATCAATGACCGCAGCGAGATTCAGGCCGAAACCAAAGCGCGCATTTTGGATATTGCCGGGCGAATGGGCTACCACCCCAACAGCGTGGCCCGCAGCCTGGTCAGCCGACACACTCAAAACATCGGCCTGGTAGTGCCAGACGTGATGAACCCCTTTTTTTCCGAAATCGCCCGCGGCATTCAAGACGCCGCCTTTGAGTCGGGCTATAATGTCTTTTTGTGCAACGCCGACGAGAGCCTCGAACGCGCCATCAGCGTCCTCCATTCGCTGGAAGCGCAGCGGGTAGACGGCCTGATCTTGTGCAGCTCGCGCCTGACCGACCGCGAAATGATGAACCTGGCTGAGCGTTATCAGCCATTGGTGTTGATCAACCGGCAAATTTCCCACGCGCGAACACGGCAAATCCTGGTAGACGACCATGGCGGCGCATATCGGGCCGTTGAGCATCTGATCGGGTTGGGGCATCGTGAAATCGGCATCTTGACCGGGCCGGCCAACTCGCACAGCGGACGGGAGCGACTCCAGGGGTATGAGCGGGCCCTGATGGCGCATGGTTTGACGCCGACGGCGCGCTGGCAGGTACCCTGCGCACCCAAATCGGAGGGGGGGCGGACAGCCGCCAAAGAATTGCTGAGCCGCTCTCCAGAACTGACCGCCTTGCTGTGCTACAACGACCTGGCCGCCATCGGCGTTTATCAAGCCGCCGCCGAGTTGGGACTCGATGTTCCACAATCTCTGTCCATTGTTGGCTATGATGATATTCCCTTTGCATCGTTGGTTTCTCCAACTCTGACCACGGTTCACATTCCCAAATACGAATTGGGCGTGCGGGCGATGAACCTGATCCTGGATGCACTGGAACATAACGAGCCGGTCGCCGGGCCGGTGACGCTGGATACGCAGTTGATTGTGCGCGGCTCGACCGGGTCGCGCAGAGGAGAGGAGAATGAGCAGCATAGACAATCTGGTTCGGGCTTTTAACGCGGATGCGCCGGTACCCGAGACAGCCGGCCCATTGATCGAACAGATCGAGCGCATGAGCGGACTTCAGGTGTATGAGCGTTCGCTGATCTGGGCGCATCAATGCCTTTTTTTTCTGGGCAAAAAACCCGATGATGGCGAAAAATTTCTAGGCCTCTTGTTTGCCCCACCCAATCCGGCTTTGAATCACTTGAACGGCCAGGAGCATCAGGTGACAACCAACGGAGCGACCTGGACCTGCCGTCTATGCCCCACTACCTATGCCCACGCAGTCGAGTTGCACCAACTGCTGCCTTGTACCAACCCAACTACATTAGGACTGCAAACCTCGGCCGGCTGCGGCGACCGGCTGGGTCTGGCCACGCCGGGCCACGTGCGGGCGGTGCGCAAAACCGGCGTGGCCCCAATTTGGGGTGTGGCCCCCATTTTCAGCCAGCAATCTATCCGCGAGATGGAGCGCACCGGGCGCACGCCACAAGATGTGATCAATGACGGCACATGGGGCGTGTTCCAGGAGGGCTGGCGTGGGGGCTATGGCGCCGACGCCGATCACCTCAAAACGCCGGCAGACATTGATGTGTGCGTCGCCGCCGGGTTCACCTTTTATACCTTTGACCCGCGCGAGCATGTGGACAATGACGCACATACCGATCCGCTGACGGTGCTTCAGGCCAAGGTCGCCGCCTTGCCGTGGGATCGGCTGACCGATGACGAAAATGCGTTGCGGGCGCGGTATTTGAAAACCTTTGATATCGAAGGAGATTTTGCGCTCACTTTTGACGAGGAAACTCTGCTGCGCGCGGCGGCCAAGTATGGCCAGGCCATTGCCCACGTCGCCGAGATGTATCGCTATCTCCAAAGCAAGATGGCCGAAATCGGCGGGGCTTTGACAGGCTCGACCGGCCGGCCGTTCGAGGTCGAAGTCTCGGTGGATGAGACCGACACGCCCACCTCGCCGGAAGAGCATTTCTTTATCGCCAGCGAGTTGAAACGGTTGGGCGTACAGTGGGTCAGCCTGGCCCCGCGCTATGTGGGCCGCTTTGAAAAAGGGGTGGATTACATCGGTGACCTGGCCGAGTTTGAGCGCGAAATGATCAAACATGCGGCCATCGCCCGCCGCTGCGGCCCCTACAAGTTGAGCATCCATTCCGGCTCGGACAAGTTCAGCGTGTATCCGATCATCGCCCGGCACACCCACAACCTGGTGCACCTCAAAACCGCCGGCACCAGCTACCTGGAGGCGCTGCGCGCCATCGCTTCTATTGAACCCGCTTTATTCAAAAGCATCCTCGATTTTTCTTTTGAACGCTACGAGCAAGACAAGGTCTCCTATCACGTCTCGGCCGACCCGGCGCTGGCCCTCCATTCCACCGATTTGAGCGACGGCGAGCTGGCGCGCACGCTGGACAACTTTCACAACCGCCAAATGCTGCACGTCACCTTTGGCTCGGTGCTGAACGATCAGCGTTTCCGGGCGCGCTTTTTTGCCGCGCTGCGCCAGAACGAGGAGGCCTATTACGGCGTGCTGGAGGTACACTTTGATCGGCATCTGGAGGCGTTCAGGTAAAAGGTCAGCCGGGTGAACGAAACACGAAAACCCCAATTGGACGAGATCGTTGATATTGTTACCAGAAACCTGGATGCACAAGCCATTTATCTGTTTGGCTCATTTGGCACCGCCGATGAACAGGCAGAAAGCGATCTGGACATTGCACTGCTTCTATCGCCGCAGCAGGCCAAACAGATTGGTGACCTGGCCTGGAGCGACTTGCGCTCCGAGTTGGAAGACCTGGTGCATAAACCTGTTGATTTGATCAATTTGCGTCGCGCGCCTACGGTGCTGCAAAAAGAGGTTCTGGCTGCCGGTCGGCGTATTTACCAGAGCAATATGCATGCTGCCAATGAGTTTGAAATGTTGACCATGTCCTATTACCAAAAACTGAACCAGGAACGCGCCGAAATCATTGCTGATGCGTTTGCCACCGGGAGGTTTATCACTTGATAGATGATGTTGCTCTGAGCAAAAAAGCAAGTATTGAGCGATGTATAAGACAAATTCGCACTTATTATACTGCACCCAGCGATGTACCCTTTGAACAAGATCATTTCAAGCAAGATGCGATTGCGGTGAATATGCAGCGTGCGTGTGAACAATGCATCGATCTGGCTAACCATACCATCAGAAGCAAAAAGCTCGGTTTGCCACAATCTTCCAAAGAGAGCTTTGCGCTGCTGGCGCAACATCATATCATTCCCCGAAACCTGGCCGCCAACCTTGAAAACATGGTCGGATTTCGCAATGTTCTGGTACATCAATATCAAGACCTCGACATCCAGTTGATGGTGGATGTGATCGAAAATCATCTGGATGATCTGATTGATTTTACCAATTTTGTCATCAAACCTGATTAAAGTAAAAGGAGATAGCTGTGAGTAGCCAGAAATACATTTACGATCTATTTAAGCTCGAAGGCCAGGTCGCTGTCGTCACCGGCGGCGGCGGGGTGCTGTGCAGTGCGCTGTCCAGGGCGCTGGGTAAGGCCGGCGTCAAGGTGGCCGTGCTAGACCTGTTTGTCGAGGCCGCGCAAAAGGTAGTAGACGATATTGTCGCCAATGGCGGCGAGGGCGCTGAGTACAACGCTGTGGCGGTCAAGTGTGACGTACTGGACAAGGCCAGCGTCGAGGCGGCCAAAGACGTGGTGCTGGAAAAATTTGGCCGGGTGGACATTTTGATCAACGGCGCGGGCGGCAACAAGCGACAGGCCACCACCGGCCCCGATATGCCCTTTTTCGATCTGCCCGCCGATGCCGTGCAGTGGGTGTTCAACCTCAATTTCATCGGCACCCTGCTGCCCAGCCAGGTCTTCGGCAAATTGATCGCCGCACAGGGCCAGGGCAGCATCATCAACATCTCGTCTATGAACGCCTTTCGTCCACTGACCAAGATTCCGGCCTATTCGGCGGCCAAAGCAGCGGTGAGCAATTTCACCCAATGGCTGGCCGTGCACATGTCGCAGGAATACTCGACCCGCATCCGCGTCAATGCCATCGCGCCCGGCTTTTTCCTCACCGATCAGAACCGCTTTTTGCTCACCGACGAGAAAACCGGCGTATTGACCCCACGCGGCCAGCAGATCATTTCGCACACCCCGATGGGTGAGTTTGGTGCGCCAGAAGACCTGATCGGCACCGTGCTGTGGCTGCTCTCGCCGGGGGCGCGCTTTGTGCATGGCGTGGTGGTGCCCATTGACGGCGGTTTTGCGGCCTATAGTGGGGTATAGCGAATCAGCAAATCAGCAATTCAAAGGAGAGGAACATGAATATTCAAGAGGCAGCCAAACCGTTGACTGACATGCAGCCCCAATACAAGTTTTTTATTGGCATTGACTCGGACGGTTGTGCGTTCGACACGATGGAGATCAAGCACAAAGAGTGCTTTACGCCCAACATTATCAAATTCTGGGGCTTGCAGGCCGTGTCCAAGTATGCCCGCGAAGCCAGCGAATTTGTCAACCTGTATTCCAAATGGCGCGGCGTTAACCGCTGGCCGGCGCTGATCAAGGTGTTCGATCTGCTGATGGAACGCGCCGAAGTAGCCCAGCGCGGTTTTCACGTCCCGCCGACGCCGCGCGTGCGCGAGTTTACCCTGAACAAGCAATTCCCGCAGAGCAACGATGGTCTCAAAGCCTACATGGCCGCCCACCCCGACCCGGAACTGGACAAGGCCTTGGCCTGGAGTCTGGCCGTCAATGCCGCCATCACCGACATGGTGTACGGCATTCCACCCTTTCCCTATGTGCGCGAAAGCCTGGATTTTCTCCAGAACAAGGCCGACATGATTGTGGTTTCGCAAACACCTACCGAGGCACTGTGCCGCGAGTGGGCCGAACATGGCATTGACCGCTATGTACGCATCATCGCCGGGCAAGAGATGGGCACCAAGAGCCAGCACATCGCCCTGGCCGCCGGCGGCAAATATGCCACCGATCACATGCTGATGATCGGCGATGCGTTGGGCGACCTGAAGGCTGCTCGCGACAACCACGCCCTGTTTTTCCCGATCAACCCCGGCCGCGAAGACGAGAGCTGGCAGCGGTTCTATGAAGAGGGCCTGCACAAATTCTTGAACCTGGAATACACCGCCGACTATGAGGCAGCCCTGATCGCCGAGTTTGGAAAGGCCATGCCCGAAACACCACCGTGGCAGGGCAGGTAGCAGAGCGCAAACCATTGACGCGCGGGCCTCGCTATCACTGGTTCGGCTACTATATTGACTCGCCTTGGGGAGAGCCGCACAAAAATAGCCTGGCCTGAGCAGCGCAGAACCCCGAACTTGTTCGGGCAGGATTTACTTGATCGGTGAGATGGCTTGAAAGGCCAGACCAACATCCCTCAACAAGTTGGGGTGGCCGCGCAAAAATGGCCCGGCCTGAGCAGCGCAGAACCCCGAACTTGTTCGGGCAGAATTGACCATAGAAGACTGGTTTGTGTAACAGGAGTGCATATTATGACAATTGGCATAGGATTTACAGATCGCACGCTAACCGAGGCTGAGGTGCGCGAGGTCGTCGCCCAGGCGTTCGCCGCCCACGATATGACCGGCAAGCGAGTGTTGTTCATCACCCCCGACGCCACCCGCTCTGGCCCGATGGACATGATGTTCAGGGTGTTTTACGATGCCATCGGCGACCGGGCCGCCGCGCTGGATTACCTGATCGCGCTGGGTACGCACATGCCCATGGACGACGATCACCTGAACCGGCTGTTCGGCCTGACCGCGCAGGAAAGGGCGGAAAAATACAGCAAGGTGCGCATTTTCAACCACGAGTGGGAAAAAGCAGAAACGTTCAAGCAGATCGGCATCATCCCGGCCGCCGAAATTCACCAGATCACCGGCGGGCTGATGGAGATGGACGTGCCGGTGACGATCAACAAGCTGCTGTGGGACTATGACCAGATCATCATCTGCGGGCCGACCTTTCCGCACGAAGTGGTGGGCTTTTCCGGCGGCAACAAGTATTTCTTTCCCGGTGTGGCCGGACCCGAGGTGATCAACTTTTCGCACTGGCTGGGCGCCGTGATCACCAGTTGGAAGGTCATCGGCACCAAATACACCCCGGTGCGGGCGGTGATCAACCGCGCCGCCTCGTTCATCAACCTGCCCAAACTGTGCTTTAGCATGGTTGTAAGCGGAGCCAAAAGCTCCGCCGGACACCATGACCTGGTCGGCCTTTACTTTGGCACGCCGGAACAGGCCTACGAGGCCGCCGCCGACCTGTCGGCCCAACACCATGTGCTTTACGTGCCAAAACCGTTCAAGCGCGTGCTGTCGGTGATGCCGCACCTCTATGACGACATCTGGACGGCAGCCAAAGGCATGTACAAGATGGAGCCGGCCATCGCCGACGGCGGCCAAGTGATCATTTACGCCCCGCACATTACCGAAATTTCCTACACACACGGCAAGGTTTTGGACGAGATTGGCTATCACTGCCGCGACTATTTCCTCAAGCAGTGGGATGCCTTCAAGCACTATCCCTGGGGGGTGATCGCCCACAGCACGCACCTGCGCGGCGCAGGGACATACGATGCCGAGACCGGCGAGGAAAAGTTGCGCATCCAGGTGACGCTGGCTACCGGCGTGCCAAAGGAACGCTGCGAAAAGCTCAACCTGGGCTATATGGACCCTGCCACGGTCAACCTTGATGAGTGGAAGGGACGAGAGGAAAAAGGAATTTTGCTGGTGCCCCGAGCCGGCGAGATGTTGTATCGAATAGCGAATGGCGAATAGCAAATGGCGAATGGCGAACTATGCTGTCATTTGTCATTTGTCGCCTGTTATTTACCCTGGTTAAAGCTCATCCAGTGAACTCTTGAAAGGAAAACAACAATGGATCAGGTTCGAGTTGCCGTCATCGGCATTGGAAACATTGGAAATTTGCATTTGCAATTGATCAGCCAGATTCCGCAGTTCAAGCTGACGGCGGTATGCGACATTGTGCCAGACAAGGCCAACGCCGCCGCCGACAAGTATGGCGTCAAGGCCTATTATGACGCGAACAAACTGCTGGCCGACCATGTGGTTGACGCCGTGACCATCGGCACGCCGCACTATGCCCACACTACCATCGGCATCGCCGCCCTGAACAGCGGCCATCACGTGTTGGTAGAAAAGCCCATCTCGGTACACCAGGCCGACGCCGAGCGGCTGATTGCCGCACACAAGGCCAACCCTGGCCTGGTTTTTGCGGCTATGTTCAATCAGCGTACCGACCCTTATTACAAGAAAATCAAAGAGATGGTGGACAGCGGCACGTTGGGCCAATTCTTGCGCATCAACTGGATCATCACCAACTGGTTCCGCACCCAGGCCTACTATGATTCGGGCGGCTGGCGAGCCACCTGGGGCGGTGAAGGTGGCGGTGTGCTACTCAACCAGTGCCCGCACAACCTCGACCTGCTACAGTGGATCTGCGGCATGCCCGACAAGGTCTATGGCTTTTGTGGCATCGGCAAGCGGCACCAGATCGAAGTCGAAGACGACGTGACCGCCTATATGGAATACCCCGGCGGTTGCACCGGTCTGTTCATCACCACCACCGGCGAAGCGCCCGGCACCAATCGCTTTGAGATCGTCGGCGACAATGGCAAGCTGGTCTATGAAGACAACCTGATCACCTTTGTTCGCAACCTGGTGCCCTCGCAAGAATTTCTGCGCACCTCGCCGGAATCGTTCGCCCGCCCACCCAGCGAGACTGAGACCTTTACCTTTGAAAATCACGGCCACCAACATGCCGAGATTATGGAGAATTTCGCCCAGGCCATCCTCACCGGCACGCCGCTGATCGCCCCCGCCAAAGAGGGAATCAACTCGGTGGTGCTGGCCAATGCCATGCTCTATTCCACATTCACTGGCGGGCCAGTGGCTCTGCCGCTGAACGGCGCAGCCTATGAGGCCAAACTACAAGAACTCATCACCGGCTCGACCTTTAAGAAGGAAATCAAGGAAACGACAGCGGACGATATGGGCAAGTCGTTCAATTAGCAGTCGGTCAGAGAGACTACTCATGGCCCCACTTGAAGATATCGGCATCCCGAACAAACTCGGGAACACCCCTCTCGGGGATCTCTGACAGCCTGCCAGGAGGCCGCTGAAAAAGTCTATTTTTACCACAAAGGACACCGAGAACACCAAGGTTTACGATACTTTTAAGTTTCTAGAAATGCTTTGTGTCCTTTGTGTCTTGGTGGTGAAAGGGTTTTTCAGCACGCTCCTGGAATGATAAAATCAGGTCGCTGTAGACCTGGACAAAACGTGGGTTGAACTGCAAGTTGAGCACATTCGGTAGAACGCCATCGAAACCCTATAGGCTGAGCGCGTTCTACCGAACGCCGCCAAAACCAACGTTTTGGCATTGAAGCAGAGATTGCGGCGCAATTTTTGCGGCGCAATTTTTGCGCCACAGTTCTTGGTCTTGATATGGCGCCAAGTCGCCTGCTCGGCCAGCAAGCTGCACAAGTTTAGATTTCCAAGCTGCGGAGGCACGTATGGCAGAAGCAACATTAGCTGACATTCTGTTAAGGTCAGGGGAGGTGGTAGATACCACTATTTCACTACGGCGATTGCTAGAAGCCGTGGTTGCTTCGGCGTCGCCGCGCTCTATGACCTATTCCGAATTTTTAAACTGGGCCGACAAAGATACACTGGCTGAATGGGTAGATGGAGAAATTGTGATGACCTCACCGGCGAGTGCGCAGCATCAGATGATTTCCAAATTTTTGACCCGGTTAATGGATACCTATATTCAATTTCGTGGTCTGGGAATCCTGTTGTATGCCCCCTTTCAAATGAAATTGAAGCATGGACGTGAACCCGACCTGCTATTTGTCAAGCGTGAGCACCTGGAGCGGCTACGCCCTCATTATCTGGATGGGCCGGCAGATCTGGTCATCGAGATTGTATCCCCCGAAAGCGCACGCCGCGACCGCGCCGATAAATTCTACGAGTATGCCGAAGGTGGTGTGCCAGAGTATTGGTTGATTGATCCAGAGCGTCGTCACGCCGAGTTCTATGTGCTGGAAAATGATTACTATGCGCCGGCCTTTAGTGGCAAGGCGGGACGGTATGAGACATCAACCCTGCCGGGCTTTGGGCTGCAAGTAGAATGGCTATGGCAAGACCCTTTGCCTTCACCTATTCGCGCATTGGCTGAAATTGTAGGCATGGATACAGCACTGGTGGCAGCTTTTGAAAAAGCTTTGACAGGCTAAAAGATGTGCAGATTTGCGCATTATCCATCTCTTTTTACTATCACTTACCTTAAATTTGAGGAGGTTTCCCAATGACAGAAAAATGTGACATCGGCCTGATCGGCCTGGCCGTGATGGGTCAAAACCTGGTGTTGAATATGCAAGATCACGGCTTTGCGGTGGCCGTATACAACCGCACCCTGTCGCGGGTAGACGATTTTATCAACGGCGCGGCGCAGGGACGAAACATCATCGGCGCGCACTCGCTGGAAGAACTGGTGGCCGCCCTCAAAACGCCGCGCCGCATCATGTTGATGGTACAGGCCGGGCAGGCGGTAGATGATTTCATCGAGACTCTCATCCCGCACCTGGAGGCCGGCGACATTCTCATTGACGGTGGCAACTCGAACTATGAGGACACCATCCGCCGCACCGCCTATGTCGAATCCAAAGGGCTGCTCTACATCGGCACCGGCGTTTCCGGCGGCGAAGAAGGCGCCCGCCACGGCCCCTCGATCATGCCCGGCGGCTCGCCGGCAGCCTGGCCGCACGTCAAGCCGATTTTCCAGGCCATCGCCGCCAAGGTCGAAGCGGCCGGTCAGCCGCCATCGCCCTGCTGCGATTGGGTAGGCGAAAACGGCGCCGGTCATTATGTCAAAATGACCCACAACGGCATCGAATACGGCGACATGCAACTCATCTGCGAGGCCTATCACCTGATGAAAGAAGTCCTGGGCATGAGCAATGCCAAAATGCACCAGGTGTTTGCCGAATGGAACCAGGGCAAACTCGACTCTTATCTGATCGAGATCACCCGCGACATTCTGGGCTATCAGGATGAGAATGGCGAGTATGTCGTTGACAAAATCCTGGACACCGCCGGGCAAAAGGGCACCGGCAAGTGGACAGGCATCTCGGCCCTGGACATGGGCATCCCCTTGACGCTGATCGTCGAAGCCGTGTTCGCCCGCTGCCTGTCATCCCTCAAAAACGAGCGTGTCGCCGCCTCGCAGGTCATCGCCGGCCCCACGGCGCAGTTTGATGGCGACAAGGCGGCTTTTATCGCCGATCTGCACGATGCCTTGTATGCCTCAAAAATCATTTCTTATACACAGGGCTATATGCTGATGCAGCAAGCGGCTAGGGAATACAAGTGGAACCTCAACCTGGGCGGCATCGCTCTGATGTGGCGCGGCGGGTGCATCATCCGCTCGGTGTTCCTGGGCAAGATCAAAGAAGCGTTCGACAAGAATCCGCAGCTCAGCAACCTGCTGCTGGATGACTATTTCAAGGCCGAGGTCGAAGCGGCGCAGGCAGCCTGGCGGCGGGTGATCGCTCAAGCGGTGAAATTGGGTGTGCCGACACCGGCCATGTCCAGCGCGCTGGCCTTTTTCGACGGCTATCGGCGTGCCAGCCTGCCGCAAAACCTGCTCCAGGCGCAACGCGACTATTTTGGCGCGCACACCTACGAGCGCACCGACCAGCCACGCGGCAAGTTCTTTCACACCAACTGGACCGGCGCCGGCGGCAATGTGACGGCGACGACCTACAATGCCTGAGTGAGTCAAGCGATGGGGCAGGTCATCTGGCCCGCCCCATCGCCCAACCAGAAAGGGAACGCTGATGAACTCGCGCGAACGCATCCGCACGATCATTTCTGGCCGCGCCGCCGACCGGGTCGGTTTCTGGCTGGGCAACCCCTATCCCGACACCTGGCCGATCTATCACGCTTATTTTGGCACATCGAGCGAGGAAGAACTGCGCCTCAAACTGGGCGATGATTTTCGCTGGATCCCTGCCGGCGTGTACAGGCACCCCGAAGGCAAAGGGCTGTTTTACATCCCCAACAAGGTATCGCACGGCGACCCCGGCCCTTTTGCCCGTGCCTCCTCGGCGCAAGACCTGGAGGCCTATGACTGGCCCCGCCTGGAATATCTCGATTTTGAGCCGGTGTTGGAGCAACTGCGACATGCCGGCAACTTTTATCGCGCCAGCGGCTTTTGGACGTGCTTTTATCACAATGTAATGGACCTGTTCGGCATGGAAAATTATTTGGTCAACATGTACGAAAACCCAGCCCTGGTCCACGCCGTCACCGACCGCGTCTGCCAGTTTTATTACGACGCCAACGAACTGTTTTTTGCGCAGGCCGGCGATCTGGTGGACGGCTTTTTCTTTGGCAACGATTTCGGCACGCAGCTCGACCTGATCTGCGGGCCCAAGCAGTTTGACGAGTTTGTCCTGCCCTGGTTTCGCCGTTTTACCGAGCAGGGCCACCGCCACGGCTATCAGGTCATTTTGCACTCGTGCGGCTCGATCTATCGGGTCATTGATCGACTGATCGAGGCTGGAGTAGACTGCCTGCATCCCTTGCAGGCATTGGCCGCTCATATGGACGCCGAGACGCTGGCCCGCGAGTTTCGGGGGCGCATTGCCTTTTTGGGCAGCGTAGACACACAACAGTTGCTCGTTCAGGCCACACCGCAAGAGGTGCAGGCCGAGGTGCGGCGGCTCAAATCGCTGTTGGGGCCATGTCTGATCGTCAGCCCCAGCCATGAGGCCCTGCTGCCCAACGTGTCGCCGCAAAATGTGCTGGCTATGGCCGAGGCAGCATTGGAATAGGGTGAAATTCTCAAACAGGTCGCCGGGAAACCTGGTCTTTTCGCTCCAAGGAACAAGATGATGAACGATCAGCACATCGTCTATGTGATTATGCTGAGCATTGCCACCGGATTGACCTTGTTGATCGCCGCCTGGGCCTGGCTGCGCCAGCGCACGCCGGGCAGCCTCTATTTTGCCCTGATGATGGTCTCCGTAGCCATTTGGGCCGTCACCGGTGCGGTCGAATTTAGCCTGTGGACGCCCGCCGAGAAAATTTTGTGGTCCAAACTCTCTTATCTGGGCATTGTCGGCGTGCCACCGTTCTGGTGGCTGTTTGCCCGCGAGTACAGCCGGCAAGCCCGCCAACTGCCGCGCCTGTCCCTGGCCTGGTTGTGGCTCATTCCGCTGATCACCCTGATCGCCGCCGCCACCAACGAGTGGCACCGCCTGATCTGGCTGCGCGTCACCCCTGCCTCTGACGTGCCTGGGGCGCAACTGATCTATGAGCATGGCCTGATCTTTTGGATCAATGCGGTTTATGCCTATCTGCTGCTGTTGTGGGGCACTGTTTTGTTGGTGCGGGCGGTGCTGCGCTCGTCGCAGCTCTATCGCCGACAGGTGACTGCGCTGCTGATCGGTGTGGCCCTACCCTGGATCGGCAATGCGGTGGGGCTGTTTGGCCTGAGCCCCTGGCCCGGATACGACCTGACGCCCTTTGCTTTCACCTTGAGCGGTCTTGCTCTGGCCTATGGACTGTTTCGCTTTCAAATGTTTGATATCGTGCCGGTGGCCCGCGATGCCCTGATCGAGCGCATGACCGACAGCGTGTTGGTTCTGGATGCCCGTTATCGGCTGGTAGACCTTAACCCGGCCGCCGCTCGGCTGCTTGAGTTGAGTGTTGCGGCGATAGGACAATCGGCCGATGCGGTGTTGTCGCCCTGGATAGACACCGATCAACTGAACACCCTCTCTCAAACTGAGGTCGCCTGGGGAGATGAGCGATGGTTTGATGTGCGCGTCTCGCCCCTGCACAACTGGCGTCAACAACTCAACGGCCACCTGATCGTCTTGCGCGACATTACCGCGCGCAAACAGGCCGAGTTAAAATTGCAGCAATACGCCCAAGAGCTTGAATCGCGCAACACCGAACTGGATGCTTTTGCGCACACCGTCGCCCACGACCTGCAAAGTCCATTGGCGGCCACGCTGGGATATGGCACTTTGCTGGAAACGCGCTATGCTCATTGGGATGATAACAAACGCCTGGATACGCTGCGCATCATCAACCGCAACGGCCACCGTATGTCCAGCATCATTGACGAAATGTTGCTGCTGGCCAGGCTGCGTCAGCCGGGAGATGTGCAACTGGCCCGTTTGGATATGGATACCATCGTCGCCGAAGTGTTGGATCGTTTGGTGATGCTGATCCAGGATACTTGTGCCGAAATTCACCTGCCTCCAACCTGGCCGACGGCATGGGGCTATGCCGCCTGGGTGGAGGAAATCTGGGCCAACTATATCAGCAACGCCTGTAAATACGGCGGCAACCCGGCGCAAAATATCCCGCCGATGATCCACCTGGGCTGGGATGATCTGCCGGCTGACCTGCCCAACACCGCCGCCGGTAACACTCGCCTGATCCGGTTCTGGGTGTGCGACAATGGCCCCGGCCTTGGGCTGGAAGAACAGGCGCGATTATTTACACCGTTCACCCGCCTCGATCAGGCTCATCACAAGGGGCACGGCCTGGGATTATCCATTGTGCGCCGCATCGCCGACCGACTGGCAGGGCAGGCCGGCGTTGAAAGCGAACCCGGCCACGGCAGCGTATTTTGGTTCACCTTACCGGCAGTCTGATAAAGCATATTTAACGCCGATACACAGACAAAATCTCTAAATTTCGCTGTTTCTCATCAACACTCATCACTCTGCGTTCTCTGCCTCTGTGGTAAAGAAAACCTTTTTCCAACGGACTCGAGTTCAGGAGGTTTATCATGTCCAAACCTAAAAATGTTCTGGTGGCCCAATCTGGCGGGCCATCACCGGTGATCAACTGCTCGCTGCGTGGCGTGGTCGAAACATGCCTGGCCATGCCCGATGTGTTTGGCGCAGTCTATGCCGGACAGCACGGCATCGAAGGCGTGCTAAAAGAAGAGTTGGTCGATCTGTCAGCGCAACCGCGCGAAGAAATTGCCCTGCTCGGCACCACGCCGGCGGCCGGTTCTATCGGCACCTGCCGCTACAAGCTCAAATCCGGCCAAAAAGAGGATTTTGAGCGGGTCATTGAGGTATTCAAGGCACACGACATTGGCTATTTTTTCTACAACGGCGGCAATGATTCTATGGACACCGCCCACAAGATCGCCCAACTGGCCCATCAACGCGGCCTCAACCTGGTGGCCACTGGCGTGCCAAAAACCATTGACAACGACGTGGGCGACAGTGCCTTCCAGTTGATTGACCACACACCCGGCTATGGCTCGGTGGCGCGCTACTGGGCCCTGATGGTGCAAAACGCCAACGAGGAGAACGCCGGCTCGTGTCCCGCCGACCCTGTGCTGGTGATGCAGGCGATGGGCCGCAAGATCGGCTATATCCCCGCGGCCGCCCGCCTGGCCGACCCCGGCCGCGAGTTGCCGCTGCTGATCCTGCTGCGCGAATCCGGGCTGACGATAGAAGCGGTGGCCGACAGGGTCAACGACATGCTCAAACAGCGCGGCCGCTGCATGATCGTGGTCAGCGAGGGCTTTGATGTCGGCAGCGTAGGCGAACGCAAAGACTCGTTCGGCCACACCATGTTTGGCGCCAGCGAAACCACAGTGGAGCAGATGTTGGTCAACTATCTCAACACGGTGGGGCTGGCCGCCGTCGGTGCAGCGCGGGGCAACGTGCCAGGCACCGATCAGCGCCACAACATGATTTATGCCTCAACGGTAGACATGGAAGAAGCCTATCGCGTGGGCCAAAAGGCCGTGCTGATCGCCGTTCAGGATGGCTCTGGCTACATGTCCACCATTTTGCGTCAACCCGGCTTGATTTACAATGTCTATTACGACAAGGTGCCGCTGGAGCAGGTCGCCAACTCGGAGCGCACCTTCCCCACCGCCTGGATCACCCCCAACGGCGCCGACGTGACCGACGAATTTCTGGCCTATGCCCGCCCGCTGATCGGCAACGACTGGCCCAGCATCCCGCTGGTAGACGGCCGACAGCGATTCGCCCGCATCCACCCGATCATGGCCGCGCAAAAACTGCCCGCCTATACGCCCCAAGCCCTGCGCGGCTGAGTCTGAAATCCTGGCCCCCGGTCCGATTGCCATCGCGCCGGGGGTTTTGCTTTGTCTGTAAAACGGGTTGCGAGTATAATGACGGAAAAGGAGTGAGCGATGGACAAACAAAATAGAACCGCCCTCATCACCGGCGCATCGAGCGGCATTGGCTATGAATTGAGCAAACTGTTTGCCGCCGACGGCTATAACCTGGTATTGGTCGCGCGAAGCGAGGGCAAATTGCAAGCTCTGGCTGCCGACCTGCGTCAGAGTTGCGGCATCTGGGCGACGGTGTTGGCCTGCGACCTCGGCGATCCCACCGCCGCAGAGGCCATCTGGTCGGCCACACAACAGCAAAACCTGGCCATAGACGTACTGGTCAACAATGCCGGCTTTGGCTTGCTGGGCCACCTGGCCGATATGGCCGAGTCAGAAGTGCTGGACATGCTGCATTTGAATGTGCTGGCCCTCACGATGCTGACCCGCCACTTTGTGCCACCCATGACCGCCCACAGTTGGGGGCGGGTGTTGAACATCGGCTCGACGGCCTCTTTTCAGCCGGTGCCCTCGATGGCCGTCTATGCAGCCACCAAAGCCTATGTGCTGAGCTTTTCCGAAGCACTGGCGCACGAGCTGCGCGGGACGGGGGTCAGCGTGACCGCCCTATGCCCCGGTGTGACGCGCACTGGCTTTCAGTCACGAGCCCAGGTGGCCGAATCGCGGCTGGTGCAGTGGAGCAGCATGAGCGCGGCGCAGGTCGCCCGCATTGGCTACCGCGCCTTGATGCGCGGCCAGACCGTTGTGGTGCCGGGCCTGCTCAATCAACTGCTGGCTTTTTCGGTGCGCCTGACCCCTCGCTCGCTGGTCAGGCAGGTCGGCGAGTGGGCGATGCAATCCAATGCAAAATGAGCCGCCTGGAAAATCGCTGCCATATTGTTTATAAAATGAAAGGATGATTCTCAATGTATATCGGCGTAGATTATTATCCCGAACACTGGCCGCGCCAGCGATGGGAAACCGACGCCCAAATGATGCAGGATGCCGGTTTCAACATAGTGCGCATGGCCGAATTTGCCTGGGTTGACCTGGAGCCGCAGGAAGGTCGCTTTGAATTCGGCTGGCTGGACGATGCCTTGGAGATATTGCACCGGCATGGCATCAGTGCCATCCTCTGCACACAGACAGCGACCATGCCCGCCTGGGCCGCGCGCAAATACCCCGAAACGCTGGCCCTGCAAAAGGATGGCACGCGCATCAACTGGGGTGTGCGCAAGAACAACTGTTTTACCTCTGGCGCGTACCGCCTGCTCTCTGAACGCATGACCCGCGCCATCGCCGAGCATTTCAAGGACACCCCCAATGTCATCGGCTGGCAAACGGACAATGAATTTGGCAACCCCTTTTGCTACTGCCCCACCTGCCGCGCCGAATTTCAAGACTGGCTGCGCCGCAAATACGGCTCGACTGACGAATTGAACCGCCGTTGGGGCACCCATTTTTGGAGCCACAAGGTGATGGACTGGAGTGAGATCGTCATCCCCGACAACCCCGAAACGCACAACCCCAGCGCATGCCTGGACTGGCAGCGATTTTACTCATGGCTCAACGTGCGCTTCCAGGGCGATCAGGTGCGAATTTTGCGCCAGGTCTGCCCGGATCATTTCATCACCCACAATTTTATGGGCCTGTTTCCCGAACTCAACTATTACGACCTTGCCGCCGACCTGGACCTGGTGGCCTGGGACAATTACCCGGTGTGGGGCAGGCCCGAATTGCCCTATCGCGCCGCCGAGGGTGCCGACCTGATGCGCAGCCTCAAGAAAAAGAACTTTTGGATCATGGAGCAGACCGCCGGGCCGGGCGGCTGGGGGGCATACGGGCGCAACCCGCGCCCCGGCGAAATTCGCAGCATCGCCTTTCAGCAGGTGGCACACGGCGCCGATGGCATGATCTGGTTTCGCTGGCGCACCTGCACCGCCGGGCGTGAGCAGTATTGGCATGGCCTGCTCGGCCACGACGGCAAGGGACTGCGCCGCTACCGCGAGGCTGCTCAAACCGCCGCCGACCTGCGCCGATTGGAAACCGCATTGTCCGGCACGACGGTGCAGGCCCAGGTGGCAATCATCTATGATTACGACAGCCTGTGGGCAGTGCGCATCCAGCCCGGCTATGCCGGCAACACCTATCATGCGGCAATGGACCGCCTCTACCGCGCACTCAATCACGCCGGCATAGATGTTGATTTTATCCGTTCGACGGACAACTTTTCGCCCTACAAGGCTATCCTGGCCCCCGACCTGTACGTGCTGCCCGATGCGGTGGCGCAGTCTTTAAGCAATTACGTTCAAAACGGTGGCATCTTGTTCACCGACAGCCGCAGCGGGGTCAAGGACGAAACCGGTTTGTGTCACCCGCGCACCCTGCCCGGCTTGCTCTCGGATGCGCTGGGCATCGTGATCCAAGAATACGAGTCGCTGAACCATACCTGGCGGGGCGCAGATTTCAGCTATGCGGCCGTCGGACAAAGCGCGTTCGAGGGCAGCTACACCGCCACCCAGACCGCTGAATGGGTGCAGCCGACTACGGCCGAGACGCTGATCGGCTATACCGACTGGCACATGCAACCTTTTGCCGCCCTCACCCGCAACCGCTTGGGCCAGGGCTGGGGTTATTTTCTCGGCACGGTGATCCAAGAAGAGCCCTTTTATGATTTGCTCATCGCCGATATGCTCAACAAGGCCGGCATCGAATCTATGTCATTACCAGAAGGCATCGAGGCATCGCGGCGCAAGGGCCACGGCAAAGAACTGCTCTTTATCCTCAATCACACCGAAGAGGCACAGACCATCCAGGTGCCGGCGGGCAAAGTGGAGCTGCTCACCGACGCGACAACCGGCGAGACGCTGACCCTGGATCGGTATGGCGTGGCGGTGATACAACTATAAGTGCGGCATCATCACCCAAGAGTACCACACACTGCGTTGCTACGCAGCGCCGATGCGAGACATTAAAAAACAATGCCGATTTGGCACGTGAGCATACCAGACTCACCGCCGACCCAACAGGAAAAGATGGTGAAAAAATACCTTTCGCGCCGTCAATTTCTCCTTTTAACGGCAGCAGTCACAGCCGGCTGCCGCGCTCCGGCTATGACGCCGACTGCCACGCCTTCGCCGGCCGCACCGACCACCACGCCTTCGCCGGCCGCACCGACCGCCACGCCTTCGCCGGCCGCACCGACCGCTACGCCCTCGCCGGCCGCACCGACCACCACGCCTTCGCCGGCCGCACCGCCGCACGAGGTGATCTATGCCGGCACGGTGGCCCCCAACGTGGTCACCCTGCGCATTGACGCCGGACAGGTGATCTATGGGCAGCAGATGCTCTACACAGCGCAGGCGGGCGACCAGATCAGGCAAGACAAGGACATCAAGCGACAAAAGTGGGTCTATCGCGCCGGCAAGTGCATCGGCGCGCTGGTGGGACCGAATAATGCCATTCTGTACACCTTCGACCGGGTGGTGGGGGAGCCGCTTGACGTGCGCTGGGTGCATCAGATCAAAAGCTATGCCCTGCGCTCCGACGACGACCCGGCCTATGCTCGCCCGCTGCCGCCGATCACCGTTTCGCGCAAAAGCCGCCCCACCGAGATGGCCCGGGTAGGCTATAACTGGCAGTGGGCTTTTCCCATCACCCACACCCTGTACCTGCAATTCCCCACCCCGTTGACGCCAGGCAAAACCTACGAACTGACCTTGCTCGATGCCCCGTATCCCGGCATCACATTCCAGCACGACCCGCTGCACACCCGCAGCGAGGCCGTGCATGTCTCCCAAATCGGCTTCCGGCCCGACGATCCGGTCAAGGTGGGCTATTTGTCTTGCTGGACGGGCAGTGTGGGCATTGATTATGCTCAATTGACGCGCTTTTACGTCATAGATGAGAGCGGCGATCAAACGGTGATGGAAGGAAAAATTGCCCTCTCGAAAAAAGGCGACGACCGCACCGAAGACCCGTATCAACGCAATTACAACCTGATAGACGTGTATCGGCTGGATTTTTCTGCGCTCAGGCAGCCGGGCGTCTATCGCCTCTGTGTGGATGGGGTAGGCTGTTCATATCCGTTCTCCATCTCAGAGCAGGCCTGGCAGCAGGCTTTTGAGACCGCCGCGCGCGGGCTTTACCATCAACGCAGCGGCATCGAGTTGAGGCCGCCCTATACCTGGTTCACCCGCCCGCGCTGCTTTCACCCCGACGACGGCGTGACGGTGTATCACTCAACCTGCACCCTGTTGGACAGCGGCAACGGCCTCAATGCCCGCGGCACCGACAAGGACAATTTTGGCAACCTGGTAGCCGGCAAGACCGACCAGATTGTGCCAGATGCCTGGGGCGGCTATGCCGACGCCGGCGATTGGGATCGCCGCATCCAACACCTGGAGGCCACCCGGCTGCTGCTCGAACTGGTAGAATTGTTCCCCGACTGGGCGCAACAAGCCAGCCTGAACCTTCCCGAATCGGGCAACGGCCTGCCCGATCTGGTGAATGAGGCCTTGTGGAACCTGGATTGCTATCGGCGGATGCAAACCGGAGAGGGCGGCATTCGCGGCGGCATCGAATCGGCAGAACATCCGCGACATGGCGAGGGGAGCTGGCAGGAGCAACTACCGGTGATGGCCTATGCGCCCGACATGTGGTCGAGCTATATCTATGCCGGCGACGCGGCGCGGGCCGCCGGCGTGCTACAACGCGACAACGAGTCGTCGGCTCAGATCTATCGGCAGAGCGCGCTGCGGGCCATAGATTTTGCCGAGCAGGCCTATGCCGTTCACACCTACGGCAGCAGTTTGCCGCACGCCGTAGTGGATGCGCGCAACCTGGCCGCCGCCGAACTGTATCGGCTGACCGGCGATGCGCGCTGGCACGATATTTTTATACAAACAACGGTGTTTGGCGACTCGAATGCCCCGCTGTTCGAGTGGCAGCATCACGAGCAGCGCGACGCCGCCTTTGTCTATGCCCGCACCGCTCAGGCCGACGAACGCATCCGTCAAAACGCGATCAATGCCATCCGCCGCGAGGCCGACGATTCGGTGCGTTTAGGACGCGGCACGGCCTTCAACTGGACCAAGATGGCCCTCTGGAATCCATTGGGCTGGGGGGCCTTGAGCGTGCCACAGGTCAAAACCATCCTGCGCGCCCATGTCCTCACCGCCGACCCAACCTATCTTGACGCGGCCGTGCTGGCCTGTCAATATGCCGCCGGAGCCAACCCGATCAACCTGTGCTTTACCACCGGCGTGGGGCGCGTCTGGCCGCAGAACCCGCTGTGGATTGACGCCCATGTACAAAACCTGCCGCCGCCGCCCGGCCTGACCGTCTATGGCCCGCTGGATGTGCCGTATGCCCAAGACGATTGGGCGATCCAGGCTATGCACAAAGCCATCTATCCGCAGGTGCGCGAATGGCCGACCACCGAGTTGTATTTTGACGTGTCCTGGTACCCAATGTCCACCGAGTTTACGGTGATGCAAACGCTGGGGCCCAACACCTATGCCTGGGGCTATCTGGCGGCGCGAGCATAAAACTGACGACAGGGCAAATAAATGGACAGTTGCCGAGATATTGGATGCCATTCGAGAGGGTCGCCGCCCATCCTGATGACCAAACTGCTCAGTCGCCGATCAAGGCAGCCCGTTGCGCCGGACTCAACTGCACGCCGACCGCGCTCAGGCTGTCGGTCAGGTGGAGCATCGTCTTGCAGCCGACAATGGGGATGGTGGTAAACGGCTGCGAGGTCAAAAAAGCCAGCACAATTTGAGTCAACGACAGGCCGGTTTCGGCAGCCAGCTTTTTGGCGCGGGCCAGCCGCCGCCGTGTCTCGTCCAGGTTGTACATCGCCAACGCGCCCGAATCGGCCTTGAACGGACCGCCGGCATCCAGCTTTTGAAACAGCCCATTGGCCTGCGAGGAAAAGGGAATGGCTGCCAGGCCGGTGATTTGATGAAAAGCATACAGATCGTCGCTCATCGGCACAATGGTAGGGTCGCCGATACGGGTCGGATCGACGCAAGCCAGGTTCCACAACATCTGATCGGCCACAAAACCGGCCAGCCCGTGCGCCCGCGCATACTCGTTGGCGGCGGCGATGCGCTCACGCCGCCAGTTGGAGCAACCCAGATAGCGCACCTTGCCGGCCCGTATCTGGTCGTTGAGCGTTTCAACGATCTCGGATACAGGGCGGGCAGGGTCATCGCGATGCAGGTAATACAGGTCAATCCGGTCGGTTTGCAGATTGCGCAGGCTGGTTTCCAGGTCGCCGGCAATCTCGCGATGCGACAGGCGCGGCACCTGCATGGCATGCAGGTCGGGGTGCCCGCCTTTGGTCGCCAGGATGATGCGATTACGGTTCCGTCGTGCCTGCATCCACGCACCCAAAAGCCGCTCGCTCGAATGTTTGGGGCCGGGCAGCCAGTTGGCATACACGCTAGCCGTGTCCAGAAAATTGCCGCCTGCGGCCACAAAAGCATCCAGCAAGGCAAACGAGGTTCGATCATCTACCGCGCTGCCGAGATCGGATGTGCCAAGGCAAATGCCAAAGACATTCAGGTCGGTTTGGGGAATGATTGTGTACAAATGTTTCCTCTCTATTTTTGCACCACCGTCTCGCTCACCTGCCTAAAGTGATAGCCATAAATAGACAGGGTGATCGCCAGTGGAAACAGGCGCGGCCGACGCAGCAGTGTCCAGAAAAACAACTGCCAATAGTAAAGCCGCTCGGCTCCGACAATGCCCAGGCGATAAATCGAGCGCAAGAACGCCATCAAATACTCGTGGTCCAGATGAAATTGAATTTGGGGCGTCTTGTACTCGCGCAACAGCGTCTTGACCCGCTCATAATAAAAGCGCGGGGCATAGATCGTCTTCAAAATGCTGTGATAGCCTCGCTGTAACAGATTGGGGTCCATTTTTGGCACAATGTTGGTCGAACCGTCGCCGTTATCGCCCGACATTTCATCAATCAGGCGGCCCTCTTTTTTGAGGCGGTCATAGAGGCGGGTGCCATAAGGCGCCTGCAACAGGCCCACCATCGCCGTGACAATGCCGCTCTTTTGAATAAACTCGATCTGCCGCTGAAAGATGGAGGGGCCATCGTTATCAAAGCCCACAATAAAACCACCCTGCACCTGCAAGCCGGCACGCTGAATGCGCTTGACGCTCTCGACCAGATCGCGCCCCTTGTTTTGAAACTTGTTGCACTCGACCAGGCTGCCTTCATCGGGCGTTTCGATGCCCACAAAGACGGTGTTAAATCCGGCCCGCGCCATCAAGTCGAGCAGTTCGTCGTCATCGGCCAGGTTGATCGAGGCTTCGGTGTTAAACGTCATACCCTTTTTGCCCTGCCGCCAGACAATCAAGGCCGGCAGAATGTCCTGCTTGATCAACTTTTTGTTGCCGATAAAGTTGTCATCCACAAAAAAGACATCGCCGCGCCAGCCCAAGTTGTACAAATGATCCAACTCGGCCACGATCTGCGCCGACGTCTTGGTGCGCGGGCGACGGCCCAGCAGCGCGGTGATGTTGCAAAAATCACAGTCAAAAGGGCAGCCTCGCGAAAACTGGATGCTCATCGAAGCATAACGCTTCAAATCGGCCAATTCCCACAACGGCACCGGAGTCTGATGAATGTCGGCAAACCCGGTGGAAGTGTATATCCTCTGCGTCTGCCCCAACTCCAGGTCGCGCAAGAACAGCGGCAGGGTGATCTCGGCCTCGTTCAGCACAAAATAATCCACATCCTCAAACTGCTCATACTCGCCGGTAAACAATGGCCCGCCGGCCACCACCGGCAAACTGGCCTGCTTGCAACGGGCGATCACCTGTCGGGTCGAATCGCGCTGCACGTTCATGGCGCTGACAAAGGCATAATCGGCCCAATCCAGGTCTTGCGGCGAAAGGTTTTGTGCATTGAGGTCTACCAGCCGCTTGTTCCACCCGGCCGGCAACATGGCCGCCACCGTCAACAGACCCAGCGGCGGCGAGGGGGCCTTTTTGCGGACAAACTTGAGGGCGTGCTTGAAACTCCAAAACGTGTCGGGAAATTCGGGATAAATCAACAAGATGTTCATAGGGTCCTCCTGGAGACATAAAAACCCTCTGGCGCAACCTGTTTGCGCCAGAGGGTTATCAACTTAGCGCGGCCTGGTCCACGCCAAAGGCCGCCCACCCAGGCTCCATAAAACCAGGAGGATGCCGGCCAGAATGATCAAGGCCGGACCCGGCAATCTGAACCACCACCACACCGACATGACCGTCGAGAGCGATAGAACCGTCATCATGCCGACCATCGCAAACCCGGCGATGCTGCACAAAATCAGACCGGCCAGGGTCACACCACGCTGCCGTTTGGCTGCGCCGATCAGCAAGAGGGCCAGCCCCACCGCCAGCGGCTCGATGGTCCACATCACCGCCCACACCTGCCACAGGCCGGTGATGGCGCAAAACTGAAAGAGCAGACCATTGGCGCCCACCACAAAAGCAGGAATGAGCAGCCAGATCACCCGCATATGCCAGGCAGCCAGCAAAAAGCCCGCCGCCACCGACAGCAACATCATCGGCCAAAACCGCGCCCACAAACCCCACCAGCCGGTCAAACTGGACAGGAACAACAGCGCACCGGTCATCAAGACCGGCATGCCCGGAATGAACAACCCGCCCAGCCCGCGCCGCCTCGGCGTCAACAGCGGCGGCAACACAAAAGCCGTTCCCAGCCCCATAATGGCCAGCGGCCACATCCGCCCGATGCTCCACCACACCATCCGCAGGCCCAACAGCGGCATCAGCACGTTCGTCAACAACGCCATGCCGCCCATCACCACCAACATCAGCCCGGCCAACACAGCCAATCGTCTATTCATCGTTTGCCCCTTTCTGAAAAAAATAGCTTGATCACGTTCATCAAGTCTATCTTAGCACAAGGGGCCGCAAATAACCTATCGGCCAGCTAACAGTTAGCTATCGGTCAGACGAGCAATTTCATCGGCCGACAAGAGCCGCTTACCGGCGGCAGCATTGAGGGCAGCCTGCTGCGGCGATTTGGCCCCCGGAATCGCCACCGGCGCCGCCACGTGTGAAATGACAAAGCGCAGTGCCATCGTGGCCATATCCTCGCCGGGTTGCAATGCTCGACGGATGCGCTCGACACCTTGCATATCGCGCTCCAGGCTGTCGCGCTGCGCCTGCCCATCGTTCCACACCGAGCGCACCGTGTCGGTAAAGACGGTCTGGGCAGTATATTTGCCGGAAAGCAGTCCGCGCCGCAGCGGGCCGCGAACCAGCACGGCAATGCCATGTTCCTGGCAGTAGGGTAAGAGTTCGGCTTCGGCAGTGCGGTTGAGCAACGAATAATCTATTTCAACCACGCGGCACGTGCCGTCCACATTGAACCGCCGCAGCACCTCCAGGCTGTCGGTAGAAATGCCCCAGGCGCGCAGACGCCCCTCGCGCTGAAGCGCGTCAAAGGCCTGCAAGTAGACATCGGGCTGTTGCAGGTTGCTCTCATGACACAGCAGCACGTCGTGCCAGTCGGTGCGCAAGCGATGCAGCGAAGCATGGGCGCACAGCCGGATCATGTCTACGGTGGTTTTTGGCACCGCCTGACCGGTGCGCTCGCCCCAATGGCCAATCTTGCTGACCAGATAGACGCGGTGACGCAGCCCCGTCAGAGCCACGCCCAACCGCTCTTCCGACAGACCGTTGGGAATGCCATAAGACTCGGCGGTGTCAAACAGGTTGACCCCATGCTCAAACGCCTGCCTCACCGTCGCCCAGGCAGTCACATCATCCACCTCACCCCACTGATTACCAATGTTCCATGTACCCAGCCCGATGGCCGAAACCGACCACCCCAATGAACCAAAAGGCCTGTAAAGCATCCTCATCTCCTTGGAAATAAACTCGACTATTCTAAAATCATACTGACCAGGCTCAACGGCGGCAGGGTCACAACCATACCATCGCCGCCGCTCACCGATTCTGGCGACAATGCCAACTCGCAAACCTGTTCGGATGTCAGCGTGACCTCCGCCGGCCGGCCGGCCAGCCCGCTGACCTGAAAACGACGTTCAGCGCGGTTATCATTCAAAACGATCAAGGTGTAGCGACCATCGGGGCGACGAAAGGCCAGCGACAGCAGACGCGGGTCGGTGGACTGACTGCCCAATAACACTGCGCCAGCGGGGATGGTGTTGGCAAACCGCTTGAACATACAAAATGTGGGGTACCGTTCGCCGTTCTTGCCGACCATCGCATCAAAGCCAAGCAGCGTCCAGACAAAGGTGCGGCTGGCGTGGCTCCAGGCAATGGCGTAATAATGCGCCTGTGCATAATTCCACGCTGTGCGCCAGGTAGATGGATCAATGGCATTGCCGGCCTCTTGATACCCCACCTCGGTGGCCCAGACCGGCTTTTGATATGTCTGAGCCGCCTGCCAGATAGCCTCAAAAGCTTTGCGGTCGCGGCTCCACCAGGTATGGTAGGACACTGCCGCCGTGCGCCGATGCAGCGTCTCGTCGGCAAACCAGGCCTCGATCCAGCGTACATTGTCGGTGGGCGCGTGGAGGTTGGGCGCATGCAAAGTCACATCGGCCAGGCCAAAATGATCAAAAGAATTCACCAACACCCGTCCAGCATCGCGCAATGCCGTCGGCGCAGGATACCTGATGCCGGCCTCGATGTCCGGCTCGTTCTGCACCTCGGCAAAAGCCAGCGGCACACCGTGATCGCGCAAATGCAAGATATATGAACTGATGGATTCAGCCATTTCGGGATACAGTTCGGGCGGAATCTGGCGCGGTTTGCCGCGCGCCAGCCAATCCTCGCAGTTCTCGCACCACTCGGACACACCGCCAAAATCCCACACCCCTACCCCCAACTCGATGCCCCGCCCGTGCAAAAATTGGGCAAACGGCACATCGTGATTGTTGATAATGTCGTACACCGTGCCAAAGCCATCCCAATTGATGGTATACGGATCATCGTTGTCATTGGCCGTCTCCCACCAGCCCAGCCACGGGGCCAGGCGGATGTAGGCAATGTCTAGCTCGTCAAAGACAAACTGCACCGCCGACCAGTTCCAGCCGAGATCGCTGGCATAAGGAAAGGCATAACTGTTCGCCCCGATGCCGTCCATCGTCTGATAGGTCACGGTCATTTGCACGGTCACTACAGGCGCAACGAGTGTCGCTGTTGGCAGCGGTGTGGGCGCGACAGCAGACGTCGCGACAGGCAGTGGCGTCACCGTTGCCGGCAGTGGTGTGGCGACAGGCGCACAACCGCCCAGCAAAACGATAATCCACAGCCAAATCAACCCCGGCCGATGTCGCATCTTGCTCCTCCTCAACCATTTGCTCATCGCCCGACAGCCCACCCGACCGGACAGAGCCTATCCCACAAGAGCCTTGCATTGGGAGCAACGATCTGTCCGAGCAACCAAAACCTGTTCAGTTCCGATTTGGTCGAGACAGGTTGGGCAAACAAGGCCGTCCAATAATATGTGCAGGTCTTGTCTTGATGGTACACCAGGCTCACACCCACATGCGTCGCGCCGGCCAACAGCATATTGTCGCAATGACCGCTGCTGTCCATCCACCCCTGCACCAGATCGGCCGGCGAGGTATACCCACAGCCCAGATTTTCGGCATACAGAGACCAATCATAGCCTTGCCGAGCGAGACGGTCGGCCGGCGTCGCGCCATCCGAACCGGTGTGGCTAAACAAGCCGTGCGTCGCCATATCCTGGCTGTGCGCCTGCGCCGCCGCCATCAAGCGGTCCTCGACCACCAGGGCCGACAGCCCGCGTTCGGCGCGCACTCGATTGATCAGGACAATGACCTCGGCCTCCAATTCGTTGGGCAGCCCAACCGATGTGGAAATCGGCACAACGGTCGCCGTCGGCAGGGTTGGCGCCACAAGAGTCCGGGTCGGTTGCGGCGCAGCCGGCCGCGTGGAGATCGGCGACGATACGGCAGTACGGGTAGCAGAAAGAGTCCGTGTCACCATCGGGGTCCACGTTGCCGCACGAGCCGGCGTGACAGATAGAGTAGACGTAGGACTCGAGGCCGGCGCCTCTCCAGGCGACCCGGTCGGCGATGATGGCAGCGGCGTGATGGCAAGCGCACAGCCACTCAACAGCCCGATGACACCCAGCCAAACCAACCACAGCCGATATCGCATCCTCTCCTCCACATCACAACACCTCTATGCAAACCAGCCGATCATTTTCGAGGGCCAGGGCGGCGGCTCATAGATTCCAGCCACCATTTGACGGTTGTCTCTTCTTGATCGGAGCAATTGGCGCAAACCCGCCCCGAATAGCGCACAAAAGCCGTAAACACCCGTCCGCACCGCTCGCAGACCTGCTTGTGCGTTCCATCTCGATAATGAAACGTCTGACAGCTTTCACACCATATCACTTTGGGGCGGCATTTGGCGCACAGGTGTTTTTCGACATACTGATCACCCACATCCACCAGCAGCTTTTGCCAGCTCCAATCCCACTGTCCCCAATCCAGCGCCTCGTTAAACATGCGCGCATCGCACACATCGCACGTCACCAGGTCGCCAATCGTGCCATCCTGACGTTTGACCTGCACAATACTCATCTCTGCCTCTCTCATCAATCCGGTTAGAGGTTGAAAAAACGTCTGAAAATAACAATCTCAACGTGTCAAATCGGCCATCTTGTGGTATACTGAGAGCAGACCAGATCAAAAGAAAGGCCGGCTCTGATGCTCGAATTTCAACCTGCGCAAAGATACTATCTGGTATCCTGCGATCACTGTGAAGCTCAAGACACGATCAAGACCGCCGCCAGCAAACAGCAGGCCGCGCAGATCGCCGCTCGCTGGGGATGGGCCATCGGCGATGCAGAAGGTGACCTGTGTCCGCGCTGCGTCAAGCTGCGCAAAACCCTGAAAACGCTGTCGCCATCACCGGCTGCGCAAGCGGCGCCCGCCCCCGCACCTGCTCCTGCGCCCGCAACATCCTCTGCCCATCCCACCACCGACCGACTCTGGGCCAGGCTGTTTTTGGATGAAAGCCCAGACGATGAACAAAATTCGCCATCTGGCCGCCCGGTATGCGAGCGGTGTGGTCGGCAGTTGGCCTGGACCACCACCCCTCACGAGGCCGGCATTTACCTGTGTGAGCGCTGCGCCCGCAAGCTCGACGCATCCTGATCGCCTCAAATGGCCCGGATCAGAACCTGTGCCTCTTGCCCCAAGAGCTTGAACCCAAACCACTCGTACAGCCGACGGGCGCGCTGATTGCTCTCCTGAGTGTTCAAGGTAATGCCCCAGGCGTTGCGCCGCCGAAAAAACTGCACCGTCTCTGCCAGCAAACGCACGCCAATCCCCTCGCCGTGATGATCGGCGCGCACAGCAATGCGCGAAATGTGTCCGTGATGCCCCATCAAAACGGCATACAGGTACCCCAACACCTGCCCGTCCTGCTCAGCCACCTCAAAAAAAGCCGAATCGTTCTGCCGGTCGGCCAACGTGGCCGAGGTGTTGCGCCACAGCGGCTCGAAAACGGCTCGCTCAATGTCCAAAATCGCCGGCCAGTCCGATGAACGTGCCGGGCGCACCCTGACCCATAGACTGCCCGGCTCAGGAATCTCAAAATCATCTTTTTGCAGAGTCACGATCTGTTCGTGCAGGCTCAAGCCGGCCCTCAGCAAAGCCTCGATCAGCCAGCGATCCATGCCCACAAATCCCAGAGTGTCCACGCCCATCGGCCGCAGGTCTGCCACTGCCGCGTCGAGCAGTCGGGCTATCGCCGCATCGGGCGAGCAGGCATCGTCCAGCGCACACACGCGCAGATGCGCCACCGTCTCCGGCTCGACAAACAACCCACAAACCCCATAGAGCCGCCCATGCCCTTGAAGCACATAAAAGGGATGCTGAAACATTGCCCGACCCAAGTCAGACCAGGGAATTTGCACCACCCACTGCCCGGCCGTCGAGATCAACTGCTGCACCCCGCTCTCATCGGCCGGGCCAACCGACCGCACAACACCCTCGTCAAACATACCTGGCGTCCTCGCACTTTATTCTTTTTGCATGCTCACCGTCACCGTCCAGGGGTTGGACGCATCGGCAGGCACCTGAAGCACATCCACCACCGATTTGTACTTTTTGGCTACGGCAAACACCTCATATGTCGCCCCTCGACGCACCGGCACATTCATGCGATAATTGCCATCTGCATCGCTCTGCGCCGAATCATAAATCAACGTCTTGTCGTTTCCGCTGTCAATAAACTGCTGCACGGTCACGCCTTCTTTGAGAATCACAAACAGGGCATTCTTGATCCCGCGCTGTGTGTCCACATCGCGCACCTGCCCCACGATCAGCACCTCATCCGCGCCCTGCGGATCGCCGGCCCCGTCAATTTCCAGCGACTCCCACATCTGGTCATAGAGCGGCACGATGGCATCCCAATTTTCCTTGACCGCCGTAAACACCATGCTGTATCCCCGCGCCCCAATCACCTTGCTGAACAACACGCCAATGCCGTCAATGCCGTTGCTTCGATACGTAAAGACAATGCCGTGCCAGCCATTCTCCTGGGGTTTGGAAGCATTTTGTTGCATATTGGAGATATTTTGCGCCAACGCGTCATAGATATACTCGGCCTCTTGCTCCGAATCGGTTTTAGGGTCCGAGTTGACCAGCATGATGGCGCTGCCCTTGCCGAGCGGATGCTTGAACACCACCGTAAAATCGCCCTCTTGCACCGTCCAGTCGGCCGGGTAAGAGATGGCAAAGCCCAGCCTGTCGCTGCGAAAAGCAGCCAACCCGCCGCTCGGCCCGCCGCCATCTCCGCCGCCGGGCAGCGGCAAGGCCGCCATGCCGATCACGGCAAAATCGTGTGCTTCGGCCAGGTTGCCATCCAGACTCACCTCGACCTTGTAATTGCCCGGCACCCAGTTACCCTGCGGCTCGAGCGTCAGGCCGACAAACGCATCGCCACTGATCTGATCTTGCTCAGTCAGGCCGATCACAGTATCTTCTTGGTACCAACGCGCCGAAACGACATTTTGCGGCTCTAAATGCGCCACCTGCACCGAAACGGCAAATGTATCCACCGCACTAAAAGTGTTGGTCTCGGCAAAAGGCCGCCCATCTTCGGTCAGGCCGCGGCACAGGCTCACCCGCACAACCTCTGGCTCGGCGTGCGGCAGGGGTGTGGGCGTGGGCGGCAGCAGAGTGGCCGTAGCAGTGGGCAGCAGCGTAGCCGTAGGCAGCGGTGTCACCTGCGGCTCTTGCCCGCCAATCTTGATACAGGCCAGCAGCACAAGAGCCAATAGAGAGATGGCGGTGGCCAAAATTCGAGCATTTCTATTGGACATGGTCCACATCCTTTCTTGATGCGCTCGCGTCCAAGTCAATCTTCGGGCATCGGGGCGATGCCTCGAGCCTGCCAGTGACGGACATCAATCAACATGCTTTGGCTCTGATATTTTTGCCAGTTCTTTTGCCCGGCCGCCAGCGCATCGGCAAAGGTCATGCCCTGGCCCAACACGGTGGTTTCGATAAAAATGTATTGATGCGACCCCCGGTCGGTCTCACAGGCGACAAAAGCATGCCCCGGCACCAGCACCAGAAGCGGGTTCATATCCATCGCCTCGATGGCCGAAGCGTAAAGCAGCGTGGTCTCGATGCAGTTACCGGCCTGCTGCCGAACCGTCTCGGCAGGCAGGCGGATGCGCTGCACAAAAGTCTTTTCGGTGCTGGACAGCGAAACCGGCGTGCTGACATAGCGCACGCTATATTGGTCATTGATCACCCGATAAATGGCCTCCAGTTGGGGTAAAACGCCTTCCGCACCGCCTTGATAGCCGTAAATGGCTTCGCCGGAGATGTACTGGGTGGCATCGCGCAACAATTGTTCCACCTCAGGCGATGCCGGCGTGACCCAGGCGGCCACATATTCGCGGAAATCGGCTACCAGGTTGCCATTGTCGTCCACGATCACCACTACCAGGTCGCGTTTGGACATCATCTGCACCTGAGCCGACTGCTCTTTGAGCAACTTTTCCTGGCCGCCTTGCAAATAGACCAGTTTATAGTGCCAGGCCGCCACCTGCGCCTCGTTCAACTGATTGCGTACGCCCATCTGCATCACCGGCGTTTGCTCGATGCGGGTCGTCTGGCCGCCGTCGAGTTGAATGGTATCCACCGCCTGATCGGTAAATCCCTCGATCCACGAAGTCAGCTTGATCGTAACCGCATTGCTGCCCTGGTTGGTCAAAGTAAACTCAGCCAGATTTTGCTGCTTGGCGGTTTTGCCGAGCAGATGATAAAAGGCTGTCGGCACCTGGGCATAATAACGCGCCCGCACATCCACCTGCACCGGTTGTTCTGTCGCCATTGGCGTCGAGGTCGGCGGCGGCGGGGTGGGCAAAGGCTGCTCGCCGCCAAGGTCAACCTGGATGCAGGCCAACAATAGCAAAATCAATCCCACCATCGCAAAACCCATTTGCCTGTGCCTGTTGCGCATGGCCGCCTCCTCTCAATCTGTTCCGGCCAACGAGATCGAGGCCAGAAAACGCCCCAATTCAACCTGCGCCTGCTCAAAAACGCTCTCGTCGGCGGTGCAGGTGACGATCCAGGTCACATTGCCGTGTTGAAAAATGTAATCCTGGCCGTGCAACACCACCGGCGGTTTGGGGTTCAGCACATCGGGGCTGACATAGACATAGGCAAATTCGTTGCGCCAGGCTTCTCGCCCGCGCCATTGAATGGCCTCGCCGCCCAACACCTGATAAAATTGCTGCCCACTCAGCCGGGCCTGGTTCCAGGTGCGCGCCACGTCGTTGTTGGCACCGGCCTGGCTCAACTTGAACACCTCAATCGTGGTCAAAAAGCGCGCTCCCGATCCAGGATTGGAAATCTTGAGAATTTCGGGCGCAACCACCGATTGATGGCGGATCCATCGGTGATCATAGCTGGCCTTGAACCCATCCACCTCGATGTGAACTGAACGTGCCTGCGCCCCCGCCTTGACACCCCAGGCCAGCAACAGAGCCGCCAGCACCACAACCACCACCAACACTTCAGCATACCGGTCACGCCGACTGGCCCCCGCTTGTCCTTCTGTTGCCATCGCGCTGCTCCTTTCCATGCTAAACCTCACCCTCTGTCGGGGCGGCATCCTGGCCCGATAGGGTGATGCGGTTGGCCCGACGCATCAGATACCACAACGCCACAAACGTGCTGACCGACATCACCGCCGCCAGCAGCAAACCCGGCCAGGGATTGACATTCAACCCGACCTGCGTTACCTCGCCGCGCGCCCAGGTAAACAGGCCGTTCAGCGTGGCCGCCAACAGCACGCCGGCCGTCTGCCACCACACCGGCTCAACCTCGAATTTGGCGCGGCTGAGAAAATAGCCAGTAATGCCGGCAAAGCTGGCCTGCGCCAGCGTAGTTATGGCAATGCGAATGACCCCCATATACAGGTCTACTCCGCCGTTGACCAGGACATAGTTGATGTTGAGCATCGTGGCAAAGCCCAATCCGGCTGCCGTGCCATAGACAATGCCATCCACCCGCTCATCAAATTCGGGCGTCATGTACACGCTGTAACGCACCGCCACATATTTGAGAAACTCTTGGGTGATGCCGATCACCAGGATCGCCCCCACAATGTGCGTCCACGTGTTGGTTGGCAGCCATTCATTCACCTGAAAAAGCCGCTCCGCCATCGGGATGCCCACCCCGTTGCACAGCAACATGCCCAGCACAAACACCCCGATCACATACGACTTGGGCTCTGGTTCCAGGCGATCCTGGCGATAAAAGAACACCATCCAGATCGCCGCCGGAATGATGGACAAAATAATGCCGGTCCAGACCAATGCCGCCCCGCTCACCCGCGGCTTGAACAGCCAGGATGCCAGCGCCATCACCACCACAAAGGCCAGCACAGCCACAATCTCCACCACCCCCGATGCCCAGATACTTCGATGCTCTTTGGTCACCTGACCATAATGCGCTGGACAGTACAATCGCCCGCCCAACAGTCGCGCCTCATCGCCCAACGGCTTGTGACAAATGCAGCAAATCCGTCCTCCTGTAGACATACTCTGTCCTCCTGAAATGAAACATTTTCATTTAACTTGCTTCAAAACCGAGATCGAGTACAATCCTGGCTGTACCCAACCAACCACCGAATCGAGGAGTTCTATGCCTTTTGAATATCTGGAACACCAGGCCGATTTGGGCATTCGCGGCATCGGGGCCACGCCCCCAGAGGCCCTCAGCCAGGGCGCTCAGGCCATGCTCGCCGCAATGGCCGACACCACCACCATTGCCCCCACCCAGTCATTGACCCAGCACTGCCACGCCTCCGACGTGGCCGCCCTGTTTGTCGAATGGCTCAACGAGTTGCTCTATCAGCGCGAGGTTCACCACCTCATCCTGGCCGAGGCCCATGTCATCTGCCTGGAGCAAACGGCTGATGGTTGGGAGTTGCAAGGCATAGCCTCTGGGGAGCACATTGACCCAACCCGCCACGAAATTTACACCGAAGTCAAAGCCGCTACCTTTTATGGGCTGGCTTTTTACCAACAAGGCGATCAATACATCGTCCAGTGCGTGGTAGATTTGTGAACAGAAAAGGAGAATACGATGAACAAGGTCCGAATGGGCATCATTGGGGTAGGCGGTATGGGCAGTGGCCATGCCCGCAACATGCCCAAAATTCCAGAGGTAGAGTTGACCGCCGTGTGCGACATCCACCCGACCGCGCTTGAAAATGCGACCGTCGCCTGGAATGTGCCGGGGTTCGCCCATCACACCGATCTACTCAACAGCGGCCTGGTAGATGCCGTCATCATTGCCACCCCACACTATTTTCACCCCCCCATCGCCATAGACGCCATGCGCCGTGGCATCCATGTGATCAGCGAAAAACCGATGGCCGTTCAGGTTTCCGAGGCCGACAAGATGATCCAGGTTGCGCAAGAAACCGGCGTCGTGTTTGCGGTCATGTTTCAACAGCGCACGCTGCCTGCCGTGCAGGCGGCCAAAAAGCTGATGCAAGAGGGTCGGCTGGGGCCGCTCTACCGCACGCTGCTCACCGACTCGCACTTTCGCAGCCAGGCCTATTATGACTCGGCAGGCTGGCGGGCCACCTGGAAGGGCGAGGGCGGCGGCGTGCTGCTGAACCAGGCCCCGCACGGTATGGACATTTTCACCTGGCTGGCCGGCATGCCATGTCGAGTCACCGCTCAGGTGCACACTCGCCGGCATCGCATCGAGGTCGAAGACCAGGCCGCTGCCATCCTGGAATATCCCAATGGGGCCATCGGTTATATCCTGGAAACGGTCAACGAATACCCCACCGGCATGCGCCTGGAACTGTGCGGCGAACTGGGCAAGCTGGTGCTGGACGACCAGGGACTGCACTTCTGGCAGGTGCAGCCGGGCGTGCACGCTGCTTCCGATTCGACCGACCAGATGTGGGGACATCCTCAAGCGGTAGAGATAGAGGTGCCGCTGTCGGAACGAGAAACCGGCCATGCAGCCATCGTGCGCAACACGGCTTGGGCGATTCTGCAAGGCGAACCGCTCATCTCGCCGGGCTACCAGGCTATCTATAGCCTGGAACTGGCCAACGCCATACTGCTGTCAGGGCATCGCGGCAAGACCGTGACCACGCCGCTGGATCGCGCCGAATATGACGCTTTTCTGGCCGAAAAACAAGCCGCATCTCAAGACAAAATGGTTGAGGACCAGCGCATCACCGACCCTCAACACGCCTGAGGCCGGTGTGTTGGCTTTGACAGGCTCAACCCACAAGCCGGCCGCCGCCGGTTGAGCCTGTCGAACCGGCCCGCCCAACTCTCTCACTCTTCTGGCAAACCGGTCAGGTTACTGTTGCGCGGCGATGAGATGGTAAACTCGAAGCGGATGACCTGTTTTTGCTGCGGCTCTAGCCGCATTTCCCAGGTCAACTCGTTGAGATCCGTCTTGCGGGTAGGCGGCGGCGCCATGTTTTCTTCTTTGATGCGAATATCCTCGCTGCCCGCCACCGGCAATTGATCTTGCACCACCAATGTGGCCGCATCGGGCAAAAGATTCTGCGCCTCGATCTCGTAGGCATAACGACGCACTCGCCGCTCGCCGATCAACTGCTTGCCCACCTCATTCAAAACCAGCCGGCGTTCTACCTTGATGCGATCCTCCAGCCCCAACGTGGTCTTGAACGTTTCGCCGGGCGACACCTTGTCGAGGCGCGCCTGCCCCACAAACTCGTTGCCATAAAAGAGCATCAACGGGCCGGGCAGCAAAGTCAATTCCGTATCATTTTTAATCGTGGCGCGGCGAAACACGTCGCCAGACAACTTGGGCGCGGCCACAAAATCGATCTGCGGTGTAAAATCAAGCGTCTGGATGGCCGCCTTGTGCGATGCGCCGTCGGCCGGAATGTCCATACGGTGCGGAATGTGAAATGTCACCGCCGCACCGCCGGTATCCACCGTCGCCTGGACCACCTCGGCGACAATCGGCTCTGGCTCGGGCGGGCTGCCCACCGTCAGTTCATCCACATCCCGGCGGGCAAACTCGACCGCCGGCGCGGCCATGCGCGGGGCAAAAGACTGAACAGCCGGCGGCGGCAGCGGTCGGAGCAAATTGATGTACCAGGGTGCCAATTTGGGCAGTTGGGCCGACGCGGCCGGCCGCGCTGTAGACAGGGTCAAAGCCACATGCGGCCAATCTTCGCCAGTAGACTGCTGCACCTGCCCCTGACAAACCAGCTCGACCTGCGATGACGCGCCGGGCTCGCTTAAAAGGCGCAGGTCATAGAGCGGCTGCCAGCCGGCCCCACCCTGGGTGGTGTATTCCAGGGTCAAGGTCAACTCGCCGCGCTCCAACACCTGCACCTCGACCATCGCCTCGTAGCGTTGGCGGGGGCGCGCGCTCTGAATGCGATTCAACTCTTGCTGCAACCTCTCGATTTCGCGAGCCACCATCCGCCGATCAACGGCCACTTCACGGCGGCGCGCCATCGCAGGCGCATAACTGCCCTTGAAAAATTCCAGCAGCGCGTCGGCATCGCCCACCTTGGCCCGCCCCAACCCCAAACCCTGCGCCAGGCTGGCCCCGGCATGTCCAGCCAGGCTCTGGAGAAATTCGATCTGGCTTTTCAACAAAGCCTCTTCATCGGCCAGCGTCTGGTCGGCGGCCTGCCGCTCTTGTAGACGCTTTTCCAGTTCGACCACCGGCACCGACGGCGGCTCGACATAATAGGCCTCGCGCACCTGAACGCCCAACAGTCGCGCCCGCGCCGTGCCTTGCCCGCTCACCCGCACCGACCGGGGATCCAGCAGGGTGGTCAGGTTGGTCAGGCGCACCTCGCTGATGCCAGCATCCAGATTCAACGCCACCTGCCGCACAACCCGCACCCGGTCGGGGTACACCGTCACCGCGACAATATCCGCTTGAATATCCATCGTCCATCCTCCTCGCACAACCTGTCAATCTGCGGCTCGATCTCGATCATACGAAAACGGCGATACGATGTGAGTCAACTTGATTTTGCTCTTGACTGGCAGCACCACATGAAACACACTGCCCGGACAACGATCATCGTCGTGCCCGGGGCTTTCCACCCAAATGCGCCCGCCATGCGCCGTGACAATGCCTTTGGCGATGGCCAGCCCCAGACCGGGACCGCCACCCTTGAACTTGGTTTTGCCGGTCGAATGAAGAGCCAGCTCGCCGGTCTGATAAAATTTCTCAAAAATGCGCTCATGATCTTCCTGGTCAATGCCGATCCCCGAATCGGCCACCACCACCTCAACCCATTGATCCTGGTCAACCACATCCAGCATCCAACCATCTATGTCAACCATACCGCCATCGGGCGTGTACTTGATCGCATTGACCAACAAATTTTCAAACACCTGATACAGCCGCTTGGCATCGGCCTCGATATAAGGGACATTCTTAAAATCACCCAAAGTCAGAGTCAACTGCCGCTCTTGCAACGGCTCGGCATATTGCACGCGCAGTGTGTGGATCATGTTGCTGAGGGAAATCTGCGAGGGGCGCAGTTGCAACACCTGGGTGTCAATCATCGAAACATCAATCATGCTCTCAATAATGTCATATAACCGCTGACTGCCCTTGAGCAGCCCTTGCAGCAGATTGGCGAGAAAGGGGTTTTGCTTGATGGCCGGGTCGTCGCGCATAATGTTGGTATAACCCTGAATCAGAGTCAGCGGCGTCTTGAGCTCGTGCGCGGCAATGCTGATAAAATCCGACTTGGTGCGGTCCAACCGCTCCAGGTCGCGGTTCACCCGCTCCAACTCGATGTTGGCCTTTTCCAACTCTTGAGTGCGTTGATACACCATCTGCTCCAATTCCTGGTTGAACCGCCGCACCTGATCGTACAGTTGGGCATTCTCCAGTGCCACCGCCGACTGCTCAGATGCGGCCTGAATCAGGCTGATCACCGAAGGATCCAAGGGTTTGCCTTCATGCCGGATGTTGGTCATGATCACACCGATAGGCCGATTTTCATTAAACATCGGCATCGCCACCACATCGCGGCGATGCAAAAAAGGCAGCAAGGCATCGTCCGGCTGATCCAACACTTGACGGCGCTGCATAGACAGCGAACGAGTGACAAAACTGGTTGGCGGATCCAGGGGCAAAACCACATCCACAATCGCCGCATCAAAATCGCCTTTGGCCGTGCCAACATAGAGGGTGCTGTTGGCGCCCAGCCGCCAGATCACACAAAAATCAATCGAGGCCAGGCTGGTCAAATTGTCGGCAATCGCCTCTAGCGTCTGCTGAATATCCAGCGTCGAATTGAGCGTACGCGAAATGGCATAGAGCGAGTCGGCCTCTTCGCTGGCGGCCGCCAGGCGTTGGGTCAAAAAGTTAAACTCCTCCAGCCGCTCGTTCAACGAAGCGCGGGTCAGTTCGGTGTAGGTTTCCACAATGATATTGATGGCCCGATCCAGCATCGGCTCGGCCTGATCGGCCATCGTCTGCGCCTCGTGCGCCGAAAAGGACTGAAACAAAAACTGCCAGACGACCGATTTGAGTTGCAGGGCCAGCTGCACCACCTGATCAATGGTATATTCCTGGCGAATGTGATCGGAAACCAGCTTGTGCAACATTTCATCCATATCGGTGCTGTCGCCGCTGGCAACCGCCTTGCACATGCGATCATAAAAGATGATAAATACATGATGCTTGAGCTCTTCAGTTGATATGTTGCTCTTGTCCAGACCGCCGCGCGACCGCACCTTGCGCATCCAGGCCGGCAACACCAGACTTTCACTCTCTCGCAACCAGTTTTCCACGCGCATGCCCACTCCTCAACTCCACAAAACCGCCCACCTCACCACCTTTGCTGTACCCAACTATAATCTATTTTATACGACTTGTCAATCAACCCACGCCTTGCATCCAGGCCTGTCTCGTGATACAATTCGCTCCTGATCTCAAATGAAACCAGACTTGCAGTTGGCTGAATGTCAAAACGCTGGTTTCGACAGGCTTGACCAACGAAAGTCCGATGAAAGAAGATTGACCCTTATGCGCAAATGGCAAGGAGACCTGGCCTTTATCCTGATCGTCGGGCTGCTGATCGGGGGATGGTTCTACCTCTACCCTCGCCCCACGCCCAGCCCGCTAACCGAGATCGAGCCACCGCTGGATTTGAATATCATCCCACTGACCTTTTCGTCCCCACAAGGCGATGAACTGGCCTATCGCCTGTATGCCCCTCAGGGGACAGTTCGCTGCATCCTGGTGCTTTTGCACGACTCGGCCATGCACGGAGCCTGGTACGCCCAATTGGGACAGCAGTTGGGCGGAGCCGGCATAGCCGTTTTTTTGCCCGATCAGCGAGGACACGGCTACTCATCCGGCGACCGACAGCAGATCGCCCAAAATCGCGACATATTGAACGACGACATCACCGCCATGATCGCCGCAGCACAGGCCCGCTATCCCACCGTCCCGATCTTTTTGGGCGGACACGGGCGCGGCGCTGGCCTGGCCCTGCGCTATATCCAGATGCGCCGCCCAGTAGACGGCCTCGTTCTGATCGCCCCCTATATTTCGGAAACGCAAACCAACCTGAGCCGGGCTGGTCAGCGGCGTTGGCTGGTCGCACACCCTATCGAGGCTTTTTTGGCCCGCGCCGGCCTGACCCACTGGCCGGTATGGCATTACAACTGGCCTACGCACATGGCCCAAATAGACCCGCGCCTGGACAAAACTCTTTCCATTTTGTGGATGCACGAAACAGTGCCGGACGATCTGGACGCGGCTTTTCAGTCCGTCCAGACGCCGCTGCTGTGCGTGATCGGCCAGGACGACTTTTTGTTCGATCCAGACACCACCCCACAATGGCTAGAGCAATTCACCGCCGCCCGCCGCGAACTGGCATGGGTGCCGCAGGCCGACTTTTTGAGCATCATTCCGGCCGCAGCGCCGCCCATCGCCCGCTGGCTAGATCAGCAACTCGCCCCCTGAGTTGGCCGCCCAAGAAACGGCAATCTGAGCGGCAACGGCTGCGTTGTTTTGCAGCAGAGCGATGTTGGCCTGCATACTTTGCCCGCCGGTCAACTCGGCCACCCGCGCCAGCAAATACGGCGTGATGGCCTTGCCGCGCACACCCTCCCTTTCTGCATCGGCCAAAGCCGTCTCAATGGCCGATTCGACCATCTCGGACGGCAAAGCGTATTGCAGCGGCAGCGGCACCGTCACCAAAATACCACCTCGCAGCCCCATCTGCCACTTGATACGGGCAATCTGCACCACCTGCTCCGGCGTGTCTACCCGCTGATCCACCAGCAGGCCACTGGAACGAACGTAAAAAGCCGGCAACATCTCGCTGCCATAGCCCAACACCGGCACGCCGTGCGTCTCCAGCCACTCCAGAGTCAGCGGCAGATCGAGAATAGCCTTGGCCCCGGCGCACACCACCATCACCGGCGTTTGGGCCAGCTCGGCCAGGTCTGCCGACACATCAAAAGGCTGCCCGCGATGCACCCCGCCAATGCCACCGGTCGCAAAAACGCGAATACCGGCCCAGTCGGCCAGGATCATGGTGGCAGCCACTGTGGTGGCCCCATCGCGCCGGCCGGCCATAACGATGGGCAAATCGCGGCGACTAACCTTGTCAATGTGGTCGCTGGTGGCCAGGTATTCAAGCTGATCGGCGTCCAGACCCACACAAGGCACTCCACCCAAAACGGCCACCGTCGCCGGCGTGGCCCCCCATTCGCGCACAGTCTCTTCAAGTTGACGCGCTGTTTGCAGATTGTGCGGAAAAGGCAGCCCGTGTGAAATCAGAGTAGATTCCAAAGCCACTACCGGCCGGCAGGCAGCCAGCGCCTCGCCCACCTCTGCACTAGTTTTGATATTGCAATGCACAGATTTTCCTCCTCTGATAAAAAAACCCGGTTCCATCACGAAACCGGGTTTCCATACTTGCAATCTCGGTTCAAATCACCAATTCATCATACAAGCGATCCAGGCTGAGATAAGGACAGACCGTCTCGGCGCATTGAATGGTCAGCGCCGCCGCCGAGATGCCCAACCGCACCGCCTCGCTGACCGGAAAATCGTGTAACAGACCCAAAATCACGGCCGCGGTGAGGGCATTTCCGGCCCCGGTCAGGTCTATAATGTCGCGGTTGAGGGCCGGCACATGCCCGCTCTCGCCCAACGTGGCATAACAAAGTCCCAACTCGGCCAGGGTGACGATAACTATTTGCACCCCCATGCCCACCAGACGGATTGCCAACTGCCGCGCATCCATAACCTCTCGAGTTGAGATGCCCGCGATGGCGCGCGCTTCGGGCAAATTCAGGGTCAACAGGTGAATATCGGACAAAAAAGGCCGAAACCGTGGCGCCAACACCGACGTGGTGGGATCGAGACAAACCCGTAGATGGTACTGCCGCGCCAGCTTGAAGACCGATTCGAGCGTCTGCTCAGGGAGATTGCCGTCCAACACCAGCGTACTCGCATCGCGCAGCAACCGCCGCCGCTGATAGACCAACGCCGGAGTCAAAGCCTGAATGACCGTCATATCGTCAATAGCCAGCGCCGGTATGCCACTTTCATCCAAAATTGCCATATAGGCCCCGGTGCGATACAGGCTGCTGGTCACGACAAAGCGCGTATCCACTCCGCTTTCGGCCGTCGCCTGCAAGATCAGCCGACCAATCGAGTCGTTGCCCACCGCCGACAACAGCACCGTATGAACGCCCAGCCGGGCCAGGTTCTCGGCGATATTGCGCCCGGCACCGCCCATCGCCAGGCGCACCGCCCCCGGCGTCGAAGAGCCGGGCATCAAGGCCTGCGCCGGACGTCCTTTGGTATCGGCGGCCATCGCCCCGATCACCAGCACATAAGGCTGGGCGATCATGTCATTGAGCGCGTCGCTTGCGGCCATCGGCCTTGCTCCCCCACCTTATCCGATCTGGACAATCTGACCACGCTGATCCACCCGAATCGAGATGGTCTTGTCCTCGTGCGAAACCTGCATCGAGACCGAGCCGTCGTTCGCCCGCTCCATACTCGACAGGACCAGCTTTTTGGCGCCCATCAACTTTTGCAACGTCTCCAACACATCGGCCAATTGCGACGGTTTGGCCGGCGACTTGGGCTCTTCGACTTTGGTCACCTGAGATTTGACCTGCTCTACCTTGATCAAACGCCCTTCATCATCGGCTTCGGCCTGCCAGGTGCGGTCTTCGCGAAAGCTGTTCTCGCCCTGCACCACCGTGCCGCGCGACTGCAACATCAGACGCAGCCCACCGCCAGCCGTGCGACGCATGTCCGAAATCACCGTCTGCTTTCCATCCAACCCCAACTCGGCGCACGCAGTTTGGAAGGTCTGAGACTGCAATTTCGATTCACTGGCATACAGAGGCTTTTCTGCGCTGCTTTCGTCCATCGTCTGGGTATAGCTGTACGCCGCCATCAAGCCGGCCGACAGAGCCAGGAACACAAAGACAAACAAAAAGACGCCGGTCATCAGCAGCTTGATCACCATATGGCCAAAGCTGCCTTCGGCGATGCGCCCTTCGCCATAACCGATAATCGAACTCTTGTCGGTCAGCCCAAAGGCCAGCACAAAAGCGCACAGAATGGCCGCCACAAACAACAGCAGCCCCCAAATCGGCAAAGGCCGACCGGGCCGCTCGCCAAACATACGCGTGTGCGAATATCGTCGCAAATCGTCACGCAGGGTCAACATGTAAAAAGCAATCACAAAGTTGCAGATCAGGGCAATCGGTGCGCCCACCCGCACCGACGCAATCGGCTGCAAAGCCTCATTGGCCATCTGGTAAACGCCAGGCAAAAGCATAAACAGGGGAGGCAAGATCAACAAAAAGGACAACACCCCCCACACGTTGATTAGATACTTGGCGGCACTGCCAGAATTTGAACTGCTGCTCATAAAAACCTCCTTGCTCATCGCTCATTGTCCCTGACCGGTGAAATTCTATCTCTGCCCGCCCTTATCCTGGAGCGGAAAAAACCTGCTCAAACCTAGCCTCCGGCCTTGAGATCGGCTGACGGCGGTGACAGCAGCGCGCCGGGTGCAGTATGAGGCGGCGCCACCACAAAGCTCTTGTTGCCATCGCTTTCCACCATCGACTGCATGGCCTCGATGTAACGCATGGCCACCACTTCATCCTGCCCCACCCGCTCGGTCAGTTCGCGAATCACGCGGGTAAAGCTGGAAATGATCTCTTGCCTGCCCGAATTGGACAACACCTGCACCAGGTCGTTGATCACTGCGATCATGCGGTCTCGCGCTTTGGCCTTTTCTTCTTCGATGCGCGCCAGCGAACGCGCCCGCCCATCGCTCAAAGCAATCATCGCATCGCGCTCGGCCTCGGCCTCTTTGATCTTGACCTGTCCGGCCATCGGCGTGGTCCACCGCTTGAGCATCTGCTCGCGCACATCGGCCGGCATCACCACCTCGCTGATGTCCAAACCCTTGAACCAAACGCCGGCGCCGACCGCGCTAAATCTCTTGTTGACCTCTAACTCGATCTTGCGCAGAGTGCGCTCATCGGGATTGGGGTTTTCTGAAAGGCCCGGCGGGAAAATCTGATCGAGCGTATACGTCCCAACAATATCATAAAGCGCATTAATTGGCCCAAAGGGAAACAACCCCTTCCACCCGCCCGGCGTTGTGCCAAACACGGCCTTGCGAATAATGGCCTCATAGACCGGAAATTCCGGCCCGCCCAACACCGGCGTGGTGGCGTCACCACCCGGATAGCGGCTTTCAGGTCGGGCATCGGTGATGTGCTTGGGCTCGATCTGATATGGCTCACCGACGGTTATTTCCAACTCGATGCCATCGCGGGTCATCACTTTGGCCTTTTCATGCTTGACAAATTGCGGTCGCAGGTCCACAATGCCCTTGATATCGGTCGGCTTTTTGATAAACTCAAACCGTCGCAGCCGATAGGTGCCCGGCCCGACAATGCGTGTCACCTTGCCGCCGCGCTCCAACACCACCGCGTTGCCCGGCCGCACCACCAAGACGCCAGGGCCACCCAACTTGGACAGCACCCCTTTGGGCTTTTCCACCACAATCTGCCCGTTCTCAACGATCCAATAAACCTGTCCAGTGTCAAACAGGCGGGTGGCCACGATCCAGAACGCCTGCCACCATGACACATCAAAACTTTCTGACACCGACATGATCCAGTTGGTGCTGATAAACAAGGCCACAAACCAAAACACCGCCGGAATCAACACGCCGGCGGCCGCGCCCAGCAAGATCGCCGCCAATGTGCGGGTGTTGGGGTTGACGTCCCACCGCAGTAACAGCCAGCCTTCCAGCCATGCCCCCGAAAGCCAGGCAATGGACAGCATGGCCCAAAGGGTAAACATCAGAGGATACAGCGAAGTGAATGCAAAGCAGGCAACAAACAAGGTGAGCAACACACATACAGTGCCCCACCACCACAAATCAAAGAGGAAGAAAATCAAAACAGGCACCGCCCCAATGGCTAGCGTGATAAACAACCACTTCCAGTTGACTCTGAGTTTCTGGTCGTCAGCCATAGCCCCGATATCCATCCCAACCCCTCCTTGGTTCGATGAAATGTGACACCATTTGTTTTATACTATACCATAAATTTGTTGAAAAGCCAAGTCCTTACTTTATGGAAACTTGAGACCCTGAATGATTTGCTGCAAATCATCCAGATAAGCCGGCAGCGGCGTATCGGCCAGGCTGATATTCACATCCATACTGAACGAGATCGGCACAGTGGTGCTGATCTCGAAATTTTTTTCAAATGTCACCGGCACGTCCAGAGCTACCGGCACATGCATGTTGACCGGCACATTGATCTTGATCGTCGTCCCCATCACCTCAAACGGCACCACCATCGTGTCGGAAATCGGCACCGTAGTGCTGATCGAAAAAGTGTGCATATAGGAAAAAGGCACCGTGGTTTGCACCGGAAACTCTTTTTCAATCCGAATTGGGATGGAAAAACTCTGCTGCCCCACCTGCCCGACCATGCCCCCAACCTGAGCCAGAGCGGCATAGGCATTGTCGCGAGCCTGTATCAATTGTTGAATCAAAATGATATTCAAAGCCAACGAACCTGACACCAACACATACAAGATCAGGATATGGATATTGAATCGCCCGCGGCGGGGAGACGCAGGCACGCCCGCCGGCAAAGGCGGAGCAGGCCGCGCCGCACCGCTATCCTGTGCCGACCAGCGCGCCCGGGCCCGCTCGGCCCGCGAGATTGCACCACCCGACCGGGTTGTATCAGATTGATCCGGCATCCTTCATCCTCTTTTCTATTCCGGCAAGTGTGGCCTGCCGTTGATTGACTTGCGGTTCGCTCATTTTTTCCCGAGTTCTTCAAATTGCCCGATCATATTTGACCATAGCTTTTTATGTCAACATAGCTTTTTATGTCAACATAGCTTTTTATGTCAACATAGCTTTTTATGTCAAGGGGCCAGCCCCTTGACAT
>CAYVBK010000010.1:0-65222 GCA_964449465.1 uncultured Anaerolineae bacterium
GACTTTTTCAGCGGTCTCCTAGGAGCGTGCTGAAAAACCCGCTCACCACCAAGATACAAAGCACTTTTAAAAACCGGGTATTGCAAACCTTGGTGTTCCTGGTGTCCTTTGTGGTAAAAATAGACTTTTTCAGCGGCCTCCCAGACCGCTCAATAGTTTGCCCCCACAATCAGTTAGGAGTACAATACCACCGCAGATCGGGCGTTCTGACCGGCCCGATATAACCCATCTCAATTTCAAAGGAGAATTCAAATGCCTGCACCCATTGCCTTGCAACTCTATACCCTGCGCGAACTGGTTCCACAAATTGGCTTTGAGGCCATCGTGCGCAAAACCGCCGAAATCGGCTATGTCGGCGTGGAAACGGCCGGATTCCCCGGCACCACCCCCCAAGAGGCCGGCAAATTGTTCAAATCGCTCGGCCTTCAGGTCAGCAGCATTCACTCGTTCCCGGTGCCCACCGCCGACAAAAAGCAAGAGATTCTGGACACGCTCGGTGCGCTGGATACCACATACATCATTTCCGGCGGCGGCCCCGATCAGTTCAAGACAGTAGACGAGATCAAGAAATTCTGCGACCTGTTCAATCAGGCCGCCGATATGCTCGCGCCACACGGCATCACCATCGGCATGCACAACCACTGGTGGGAATATCTCCAGGTTGGTGAGCGATATGCCTACGAATATGCCCTTGACCTGCTCGACCCGCGCATCATTTTCCAACTGGACACCTACTGGATCAAGGTGGGCGGCCCCGATCCGGCCGAGATCGTCGCCAAAATGGGCAGCCGCGCCCCGCTGCTGCACGTCAAAGACGGCCCGGCCAATCGCCAGGACCCCATGCAGCCCATCGGCAGCGGTGTCATTGATGTGCCAGCCATCGTCGCCGCCGGCGGCAGCAGCCTCAAGTGGTTGATCGTCGAGCTGGATCGCTGCGCCATGGACATGGTGCAGGCCGTCCAGCAGAGCTATGATTATTTGATCGGTGAGGGTTTGGCCCGTGGCAACAAGTAAAGTCAAAATTGGCATCATCGGCGTAGGCAACATCCTGGGCGCCTATGTGCGCGGCTGTCGCGCTTTTGACATTCTCGACCTGGTGGCCTGCGCCGACATTGATATGCCCAAAGCACAGGCGCGCGCCCAAGAGTTCGACATCCCCCTGGCCTGCACCGTAGATGAACTGCTGGCCCGCCCTGACATCCAGATCGTGGTCAACCTGACCGTCCCGGCGGTCCATGCAGCCGTCACCCTGGCCGCCATTGCCGCCGGCAAGTCTGTCCAGTCCGAAAAGCCGCTGGCTGTCACCCGCGAAGATGGACAGCGCATTCTGGCGGCGGCCCGTGAAAAGGGCGTGTTGGTCGGTTGCGCCCCCGACACTTTTTTGGGCGGCGGACAGCAAACCTGCCGCAAGCTCATTGATGATGGCGCCATCGGCCGCCCGGTGGCCGCCGTGGCCTTTATGACCGGACACGGCCCCGAACGATGGCACCCCAACCCCGACTTTTTCTACCAGGTCGGTGGCGGCCCCATGTTTGACATGGGACCCTACTATCTCACCGCCCTGGTCAACCTGCTCGGCCCGGCGCGGCGCGTCACCGGCTCGGCGCAAAAATCCTTTACCGAGCGCGTGGCCGGCCCCGACCGGGTCAACGGGCGACGCATCCCGGTGGACATTCCCACCCACATTGCCGGCGTGATGGATTTTGCCTCCGGCGCCGTGGCCACCCTGATCACCAGCTTTGATGTGTGGGCGGCCAACCTGCCACGCATCGAAATCTATGGCGCGGAAGGCTCGCTGTCTGTGCCGGATCCCAACACTTTTGGCGGGGCCGTGCGCCTGCGCACCGCCGACGACTCGGAATGGCGCGATGTGCCGCACACCCACAGCACCGATGTGGGGCGCGGCATTGGCGTGGCCGATATGGCCTACGCGCTCACCACCGGCCGGCCACACCGCGCCTGCGGCGAGCTGGCCTATCACGTCCTCGATCTGATGCATGCTTTCCACGACGCATCCAGCCAGGACCGGCATATCTATGTCTCAAGCTCCTGCGAACGCCCCACCCCCCTGCCTATCGGGCTGGAGGCCGGCGCGCTGGATCGGTAATCTCGGTTGCTCCAGGCTCAGGCCGGTTTTGGCGGGCCGGTTTCGACAGGCTCAACCGGCCTGGGCACCCTCAACGTGAAAGGAGACCCCTATGACTCTGCGCACTGTGCTGGTCGGCTGTGGTGGGATCAGCAGCGCGTGGCTCAAGGCCATTCAGACCATGCCCAACATTGAAATGGTCGGATTTGTAGACATTAACCTCGATGCAGCAAGCTGGCGTGCTACCGAGTTTGGCTGGTCGAACGCCCTGGTCGGCAACGACTTGGTCGCCGCCCTCGACGCCCTGCACCCCGACGCCGTGTTCAACTGCACCATCCCCGAAGCACATGCCCCCACCACCATCCTGGCGTTGGAGCGGGGCTGCCATGTGTTGTGCGAAAAACCGCTGGCCGACTCGATGGAAAATGCCCGCCTGATGATCGGCGCGGCAGAGCAGGCCGGCAAAACACTGGCCGTGATCCAAAATCGCCGCTATGACCCCAACATTCGGCGGTTGTGCCAATTTTTGCAGAGCGGCGCCATTGGGCGCATCACCACCGTACACTGCGATTTTTTCATCGGCGCCCATTTTGGCGGTTTCCGCGACCGGATGAAGCACGTGCTGTTGCTGGATATGGCAATCCACACCTTTGACGCCGCCCGCCTGATCACCGCCGCCGACCCTCGCTCGGTGTACTGTTACGAGTGGAACCCGCCCGGCTCGTGGTACGATCACGACGCCTCGGCGGTGGCCGTGTTCAATTTGAGCCGGGACATTGTGTACACCTATCGCGGCAGTTGGTGCGCCGAAGGCCTCAACACCACCTGGGAAAGCGATTGGCGCATCATCGGCGAGCAGGGCAGTGTGACCTGGAACGGCAGCGATGGGTTCAAAGCGCAGGTGGTGGCCGAAAGGGGCGGCTTTTTCTCCAAATGGACCGATGTAGAGTTGCTGCCATACAATGTACCAGATATGGCGCACGGCCATGCCGGCGTCATCGAGGCTTTTGTGCAAGCCATTCATTGCGGCAGTGTCCCCGAAACCGCAGCCGCCGATAATGTCAAAAGCCTGGCCATGGTGTTGGGCGCCATCCAAAGCGCAGAAACCGGTCGGCTTGTGACCATAGAATGACAAGGAGCAACATGAAAGACCGAACCTTGCTCATGATCCCCGGCCCCATCGAATTTGAGCCGGCAGTGCTGGCGGCGATGAGCGAGCCGACTACCAGCCATGTGGCCCCCGAATTTATCGAGGTGTTTGGGCAGGCATTGGAACGCACCCGACAGGTGTTCATGTGTCCCGACGGCCAGCCATTTGTGGTGGCCGGGTCCGGCACGCTGGCGATGGACATGGCCGGAGCTAATCTGGTCGAGCCGGGCGACCGCGCCCTGGTGATCAATACCGGCTATTTTGGCGACCGTATGGGCGCACTGTTGGAGCGATATGGCGCGCAGGTGACGCACCTGCGCGCGCCCATCGGCGGACAGCCCTCGCCGCAAGAGGTTGAGTCGGCCCTGCAAGCCGGCTCGTTCAAGTTGATGACCATCACCCATGTAGACACCTCTACCGGCGTGCTGGCCGATGTGCCGACGCTGGCCGCGTTGGGGCAGCAGTATGGCGCGCTGGTAGTGGTAGATGGCGTCTGCTCGGTGGCCGGCGAACCGCTGCACATGGCCGAATGGGGCATTGATGTGGCGTTGACGGCTTCACAAAAGGCCGTCGGCACGCCGCCTGGCCTGGCCTTGCTGGTGGCCGGCCCGCGAGCGATGGCTGCCTTTCAGGCCCGCCGCGCGCCGGTAGGCAGCTTTTACGCCGATTGGACGCACTGGCTGCCGATTATGCAGGCTTATGAAGGGCGCAAACCGGCCTACTTTGGTACTCCGCCGGTCAACCTGATCTATGCCCTCAATGTGAGCCTGGGTCTCATCTTGCAAGAAGGCCTGGACAAGCGATTTGAGCGACATAGCCGCACCGCGCAGGCTTTTCAAGCAGCCATCCAGGCCTGGGGGCTGGGCCAGGTGCCCCTCAGCCCGGCCGACGCCGCCCATACTATGACCGCGCCGCGCTATCCGGCCGGCGTCAAGGGCGGCGAGTTTTTGCTCCAGGTGCGGCAGGCTGGTGCTTTGCTGGCCGGCGGCCTGCACCCGCAAATCCGCGCCGAGTATTTCCGCATCGGCCACATGGGGTCGGTAAGCCTGGGCGACACGCTGGCCACCGTCGGCGCCATCGAGGTGGGCCTGGCCCGTTGCGGCCATCAGTTTGAGCCGGGCATAGGCGTAGCCGCGGCAATGGCTGCCTGGACAAACAAATAATACGAATATGGTGTTGTGCGGTTCCCGCACATAATGACCATTGGAGGAACGCTGTCATCCTGACGGCGGCCAGCAAGACACTGGTATCTCGCCAAAATGATGAGAATTTATGATATAAAAAGGAGATCAATGAACACTCTGGAAGCTATCGAACAGCGGCGCAGCATCCGCAAATTCAAGAGCGACCCTATCCCTGCCGAAACATTGGAAAAAATTTTGCTTGCGGCCACCCTGGCCCCGTCGGGCAAGAACCAACAGCCCTGGCGATTCGTGGTGGTGCAAGAAAATCGGCGCGCCGAGATGGTGTGCTCGATGCGAGAGGGGATGGCCCGCTTGCAAGGATTCGGCGTCAACACCGGCAGCGCAAAATGGACGGCGGCGGTGATGGAGCAGGCCCCGGTGACGGTGCTGATCTTTAACCCAAACGGCAAGCACCCTGACCAGCCTTATACGATGGACGATGTGTTTAGTGACCTGGTCAACGTCCAGTCGGTGGGAGCAGCCATCCAAAACATGTGCCTGGCGGCTGCCGATCTGGGGCTGGGTTCGCTGTGGATCTGTGATGTGTTTTTCTCTTACCCGGAATTGTGTCAGTTTGCCGGAGAGGACTGCCAGATGGTGGCTGCCCTCTCGCTGGGTTATCCCGATGAAAGCCCGGCCGCCCGGCCGCGCAAGCCACTATCCGAAGTGGTGCGGTGGCTGTGAGCCGTACCGATCTCCAGGGGGCATCTTGATCGCCATTCGCGCTCAGACCACTTTGTTTACTGCCGGAACACAAGGCTATCATACCTATCGCATCCCATCGCTGATTGTCACCAACCAGGGCAGTCTGTTGGCCTTTTGTGAGGGACGACGACACGGCGCCGGCGACACCGGTCACGTTGACCTTTTGGGCTGCCGTTCGACCGATGGCGGTTGCATCTGGAGCAAGCCGCAGGTGGTATGGAACGATCCGCCCAACACCTGCGGCAATCCTTGCCCGGTCGTTGATCGAGACAGCGGCACCGTCTGGCTGTTGATGACCTGGAATCGTGGCGAGGATGGCGAAAAGCAGATCATTGACCAGACTGCCGGCGACACCCGCCGCGTTTTTGTGACCCACTCGGACGACGACGGCCTGACCTGGGCCACGCCGATCGAGATCACGGCGCAGGTCAAGCCGGCTCACTGGACATGGTATGCCACCGGCCCCGGTGCCGGCATTCAGATGATCGGTCGGCAGGGCAGCCTGGAGGGACGCCTGATCATCCCATGCGATCATGTCGAGGCCGGCACTTGCCGCCACTATTCGCACATCCTGTTCAGCGACGATCATGGCCGCACCTGGCAGTTAGGCGGATGCACCCCACAGCACCAGGTCAACGAGTGTGAGGCGGTCGAGTTGGGCGATGGCCGGCTGATGCTCAACATGCGCAACTATGACCGCGCCCAACCCACCCGCCGAATCAGCTACAGCCAGGATGGTGGCATGACCTGGAGCGACACCCTGGCCGATCCAACGTTGATTGAACCGATCTGCCAGGCCAGCATCCGCCGCTGCCGTTGGCCCGACCAAGGCCAGCCTGGCATTTTGTTGTTCTCCAATCCGGCACACCCAACCCAGCGCATCAACCTGACCGTGCGCCTGAGCCTGGATGAAGGGCAAACCTGGCCAGTGAGCCGATGCCTGCATGCCGGCCCCAGTGCCTACTCGTGCCTGGCTGTCTTGCCCGATGGTCAGGCCATCTGCCTGTATGAGGCCGGGCAAACACACCCTTACGAGTCGCTGGTTTTGGCCCACCTGAACATTCGGGACGGTTAGTCTATGTCTATGTCTCTCAACCCTCCGCCTGCCTTTCACATTATGATCAAGCCGCGCGGCCCCATCTGCAACCTGAACTGCCGTTATTGCTATTATCTCTCCAAAGAACATCTCTATGATTCTCAAGACTCTTTTGCGATGAGCGAGACTGTTCTGGAGACATTTCTGCGGCAGTACATCGAGACACAGCGCGTGCCCGAGATCACCGTCGGCTGGCAGGGCGGCGAGCCGACGCTGCGCGGCCTGGATTTTTTTCGGCGGGCGGTGGCGTTGGAAGAACAATATTGCCGACCGGGTCAGCGCATCCTCAACGCCTTGCAGACCAATGGCAGCACCCTCACCGATGAATGGGGCGAGTTTTTGAGCCAGCACGGCTTTTTGGTCGGCCTCAGCCTGGATGGCCCAGCGGCCCTGCACGATGCCTATCGCCGCGACAAGGCCGGACAGCCCACTTTTGAGCGGGTGATGCGCGGCCTGCGTTTGCTGCAAAAACACCGCGTCGAATACAACATTTTGACCACTGTGCATGCGGCCAACGCCGCTCATCCGCTGCAAGTGTACCGCTTTTTGCGCGATGAGGCCGGGGCGCAGTTTATCCAGTTCATCCCCATCGTCGAGCGCAACAATGCCAGTGGCTTTCAAGAGGGCGAACAATTGACCGACCGCTCGGTAGATGGAGCGCAGTATGGCAATTTTCTGATCGGCGTGTTTGACGAATGGGTGCGACACGATGTTGGGCGAGTTTTTGTGCAAATCTTTGATGTAGCATTGGCCGCCTGGCTGGGACAGCCGCCCGGCCTGTGTGTATTCAACGAGACCTGCGGCCTGGCCCTGGTGTTGGAACATAACGGCGACCTGTATGCCTGCGATCATTTTGTCGAGCCGCGTCACCGGCGAGGCAATGTGATGGAAACGCCGCTGATCGAGATGGTGGGATCGCTGCAACAGCGGCAGTTCGGCCTGGCCAAGTGCGATGCGCTGCCGCAACAGTGCCGCGAATGTGATGTGTTGTTTGCCTGTCGCGGCGAGTGCCCCAAAAACCGCATCCTCAGCCCCCGCCCCGGCGAACAGCGCATCAGCCATCTGTGTCAGGGCTATCAGGTCTTTTTCCGCCATATTGACCCCTATATGCGCTGGATGGCCGGCGAACTGCGGCAGGGCCGACCGCCAGCGGGTATCATGATCGAGCTGAACCGACAAAAAGCGACGCGCAACACCGCGCCGAATCGTCAAAAACGCCAACATTCTCATAAACGATAAACAAGGAGTCTGTTATGAAAGTAGGTTTGATTGGGCTGGGCGTGATGGGACGCTCTCACGCCGGCCGCTATATCCAAATGCCCGATGTGGAAATCGCAGCGGTGGCCGATGCCATGCCGGAGCGACTGAACGCCGGGCTGTCCATTCAAGGCAACCTGGACGAACAGGGCGGCGGGCTGTTTGTTGATCGGGCCGAGCGATACGCCGACGGGCGTGACCTGATTGACCGGGCCGATGTGGATGTGATTGACATTTGCCTGCCCACGTTTTTGCACGCCGAATTTGCTGTTCGGGCACTCGAAAAAGGGCGGCATGTCTTGTGCGAAAAACCAATGGCTCTGACCACAGACGAGTCCGACCGCATGATCGCCACGGCGCGGCAGGCCAACCGCCTGCTGATGGTGGCACAATGCATCCGTTTTTGGCCGGAATACCTGTTTTTGCGCCGCCAGGTAGAGCAGGGAACATGGGGCAAGTTACTGTCGCTGGACATGTACCGGCTGGGCGGGCAGCCTCGCTGGTCGTGGCAAGACTGGTTCCGCGACCCGGCCCGCAGCGGCGGCCCCATCCTCGACCTGCACCTGCACGACCTGGATTTTGTCCACGCCATGCTGGGCCGCCCCGACAGCATCCAGGCTACCGCCCGCACCTCGCCCGTCACCGGCGGCTATGACGTGATCCATGCCCTGTTCAACTATAACGACGGCCCGCAGGTGCACATGCACGGCGGCTGGAGCCACGCCCAAATCAAGTTCCGCGCCGGCTTTGAGGCCTGGTTTGAGCATGGCGTGCTGTGCTATGATGGCCGTAACAACCCGCCGCTGCAAATTTTCGACCACATGGAACGCGCCGAGGGCCGGCCGGCCTCGTATGAACCCGGTGATGCCTATTACAACGAGATGACCTATTTCCTGGACTGTGTGCGTCAACACATCCCGCCGACCGAATGTTTGCCCGAATCTACTCGCGACTCGCTGATGTTGATAGACCTGGAAATCCAGGCCATCCAGAGCGGCGAGACCATTCAAATACCGCCTCGATAGAAAGGAGCATCTTGTGACCACACTCAAATTGGGCGTTATTGCCTCACTGCCGCACGGCCCCGAGCAAGAACTGCAAAAAGCGCACGATTTCGGCCTGCCTACCTGTCAGGTCGTCTGCTGGAACCCCGATCTGTTCACCGACGAGATGGCCGAACGACTGATCGCCGCCTCGCGCCAGTATGACGTCGAGGTGACCACCATCTGGACCGGCTACAAAGGCCGCGCCGTGTGGAACTTTATCGAAGGACCGACCACCATCGGCCTGGTGCCGCCGGAACATCGCCGCGAGCGAGTGGAAACCCTCATCAAGGGCGCCGATTTTGCTCACAAGGTCGGCGTGCCATCCATCACCACCCATGTCGGCTTTATCCCCGAAGTTCCCAGCGACCCGTTGTACCCCGGCCTGATTGATGCGCTGCGAGAGGTGGTGGAACACTGCAAAGCGTTGGGGCTGCACTTTTGCTTTGAAACCGGCCAGGAAACGCCCACCACCCTGCTGCGGGTGATCGAAGACCTGGGCGGAGAAAATCTGGGCATCAACCTCGACCCGGCCAACCTGCTGATGTATGGCAAGGCCAATCCGGTGGATGCGCTGGACGTGTTTGGCCGCTATGTGCTGGGCGTGCACGCCAAAGATGGCGAATATCCCACCAACGGCCGCGAACTGGGCTGCGAAAAGCCACTTGGCGAAGGGCGGGTCAATTTTCCGCTCCTGATTCCCAATCTGAAATCGCTGGGTTACACCGGCGCGCTGACCATCGAGCGCGAGATCAGCGGCCCCAAACAGATCGAAGACATTCGCCGCGCCATTGCCATCCTGTCGGCGCTGGCCTGAAAATAGACTTCCCGGTTTTCGGGGGGTTCGGGGGGCGAAGCACCCCCGACGGGGTATGTCAAGGGGCTGGCCCCTTGACATAAAAAGCTATGGTCAAATGTGATCGGGCAATTTCAAGAACTCGAAAAAATGAGCGAGCCGCAAGTTCACATGGTCTGAAATCTGTAAATTTGGGGTAAAATTTAACCCGCTGAAAAAAGGCACGAATTATATTGTCAAATTTCGTGCCTTTTCGTTTATCTCGCAATGAATATTTGCATTAACTTTTTATGTTGGCTATAATATAATGGCTACAAGTTGGTTCAGGGTCAATTTTTCTATTTACAAACTAGAGGGAGGCAAGATTACAATGGATTGGGTTTGGTTGGCGCCGATTGCGGCCGTTGTGTCCATTCTGTTCGGCGGGTATTTGTTTATGCAGGTTTACAAATCGCCCACCGGCAGCGAAAAAGCGGCCAAAGTTTCCAAAGCAATTCACGATGGGGCCAATGCTTATTTGAAGGTGCTGTATACAGCACTGGTGGTGGTCGCGGCAATTTTGTCCGTGATCCTGTTTTTCGCCTTTATGGGCAATGGCGTTCTTCACTCACTGAGTATGGCGGCGGCTTTTGTCTTGGGCGCGCTCTGCTCGGCAGTGGCCGGCTATGCCGGTATGCAGGTGGCCTTGATGGCCAACGCCAAATCGGCCACGGCTGCCGAACACGGTTTGACCAAAGCCTTTCCGGTGGCGTTCAACGCCGGTGGCGTGATGGGTATGGCTGTGGTGGGGCTGGCCGTGTTTGGTATGAGCATCCTTTACATGATTTTCAGGGATCCAGAGATTGTGCTGGGCTTTAGCTTTGGGGCCAGCTCGCTGGCATTGCTGGCCAAAGCCGGCGGCGGCATTTACACCAAGACCGCCGACATTGGCGCCGACCTGGTCGGCAAGGTCGAGTTGACTCTGCCCGAAGACGACCCGCGCAACCCTGCCGTGATCGCCGACAATGTGGGTGACAATGTAGGCGATGTGGCCGGTATGGGTGGCGACATTTTCGACTCGTATGTAGCCAGCGTGGTGGCCGTGATGATCCTGGGCTCGGCTTTGCATCACGCCAAGCCCGACCAGTACAGCATCAACTATGTCGTCCTGCCTCTGGTCTTTGCTGCGGCAGGCATCATTTCATCCATCATCGGCATGTTCTTTGTGCGCTCTAGCGAAGGCAAAAACCCCACTCGCGCCCTCAACTCGGGCACCTATGCCACCTGCGCCGTCTTTGCGGTGCTATCGCTGGGCATCGTTTTAATGTTGGGCATCAATTTTGCCATCTATTGGGCCAACCTGGCCGGGTTGATTGCCGGTATCATCATCGGCATGACCACTGACTATTATACCTCGACCGAACAAAAAGCCGTGCAAACGACGGCCGCCGCCTCGCAGACCGGCGTGGCCATCAACATCCTGACCGGCTTTTCCTATGGCTTGTTGAGCATCATTCCGCCGATCATCGGCATTGTGGTAGCCATGATCGTGGCCTTTTTCGTGCCACAGGCGATGGGGATGGAAGGGATGGACGCGCTGTACGGCATCTCGATTGCCGCTATCGGTATGCTCTCCATCACCGGCATGATTGTTTCGGCTGACGCGTATGGCCCCATTGTGGACAATGCGCAGGGTGTGGCCGAAATGGCAGGTATGAGCGAAGAGGTGGTCCACGTCTGCGCTCAGATGGACGCAGCCGGCAACACGGCCAAAGCCATCACCAAAGGTTTTGCCATCGGCGCAGCCGGGCTGACCGTGCTGGCCTTGTTTGCAGCGTATGCCGAAACGGTCAACCTGACGGCTCTCGACCTGCTGCACCCGGTGACCATTGCCGGCGTGTTCCTGGGAGCCATGATGCCGCCGGTCTTTTCGGCCATGCTGATCCTGTCGGTTGGCAAGAACGCCTTCAAGATGATCGAAGAAATTCGCCGCCAGGTGCGCGAGATTCCTGGCCTGCTGGCCGGCACCGCCGACCCGGATTATGCCCAATGTGTGCGCATCGCTTCGCAAGGCGCACTGTGGGAGCTGGTTGGCCCCGGGCTGCTGGCCTTTATCAGCCCGTTGGCGATTGGGTTCATCCTTGGCCCAGAAGCGTTGGGCGGCTTTTTGGGTGGCAGCATTTTCATCGGCCTGATCTTTGCTCTGTTTATGGCTAATGCCGGCGGCCTGTGGGATAATGCCAAGAAATACATCGAGGATGGCAACCTGGGCGGCAAAGGCTCGGAGGAACACAAAGCGGCTGTGGTCGGTGACACGGTGGGCGATCCGTTCAAGGACACCGCCGGCCCCTCGATCAATACCCTGATCACGGTCATGTCTCTGATTGCCACCGTCTTTGCTCCGGTCATTGCCAGATACTCTTTGCCTGTGGTGTTTGGCTGGTTCAAATAAACAACGGCAGTTTCGATCAAAAAAACCTGGTTTCTGATGAAACCAGGTTTTTTGTTTATATATTTCTGGCTGCGTACTGCTTTTTATAGTATTCTTTGTATTCTCCGCTTTTGATCTTGCGCCACCACCATTCGTTCTCCACATACCAGCGCACCGTCTTTTCGATGGCCTGTGCAAAGGTGTGACCGGGCTGCCAGCCCAGCGCCCGCAACTTGTCGCAGTTGAGCGAATAACGGCGGTCATGGCCGGGGCGATCCTGGACCGGGCGGATCAGCGAGTAGGGTTTGCTCAGCAGATCGAGAATGGCGTGGGCCATGACCATGTTTTCGGTTTCGACGCCGCTGCCCACGTTGTAAATTTCGCCCACCTGCCCACGATGCAACACGGTGTCAATGCCCTCGCAATGATCGATTACGTATTGATAATCGCGCATCTGACGGCCGTCGCCGTACATCGGCAGGGGCAGATCGTCTAGGGCATTGGTGATGAATAACGGCACCACCTTTTCGGGGTATTGATAGGGACCAATGTTGTTGGCCCCGCGGGTGATCGTCACCGGCACGGCAAAACTGGTATAATAGGCAATGCACAACAGGTCGCCACCGGCTTTGCTGGCCGAATAGGGACTGCGCGTGTGCAGCGGGTCGGTTTCAACCGAAGAGCCGTGCAGCACCTGTCCATAGACTTCGTCGGTGGAGACCTGATGATATCGCTCGATGCCAAATTTTTTGGCCGCTTCAAGCAGAGTAAATGTGCCAAATACATCGGTCTTGATAAAGCCGTCCGGCTCGATCAATGAGCGATCCACATGCGTTTCGGCGGCAAAATTGATCACCGTGTCTATCTGATACTGTTGTATCACCTCGTCTACCCGCGCCGCATTGGCAATGTCGCCTTTTTCAAAGGCATAGCGACCGCCAAACTGTTCAACCATATCTCGCAGATTGTCCAGGTTGCCGGCATAAGTGAGCTTGTCATAGACCACCGCGTGATAATCGGGATATTTTTGCAGCATATAACGAACAAAATTAGAGCCAATAAACCCAGCCGCGCCGGTAATCAAGAGTTTTTTCATTTTTCTCTCCATTTGAAATTGGTAACTGCCTGGTCCTTAACCTGCCGGCTGGATTGTACCATATCCTGGCCGAAAGACAAGCCAGACAAGCCAAAATCGGAGCATTTCTTGACGAAGCGCATCAGGGCCGCTATAATTGAATCATCAACGTCCTGAGCCGGCTTAACGGCAGTCATAGTGCTTGTCCCGTAAAACTGGCGATAGAATCCATCGTCTGGACAATCGTTTTCGGGGTGGCAAATCCCAGTTCCGACTTGGGATAGGAGGACACGGTGTCAGAACAAACCCAAACGCGCATCCTGGTTGTAGACGACAGCCCCGACATTCGCCGGGTGTTGCGCGATATGATCCTGGAACCGCGCGGCTACTGTGTCCTCACGGCCAACGATGGGCAAGAAGGCCTGGAAATGGCGATCTGCGAGCATCCCGACCTGATCCTGTTGGACATCAACATGCCTCGACTGAACGGCATGCAGGTATTAGAACGGTTGCGCCAGGCGCACTATGAATGGCCGGTGATCATGATGACCTCGGAAGGGTCGGAAGAAATCGCCGTACAGGCCTTTCGCCTGGGCGTGCGCGACTATATCCCCAAACCCTTTACTATCGAGGAAGCCCTGATCTCGGTCGAACGTGTGCTGGTAGAAAGCAAGCTGCGCCGTGAGCGCGAAGAATTGATGAAGCGGCTGCAACTGGTCAACCGTCAGCTCAGCCGCAAAGTGGCGCAGCTCAGCACCATGTACGCCATCGGGCAAGCGGTTACGTCGGTGCTAGAGCTAGACAAACTGCTCAGCCGCATCGTCGAAGCCTCAGTATACCTTTGCCGCTCAGATGAAGGCACACTGTACCTGATTGACGAAGAATCGGGCGAGTTGTACATGACCGCCGCGCAAGGCGTAGGCGAAAAGGCCGCCAGAGGGTTTCGCCTCAAGGTCAACGACAGCCTGATCGGGCAGGTGGTGCGCACCGGCAAACCAACCACTGTCAACAGCGACAGCGCAGCACCCAACCTCAAGTTGATGACCGGCTATCTGGTTCACTCGCTGCTCAATGTGCCGCTCAAAGTCAAAGACAAGATCATCGGCGTGCTGAGCGTAGCCAACCGGGTGACGCGACGCAGCTTTACGCAAGAAGACCTGGAGCAATTGATGGGCCTGGCTAACTATGCCGCCATCGCCATTGACAACGCCCGCCTCTACGAGGCCACCCGCAAGGTAGTGGCCGCCGAGATGCTCAACCGTACCGTCGTCACCATCTCACACTATGTCAACAACCCTCTGATGACCCTGACTATGAATATGGAGCGGCTGGTGCGCGCCGAAAAGAGCGGGCGCATCGGAGACACCGAAGGCATGATTGCCGATGCTTCGCGGTTGAACGAGATCAAGGTAGAAGAAATTGCCGCTGTCATTTCCATCCTCAAAGATATGGCCTCGCCACAGTTTGTCACCTATTTGGAGGACATTCAAATGCTGGACATTGAGGCCAAAGTGCAGCAACGCCTGCAATTCATCAAGAAAAAGTATGAAGGCTGAATCGTTCCGCACAGACAAGGAATAAGGGTAGAGTCATTCGGCGCAGGCCGAGACAAAAAGTGCTTTGACACCCTACAGCAAATCGGGTATAATCGCCTCGATCAAAGACTGTGACCAGGAAGAGTAAGCTCGTCAGAGCGCCAGAGAGGATGGGTCCAGGGCTGCAAGCCCATCTCGCATCAAACGAGCCGAACGTCGCCTGTGAGTTGGCAGGGTGAATCTGAATCTATTCCATTCAGGTTGAGCTTTGCCCGGCTATGGCCCGTTATCGCCGCCGAGTGTCAAAACAAGGTGGTACCACGTGAGATTCCCCTCTCGTCCTTGACGGTGAGAGGGATTTTTGTTTATTGGAGGATCAACATGTCGGAAAAAAACATCTCTCTGCCCAAAAACTATGATCCGGCGCAGGTGGAAAATCGCATCTATGCGTGGTGGGAGGCCAAAGGTTATTTTGAGCCCCTGGCCAACCCCTGGAAAAAACCCTTTGTCATTGCCATGCCGCCGCCCAACGTAACCGGACAGCTTCATCTGGGACATGCCATCACCGCCACCTTGGAAGACATCATGATCCGCTATCACCGCATGCTGGGCGACCCAACATTGTGGGTGCCCGGGGCCGACCATGCCGGCATTGCCACGCAAAATGTGGTAGAGCGCGAACTGGCCCGCGAAGGCATCAAGCGCACCGACCTGGGCCAGGAAAAATTTATCGAGCGGGTATGGCAGTGGAAAGAGATTTATCACCGTCGCATTGACGATCAGCACCGCCACCTGGGCGTGAGCTGCGACTGGAAGCGCGAGCGGTTCACTCTGGATGAGGGCCTCAGCCGCGCCGTGCGCACAGCCTTTGTGCAAATGTATAAAAAGGGGCTGATCTATCGCGGCCAATATCTGATCAACTGGTGCCCGCGCTGCGAGACGGCCATCTCGGACCTGGAAGTAGACCACGATGAGGAAAAATCCAAACTGTGGTATTTGCGCTATCCGGTGATCACCGCCGACTGGGCCGGGCCGCAGGCGCCGTGGCCCGATCCGGCCTGGTGTCAGAACGCCACATCCTTTATCTCGGTGGCCACTACCCGCCCCGAAACGGTACTGGGCGACTCGGCCGTGGCTGTCCACCCCGACGACGAGCGATATCGCCACCTGATCGGCCAATACGCCGTACTGCCCGGCATGGAGAGGCGCATCCTCATCATCGCCGACACCGCCGTAGACCGCGAGTTTGGCAGCGGTGCCGTCAAGGTCACGCCGGCGCACGACCCCACCGACTATGAGATCGGCAAGCGGCACGGTCTGGCTGAGATCAATGTGATGACCGAAAAGGGACTGATGAACGAAAACGCCGGCACCTACAGCGGGCAAGAGCGGTTTGCCTGCCGCAAAAACCTGGTCGCCGACATGCAGGCCACGGGCGTGCTGGTCAAGATTGAAGACTATGTCCACTCGGTGGGCCACTGCCAGCGCTGCGCCACCATCATCGAGCCGCGCATCTCGACACAGTGGTTCGTCAAAAGCAAGCCGCTGGCCGAGCCGGCTATCCAGGCCGTGCGCGATGGCAAAGTCAAGATCATTCCAGAGCGTTTTGAGAAAATCTATTTCAACTGGATGGAAAACATCCGTGACTGGTGCATCAGCCGCCAGTTGTGGTGGGGACATCGCATTCCGGTGTGGTACTGCGCCGATTGTGGAAACCTCATTGTCGAGATGGAGGACCCCAGTCAATGCCCCCGGTGCGGTAGCAGCAGCCTGACCCAAGACCCCGACGTGCTGGACACCTGGTTTTCATCGGGATTGTGGCCTTTTAGCACGCTGGGCTGGCCCGAAGAAACGCCCGATTTCAAATACTATTACCCCACCTCGGTGCTGGAAACCGGCTATGACATTTTGCCGTTCTGGGTGGCGCGCATGATCATGTTGGGGATCGAATTGACTGGCCAGGTGCCGTTTCACACCGTCTATTTGCACGGCCTGGTACGCAACGAAAAAGGGCTCAAAATCTCCAAATCGCTGCCCGATGCGGCCAAATACGACCCGCTCAATGTGATCCAGGAATATGGCTGTGATGCTCTGCGCTTTGCCCTGGTCACCAGCAGCACGCCCGGCAACGACGCCAAATTATCGCCCACCCGTATCGAGGCGGCGCGCAACTTTGCCAACAAACTGTGGAACGCATCGCGCTTTGTGCTGACCACCCTGGGCTATACGGTGCGCGCCGGTCAGGGCACCTGGGACCTGTCATCGCAATCCATCATGGACAAGTGGATCATCAGCCGCAACAACCGCCTGGTGGCCGATGTCAACCGCCTGATGGAGGCCTATCAGTTCGGCGAGGCAGCTCGCCAGATTCAAGAATTTCTGTGGAACGAGTTTTGCGACTGGTATATCGAGATGGCCAAAGTGCGCATCCAGGGCAATGACATTCGCGAGCAAAACGCGGCGCGGCAGGTGTTGGTATATGTGCTAGAACGCTCACTGCGTTTGCTGCACCCGTTTATGCCCTTTGTCACCGAGACGCTGTGGCAAGCCCTACCGCACGAAGGCCCGGCCCTGATCGTGTCTCCCTGGCCGCAAGAAGGCTGGCAAGACCACGAAGCGGTGGCCCTGATGGAATCGCTGATGGACGTGGTACGGGCCATTCGCAATGCCCGCTCGGAATACAATGTCGAGGCCGGCAAGCGCATTCCGGCCATCCTGGTCTGCGGCGACAAGGCCTCGTTCTTCAAAGGATACAAAAAAGCTATTTGCACGCTTGCCCACCTCGATGAAAATGCACTGGTCATCGCCGAGGCGCTGGACGATAAACCCACTCACGCGCTGACCCTGGTACAAGGCGGCATTGAAACCTATTTGTCTCTGCGTGATGTCATTGACCTGGAAGCCGAGCGGATGCGCATCGCCGTCGAGATGGAATCGCTCACCCAACGCATTGCCGAGGTGGAAATCCGCCTGCGCAACACCCGCTTTTTGGAAAAAGCCCCTGAGCATGTGGTGCAGGGCGAGCGCGACAAGCGAGACGAGTTGCGCAATCAGTGGACCAAACTCAAGGCGCGGCTGCAACAGTTAAACGCCATGTCATAATCGTACAGCCCGCCCGACAGGCTGGGAGGCCGCTGAAAAAGTCTATTTTTATCACAAAGGACACCGAGAACACCAAGGTTTGCAATACCTGGCGTTTTTAAAAGTGCTTTGTGTCTTGGTGGTAGATGATTTTTCGGCGGCCTTTTAGGGCTGCTCTGGCTTGAATTGCAGGGCGGTCGAGTTGACGCAGTAGCGTTGAAAGGTGGGCGCAGGGCCGTCATCGAACACATGGCCGAGGTGGGCGCCGCAGCGGCGACACAGCACTTCGGTGCGCGGCATCAACAGCTTGAAATCGCTGGCTGTTTCAATATTTTCGTCCGAGATGGTCGCCCAAAAGCTGGGCCAGCCGCTGCCCGAATCGTATTTGGTTTCCGAACTGAACAAGGGCAGGCCGCAGCAAACACAACAATACTCACCTGTGGCCTTGTTTGAGTAATAGGCCCCGCTAAAGGGCGACTCGGTGCCTTTGCGACGGGCGACCCGATACTGTTCGGGGGTGAGTTGGGCCTGCCATTCCTGGTCCGATTTGATGATTTTTTCCATCGTGTCCTCCATTTCGTGTGGGGCGGTTGATGCTATCAGTATAGCACAAAACGCAATTCTCGTCAGGACGTCTGATTTCCGATCATTGGAAAAAATGAGCGAACCGCAAGATTATGGTATATAATGTGCGTAACGCACATAGATGCAATGAAAGAAATTGCTGATGTCTCACTGTCATCGCTGGCGAGGGGGCCGCGGCGAGCAGGTTTGCCCCCAACGCATTGATGACTCCTCTGCAAGATAACACTAAAACACCGTAAACCTTATTAAAAATATCAAGACTCATCGCCTCTCGCAAGTGCTTTCAGCGGACTCTTAACCTTCAAACGGTTCATACAAGCCTTGATATTCTTTGTACTCTGGTTTTTTATTGGACTTGACCGAAATGCAGACAATTAAAACCGAATGGGGACACCGCGCCGCCCTGATCGGGGTGTTGTGGCTGGCCGTGTTTTTGCGTTTTTTCCGCCTGGCCCAGGAAGGGTTTGCCAACCTGTATTATACCGCCGGGGTGCAAAGTATGCTCACCGGCTGGCGGCCTTTTTTCTTTGCCGCGTTCGACTCTGCCGGCTTTGTCTCTATTGACAAGCCGCCTTTGGGCTTGTGGATTCAAGCAGCTGCCGCGGCACTGTTGGGCTTTCGGGGATGGGTGCTTTTATGGCCGCAGGCAGTGGCCGGAGTGCTGTCGGTGGCTCTGGTCTACCGACTGACACGGCGTATGTGGGGGCGACATCCTTCTGGGGCGATGGCCGGCTTGCTGGCTGCTCTATCGCTGGCCGTGACGCCGATCAGTGTGGCCACGAACCGCAACAATACCCAAGACAGCCTGTTGGTGTGTCTGCTGCTCCTGACGACGTGGGCTTTGTTCAAGGCTGCCGAGGCCGGGCGGTTGCGTTGGCTGCTGTTGGCCTTTGTCTTGGTGGGATTGGGTTTCAATATCAAGATGCTGCAAGCCTACATGGTGCTGCCAGCCTTTGGTTTGCTCTACCTGATTGCCGCCCCGATCCACTGGTGGAAGCGGCTGCTGCATCTGGGGTGGGCTGTTTTGCTGATGGGGGTGGTGTCGCTGACCTGGGCGGTGGCCGTAGACCTGACGCCGCCGGACCGCCGACCTTTTGTGGGCAGCAGCGCCGACAATTCGGTGCTGCAATTGATGACTGGTCACAACGGCCTGGCGCGGCTACTGCCGACCGGCCGTCCGCGCAACGCGTCCGCTGAGTCCGCTGCGCCCGCTGCGCCCAATCCATCAGGCAATCCGCAGCCGGGCGGGGCGTTTTCGCACGAGACCGGCGATCCGGGTATCGGGCGGTTGTTCAACCGGCAGTTGGCTGGGCAGGCGATGTGGCTGCTGCCGCTGGCTGGTTGGGGGGCGTGGGTCGTTCTGCGCCGTCCCGAACCGCAGCCGCGTCGCGCTGCATTGTTCTGGCTGGCCTGGCTGTTGCCACAGATGGTTTTTTTCAGCTTTGCCAACCTCTTTCACCGCTATTACCTGGAGATGTTGGCTCCGGCGTTGGCCGTGCTGGTTGGCAGCGGCGGGGCAGCGATGTTTGAGCATGGCCGTCGCCGTATCGTGCTGCCGATCCTGGCCTTGATCGGCACGGCGGCTTGTCAGGTGTTGATTTTGTGGCCGTTTCCAGCCTGGCGTTGGGGGCTGTCGCTGTCGATGGGGTTGTTGGGCGGCCTGGCCATGATCGGCATGGTTCAGCCGGCCTGGCTTTGGGGGCATAAAGTTGCTCCCTGGCTTGGGCTGTTGGGGCTGCTGATCGCGCCGACGGTGTGGGCCTGGATTCCGGTGTGGTATGGCGGGGATGGCTGGCTGCCGTTCGCCGGTCCCGACCTGGCTGTGGAAAGGCGGGTTGCGCCCACACAAAAGGCCAATGAGCGTCTGGTGGCCTTGTTGCAGGCGCAGCGTCGCGGCGAAACCTGGCTGCTGGCTACGCTCAATGCCCGTGATGCGGCGCCGATCATCCTGGCCACGGGCCAGCCGGTGATGGCGTTGGGCGGGTTTTCGGGGAGCGATGCCATTTTGACGCCGCCCGAATTGACCGAGATGGTGCGCGCCGGACGGGTGCGCTTTTTTCTGCTGCCTGGCGGCGTAGGGCGTCCTCCCGAAGGCGCGCCGCCTTATTCACCGGCGCATTGGGTGGTGCAGCAGTGTCATCCGCTGTCGGCCCAACAGTGGGGCGGGCCGGTCGGTGGGCCGGGTATGGTGTTGTGGGATTGTCGTCGCCAGGAACTGAGTGGGGTGTTCCCGAACAAGTTCGGGATGCCGACATCCAAGTGGGGCAACGAGTAGTATCCCCGAACAAGTTCGGGATGCCGACATCCAAGTGAGGCAACAGCGTGACCTCCAGTCTGGTCATTTGTACAATTCCACCTGTTTTTTGTCTGCCGCAAACTGTCGATCATAGTTGACCCACTCGCCCTCCAGGTCGGACACGGACTGCCCGGCATCCAGGTGCGGGCGCACCCAGCCGTTGCCGATCAGCAGGTCGAAATGCGGCGGATGTCCCTCCCAACTGCTTTTCAGCCACGCAAAATCATCGGGCCACAGCGCATGCACGGCGGCGAGTAGATGCAGTCCCACACTCAGAGGGCGAAACACGGCCCGGTTCAGCACGTGGATAAACACTCCCTGACATGTCTGTTGCGCGTGTTTGGAGGCGCAAGGGGTAAACCAGGTGGGGCGAAAGCGCACGCCGGGCAAGGCCATGTTGTTGAGGGCGTCGGCCAGGCGGTAGGCGTCTATCCAGGGCGCCCCGACCGCCTCAAACGGCGTGGCCGTGCCGCGACCGCACGACAGGTTGGTCCCCTCCAGCAGGCAGGCGCCGGGATAGACCATGGCTGTGTCGGGTTTGGGCATGGCCGGCGAGGGCGGCGCCCAGGGCAGGCCGGTTTGCTCGAACCACATGGCCCGTTTCCACCCTTGAGCTGGAATGACCGTCAATGCGGCGTTCAGATTATGCTCGCGGTTCAGCCAGACGGCCAGCTCGCCTATGGTCAAACTGTGCCGCAAGGGGATGGAGTATCTCCCCACAAAAGACTCGTAGCCTGGCTCGACCGGCGGCCCCTCGACAATTTGCCCGCCGATGGGGTTGGGGCGATCCAGGATGATCAAGGGGAGGTCATACTCAGCGGCAGCCTCCAGCACATAGCTCATCGTCCAGATATAGGTGTAAAAGCGCGTTCCGACATCTTGAATATCAAAGAGCAGCGCATCAATGCCTTGCAGCATGTCGGCGGTGGGTTTTTTTGCGTCGCCATACAGGCTGTAGACCGGCAGGTCGGTGCGCGGGTCTTGGGTAGACGAGACGGCGGCGCCGTCGGCAGCGTGAGCCTGCAAGCCGTGTTCAGGGGCGAACAAGGCCGCCAGTTGACATTTGGGGTGCAAAGCGTCTATGGCCGGAACGGCCTGGGCAGTGATGGCGCTGGAACTGGTGACCAGGCCTACCCGTCGGCCGGCCAACAGGTCGAGGTGATCGGCCAAAAGCACATCCAGGCCGGGTTGGACGATAGAGCTATCGGGACGATCCATGTTCGGTCTCCTGCACGTTCATTGTCGGGGCAATTCTTGTGGTTGCCTCTGTTGGCAGATCAAATCCAGCCATTTGTTTTGCCCGGCTACCAATTGCGGGCGGGGAATGAGCGGCGTCCAGAACAGGTGAAACGTGTGTCCGCCGTCCGACAGCACATCCCACGAGTCGGGGGTGGGAGCAGTGAGGGTGAGGTGGAAAAAGTGCCGTTCCAGGCGATGGGCCAGCCCTGCAGCAGGCAGCCAACCGCTGATGCGCACTCGCGGGATTGGCATTTCGGCGTTCAAGTCCATTTCTTCGTATATCACCTGAGCAAAGCCATTGACCTGGTCTGTCTGTTCCACCCAGCATCCCCGCGATAGTCCAAATCCCAGCTCTGGCGCATCGGCGGCCGGGCCAATGCGCAGAGCGGTTGTTTGGGTCACCAGCCGCCAGTTGTCGTCCAGGTTGGTGATTTGGATATCCAGGCAGGATTTGATCTGTACCTGGGTGAGGCCGGTTTCTTCTTGCACCTCGCGCAGCAAGGCTATCTCGATGGGTTCGTCGGCCTCGACGGTGCCGGCCGGAAGCTGGATGCCGGCATGGGGATGGCGAAAGACCAGCAGCTCGGGGGCGTTTGCGCCTGGGCGGGTGATCATGGCCGTGACTTTGGCCAGCGTGGTGTGGTTCATCTGGCGCGTCGGCCGACCTGGATCAGGGACAGGGCGATGAGGCCGCCGGCCAGGGCGGTGGCCAATTGCGGCCACTGCATCATATAGGCCAGCGATGCCGGGATGATGGCCGTTTGTGCCGCCCCGCCGGCCATAACGGTCAATGGGCGAACGGTCAGCCAGGCGACGGCGGCGTACAGCCAGGCAAATTTGAGCATAGCTGCGGCCAGAACGGCCAGCCGGCGATTTTTTTCACGCAGCGCGCCGTAAACGACGCTCAAGATGGCGTTGCCGATGCCGATCAAGGGAATTATGACTATCAGCGGCAGCGGCAGCACGCCGCCCAAGAGGGCGTTCAGCGGCGTGAGCAGCCCGACCAGCACGGCCGCGCCGACGCCGCCGGTTTCGACGGTCAGAATCAGCAGGGCGTTGACCAGCGGGCCGGTGATCCACTGTGGCAGGCCCAGGGCGGGGATCAGCAGCCCTGACCCGGCCAGGCCGAGCGTCAAAATGATCCGAGAGAAGGTTATTTTGGGGTGAGTGGTGATAACCGACATGGAAAGCTCCTTTACAGATGTTCGACCGTAACCTGTTTGTTTCTTTTTTCCAATTCTTGAATCAAATCTTCCAGGTAAATCTGGCGCATCGGTTTGCCGCGCACCACATCGGCCAGTTGGGTGGGGTTGAGGGCGTCGCCGACGATAAAATGGACACTGTCGGCCTGGAGCAGCAAGCGCGCCAGTTGCACATCGGCCTCCTGGCCGGGTGGCAGGTCGTGGACGGTGGCGGCCTGCCGGAGCAGGTCGCCGGTGGAGCTAAGCGTCAGGATGCCCTCTGTGACCAGGTCAATTCCTTCCAGCCGCGCTACCGGCGGCAGTTTGTGCCGACTGCCGCCCTGTTGCGGCGGTCGCCAGGCCACCTCTAGTTTTTTGCCCAATACGCGGGCGGCCAGTTGAGCGGTGGTGCCGCCGCAGATGGCTTTGATGCCGCGCAGCGAGACCAGTTTGTTGACGGCTTCTTCGTCTAGTTCGGGGCGCGAGGGCGGCCCGGTGAGGATGTTGATCTGGCGCGGCTTGCGCACCCACATACCTACGGCGGTCGAGTCGTCGCCGGGGCGGCCTTGATAGAGTTTAAGGCAGGTCTGGCTGAGCGAGCGTACCAGTTGATGGGCGTCGCCGCGCGTTTCGGCCCAACGGCGCACGGCAGTGGCCACGTTTTTCCAGCCCCAGCCAAAGCGGTACAGCCCGCCCACGCCGGCATGGATATAGCCGTCGCTGACCATGACCATATAGTCGTTTTCTTGCAGGGTAAAACGTGCCTCACGGATGGTGCGCTCTCCTACCCTGCGCTCCTGGGTGGGCACCTCGACAATTTGCTGGTCGCGCACCCAGATCAGCTTTTCGCAGTCGTACTCGATCAAATAGGCTTCTCGTCCGCGCAGCACGTGCAGCACTGCAAAAGTGGCATAGGCCAGGTGGCGCACCTGACATTCGGGCAGGGTGACGACCAATGTCTCGATGACTTCGTCAATGCTGGCCCCTTTTTCCAGCATCGAAGCGGCAATTTCGGCGGTCAGGGTAGAGAGGATGTTGGCTTTGACGCCGCTGCCCAGCCCGTCAGACAAGACCACGATCAGGGCGTCGGGCGTGGTGGTGATTTTGACACAATCACCGCACAATTCTTCCCCACTTTTATTCAAACTGTCCCAGGCAACTTCAACGATTTGATTCATCTTGCGGTCCAAGAGCCGGCAAGTCGCCGGCGTTCCTCCATTTTTTGAGATCATTTGATCATTCAGCGTCCTCGGCAGGACGGTCTACCAGGCGGGCCAGTTGGGTGAGCAGCACTTTGGTTTCGGCGGTGGTTTCGCCCAACAAACCGGCGATCTCGTGCGCCACACGCATCTGCTGCTGGATCACTTCTTGGGTGCGTTGCAGGGTTTCGGCGCGCAGGCGGGCCATCTTGTCGCGCTCTTGCTCGCGCCCGGTCACGTCGCGCAAGATGCCCACGATCAGGTTTTCGTTGCCCACCGGCACGATGCTTTGCTCGACAATCAGATCGGCGCGCTGACGCACGATTTTGTTCATCGCCGGCTGATTTTGGTCGCGCACGGCCACAAAGTCTTCGATCACCGGGACGATGGAGCGCAGGGGGTGCCCCAGCACGTTGATCCGGCGGCAGTTGAACATTTTTTCCGCTGAAGCAGACAAACCCTGAATGTGCAGCGAACGATCTATGATCAGGATGGCGTTGGGGGTCACGTCCATGACCACGTTGGTCAACGATTCGGCGCGCGAGCGCATAAAGGGGACGCACATGGTGGCCTCGGCCATGCCGCGCAAGACGGCGCGTGCCTTGTCGCGACACGAGTCATAGCCGCACGCGCCGCAGTTGTATTCGTCTTCGGGGGTATACTTGTCTACCTGGTGCAGCACCTGGCTAATCTGCTCTTCGGTGAATTGTGGCTCTGGCTGGCTATAGTCTTGATAGGATCGGCCGAGGTTGGGCCACTGTTCGCGTGTGGGCAGCGGTTTGGGCTGGCGGCGGGTGGCATAGGCCATCACTCGCTGGCGCGACAGGATGACGCTTTTGTGATCCATCAGGGCAGGGCCGTTGATGCAGCCGCCGCCGCAGGCCAGCAGTTCGACCAGGCAAGCCTCGACGGCGCCGGAGCGGATGCCTTCCAGCACGTTTTGGCATGTGCCGATGCCCGATGCAGCCAGAGTGTGACCGGACAAAATGTCGGTGTCCATATTGGCCGTGCCGACCAGCCCGCCCTCTACCGGAAACAGGCGGGCATTGATGCGCTCAAAAACGTTGGTGCGCTGTGAGGGGGGTGCCGTGCGCGGGTCGGCCGGCGGCAGAATGACCCCGACCTGCTGCATCCATTCTTCCAACTCGTCAAAGGTGAGGGCGGCGTCTATGGCCCCTTGCAGTTCTGGCTCGACGATTTCGCCTTTTTTGGCGATGCACGGCCCAATGAACACGATAAATGCCTGCGGCCCGTGTTGTTGACGCAGATAGCGGCCATGGGCGATCATAGGCGAGACGATGGGGGCCAGGTGTGGGATCAGGTCGGGGTAGCAGTGTTCGACCAGGCTGACCACCACCGGGCATGAGCTGGCGATCAGTGGCCAGCGGTTGCGCATTTGGTGAACCAGGTCGCCGTGCGCCAGGCCGACCATTTCGGCGCCAAAGGCAGTTTCTTCGGCGGCGGCAAAGCCCAGTTGACGCAGGGCGTCTTCGATCTGGTTGAATGTGGCGATCTCGAAATAGGCCGGCGCGGATGGAGCTACGCTGGCAATGACCGGGCGGCCGGCTTGCAGAGCGGCCTGCACGGCCGGGCGGTCGTCGCGGCTGACTTTGGCCTGTTGCGGGCAGGCGCGCACACAGTTGGCGCAGGCGATGCACAACTCGTGCACCACCTGTGCTTGCCCGTCGCGCACGCGCACGGCTTTGACCGGGCAGGTGCGCACGCAGCGATAACAGTCGCGGCAGCGCGCCGGGTTGGTGTTGATCAGGCCGGATGCAGGTTGTTCAACGGGCAGATCGAGTTGAGACATACGACTCGCTCCCCCCATCAGCGGACCTGGGGCAGGATTTCGTTATAGAAAAACATTTCCGCGCCGTGCGGGTCTATGCCGCGATACACCTTGTCGCCGACGCGGACAGACACGCCCATAGAGCAGTGTTCCATGCAGAACGCGCCCATCAACTCCACCCGGCCTTCCAATTGTTCTTTTTTGATCAAATTTTCAAAGGTCTCAGCGACCTGATCTGACCCGCGCACATAACACGAGCTGCCGACACAAATTACAATGGTTGTCACTTGTTATCTCCTTATCAGGTAAATGATGGCGACGGTGAAGCCAATGCCCACCACGATCCAACGCAGCATAGCCGGCTTGATCCGCCCGGCCAGCCGCCCGCCCAGGGCGCCGCCGAGCAGGGCACCGACGGCCATCACCATGGCCACCGGCCAGATGACCTGGCCGGAAAAGACGAAAAAGATGGCGGCAGCCACGTTGACGCTCAGCGAGACCGACTGTTTGAGCGCGTTGAGGCGCGTCAGCGAGTCGTCGAGCAGCATGCCCAGCGTGGCCAGCACGATCACGCTGAGGCCGGCGCCAAAATAGCCGCCATAGATGGCTGCCAGGCCAATAGGTAGGATGGCCCACTTGTCGGACTGGGCATGCCGGCCGGGGCGGTTGGCGCGACGCACCAGCCAGGCACGCACCGGGTCCTGGACGGCCAGCAAGATCGAGGCCAGCAAGATCAGGAACGGCACCAGGTCACGAAAGATTTTTTCCTGTGTGATCAGCAGCAGGATGCCGCCGATGATACCGCCGACGGCGGCGGCCGGCAAAATCCAGACCATGCGCTTTTTCTGGTCGCGCAGGTCTTGCCACTGGGCCAGGGTAGCTCCCAGATAGCCTGGACACAATGACACGGTGCTGGTGATGTTGGCGGCAACCGGCGGAATGCCCACCGCGACCATCATGGGAAAGGTGATCAGGGTGCCGCCGCCGGCCAGGGCGTTGACCATGCCGGCGGCCAGGGCGGCCAGTCCAACCAGGACAAACCCAACCCAGTCTATTGTCATTTCTCGACCTTTTCTATGCGCACGGCGCAGACTTTGAACTCGGGTATTTTGGCCACCGGGTCGAGCGCGCCATGGGTCAGCGCGTTGATCGGCGCTTCTTTGAAATGGAATGTGCCAAAGACCATGCCCGGCGCCGAGCGGTCGGTGACGTGGGCGCGGGCGCGCACCTCGCCGCGCCGCGATTGCACGCGCACCCAGTCGCCGTCGCGGATGTTTAGCCGTTTGGCGTCTATGGGGTTGACCTGGATGCGCTCTTCGGGGGCGATCAGGTCCAGCCCTTTGGAGCGGCGGGTCATCGTGCCGGTGTGATAGTGGTATTGGATGCGCCCGGTGCTGAGGTAGAACGGATACTCGTCGTCGGGCAGCTCGGCGGCTGGCGCAAATTCGATGGGAAAGAATTTGCCCAGCCCACGCGCAAACCGGCCCTTGTGCAAATAGGGCGTGCCGGGGTGATATTTGGTTGGGCAGGGCCATTGCAACCCGCCCCGCTCCAGCCGCTCATAGCTGATGCCGGCATAGCTCGGCGTCAGGGCGGCCAGTTCGTCAAAAATTTCAGACGGTGAGCTGTAATTCCAAAAACCGTGCGGTGCCGCACTGATGGGATAGCGACTGCCCGAATCGGTTTGCGCAGCGACCAGGCGGGCGCTGACTCGCCGGGCGATCTCGCTGATGATCTGCCAGTCGGGCAGAGCGTCGCCGGGCGGGTTGATGGCCTGACGCACGCGCTGCACCCGCCGTTCGGTGTTGGTAAAAGTGCCGTCCTTTTCGGCAAAGCTGGCCGCCGGCAATACCACATCGGCCAGTTGCGCCGTCTCGGTCAAAAAGATGTCTTGTACCACCAAAAATTCCAGCGATTCCAGCGATTTTTTCACGTGGGCCGAGTCGGCGTCACTGAGGACGGGGTTCTCGCCGACGATGTACATAGCCTTGAGCTTGCCTTCCAGCGCGGCCGGCAGCATTTCGGTAACGGTGAGGCCCACCTTGTTGGAGAGGCGCATGCCGGTGGCCCAACCCTGCTGGAATTTGGTCAGCACAGCTTCAGAGGTGACGGGCTGATAGCCAGGAAAGACATTGGGCAGGCCGCCTACGTCGCAGGCGCCTTGCACATTGTTTTGGCCGCGCAAGGGGCAAAGGCCGTTGCCTTCACTGCCAATGTGGCCACACAACATGGTCAGGTTGGCCAGCGATTTGACGTTGTTGGTGCCGCTGGTGTGTTGGGTGATGCCCATAGCGTACAGGATCATGGCTTTGGAAGCCTGGGCATACATGCGCGCTGCTTTGCGCAGGTCGTCGGCGGGGATGCCGGTGATCCTGGCTACCAGCTCTGGGGTGTAAGGCTTGACCGCTTCTTGCAGTGCTTTAAAATCTTCTGTCCGCTCCTGGACAAATTCCTTATCCGCAAGTTCTTCGGCCAAAATCACATGCATCAGGCCGTTGATCCAGGCCACGTCGGTGCCGGGGCGAGGTTGCAGCCAGACGTGGGCATATTTGACCAGTTCGACCTTGCGCGGGTCAACGATGATCAGTTTGGCGCGTTTGCGTTCGACGGCTCGTTTGACCATACGCCCGATGATGGGATGCGTTTCGGCGGTGTTGCTGCCGGTGATCAAGATCAGGTCGGTGTTTTCGATCTCGCTCATCGAGTTGGTCATTGCACCACTGCCAAAGGAGGCGGCCAGACCGGCCACCGTGGCGCTGTGTCAAAGCCGGGCGCAATGGTCAATGTTGTTGGTGCCGATCACCCCGCGCATCAATTTTTGCAACAGGTAATTGTCTTCGTTGGTGGCGCGGGCTGAGGCCAGCCCGCCGATGGCATCGGGACCGTGTTGGACACGAATTTGGGTCAGCCGGTCGGCCACGTAATCCAGGGCTTCATCCCAATTGACTTCTTGCCAATAGCTGCCGCGCCGGATCATGGGCGATTTGAGGCGGTCTTTGTGGTTGACAAAGTCATAGCCAAAGCGGCCTTTGGCGCAGAGGGCGCCCTGGTTCACGCCGCCTTCGGCCGGAGTGACCCCGATGATGCGGTTGCCGGCCACGTTCAATTCCAGTTCGCAACCGCAGCCGCAATAGGTGCAGACGGTGCGCACTTTTTTAATCTCCCAGGGCTTGGGGCGGGCCTGGTAAAAGGTTTTGTTTTGTGTCTCGGTCAAAGCGTTGACGGGGCAGATGGCCATACACTCGCCGCACGAAATACATTCGGGCCGCAGTTCGGGCGGGGCGTCGGGGGCGAGCTGGGCTGGAGCGATGCGGGTATTGGCTCCGCGCCCCTTGAAATTGATCGCCCCCATGCCGCTGATCTCGATGCAGGCTTCGACGCAGCGGCCGCACAGCACACAGCGACGGGGGTGATATTCGATCAACGGTGTGGCATACGGTTCTGGCTCAAACTCGATGGGGCGCAGGTCGTAGGTGTGCAGGTCTTGATGGGTCATGTCGTATTGATGTGCCAGGTCTTGCAACTGGCACGCCCCGTTGATCTCGCAGGCGGTGCAGTTGAGCGGATGGCGCAGCAAGATCATCTTGAGCGTCTCGCGGCGCAGGTTTTCCAGCATGGGGGTGTGGGTGCGCACTTGCATGCCTTCGCGGGCCGGGGTGGTGCAGGCCGTCACCGGCATGGGCGTTCCCTGCACCTGGACAATGCACAGGCGGCAGGCTCCTAGTGGCTTGAGTTTGTCGGTGTAGCACAGGGTGGGAATGGGGATGCCGTTTTCGCGAGCCACGTCCAGGATGGTCTGGCCATCGCGGGCCAGCACGGCCTGATCGTCTATGGTCAGATGGATGCGTCGTAAATTGTGTCGGGTTAATGAGGTCATATTCGGCTACCTATCTATTTCTCTGTCGCTACCAAAAGGATTCTATAGCATCTCAGGCAGCGGTCGGCTTCTAACAAGGCGTCTTCGGGCGTGAGGCCGGTTTCGACTTCATCAAAGTCATCTACTCGCTCTGGCACCGAGCGCATGGGCATCTCGATGCGTTCTTCGCCGCCAAAACGGTCTACCTGGTCGGCGTCTATTTGCGAGAGGGCGCGGAAAATGCGGCTCAGGCGTTCGTCTTGGGTGAGGGAAACCTGGCCTTGTTGCAGGTATTGGTCAATCGAGTTGCTGACGCGCAGGCCGGCAGCCATCGCTTCGATCAACGCGCCTGGTCCGGTCATACAGTCGCCGCCGGCAAACACGCCGGGGATGTTGGTTTGCAGGGTGTCCGGGTCGGTCTGGATGGTGCCCCAGCGGGTCAGTTCGGGCTTGATGTCGCCTTCCAGACAGGAGATGTCCACTTTTTGGCCTATAGCCGGGATGACCAGATCGCAGTCAATGATAAACTCAGAGCCAGGCACGGGTGCCGGGCTGCGCCGGCCGCTGCTATCGGGTTCGCCCAAAGCCATTTGTACGCACTCGACGCCGACGACCCGATTGTCCTGGATGATCAGGCGGGTGGGGTTGCTCAAAAAGTGGTAAATGACGCCTTCTTCATGGGCGTCGTGTACTTCGACCTTGTCGGCGGGCATTTCGTCGCGGGTGCGGCGGTAGACCAGATGCACTTTAGGGATGCCCAGTCGCTTGGCCGAGCGGGCGCAGTCCATAGCCACATTGCCGCCGCCTACCACCACAGCGCGTTGGGCAGCGGGGATGGGTTGGTTTTTGTTGATGCGAAATAAAAAGTCAATGCCGATCATGTATCCTTGCGGATTCAATTCTTCGCCTTTGACGCGCATAGTCTGGCCGAGTTGGGCACCGATGGCGATAAAGATGGCTTCAAAGCCGCGCTCTTGGAGTTGTTGCAGGGTAAAATCGCGCCCCAGTCGTTGCTGGTAATGAATCTGGGCGCCCATGTTTTGAATGATGTCAATTTCGGTGCGCAACACCTCGCGGGGCAGGCGGTAATCGGGGATGCCTACAGCGGCCATACCGCCCGGCTCATCCAATGCTTCGAAAATCTCGACACGATAGCCTTTGCGCAAGAGATGATAGGCGGCGGTGACCCCGGCCGGCCCGGCGCCGATGACGGCCACCCGTTTGGCATCGGGGGCGATGGTCACGTGCGGCTCGTATTTCTTGATCGCCGCATCTATTTCGACATCGCCGACGAACCGCTTGAGGTGTTTGATGCTGACAGGGTTGTCCAGCTTGCCACGCCGACAGACAAACTCGCAAAAGCGCACACAGACGCGCCCGCACACCGAGGCCAGGGGGTTCTTTTCGTGTACTACCGACAGCGACTCGGCATAGCGGCCGCCTTTGATGTACTCGATGTAACGGGGAATGTCCAGCCGCTCGGGGCAGGCTTCGATGCAGGGGGCGGTGACTTTGGTGTGATAGACGCGACGCGGTCGCCGTCGCCCTTCATAGATGGCACGGCGAAATTCGTCCTCGTAGCGGTCTAGCAGGGCCAGCACGGCGTTCATCGAGGTGTGACCCAATTCGCACATCGAGCCGGCCCACACCAGGTCGCCCACTCGCCGCAAAATGTCCAGGTCTTCTTCCTGGCCGCGTCCATCGGCGATGCGGGTCAACACATCAGCAGCCACGCGGGTGCCCATGCGACACGGCACGCATTTGCCGCACGATTCTCCCTGAATGACCTCCATATACGCGCGGGCCATATCTACCACATCTATGCGCTGGTCGAACACAAAAAATCCATCCCAGCCCATCACGGCCAGGATAGGGTTGCCCGGCTCGTATTCTTGCATCTGCGGTGGGCGGTCGGTGCGGGGCTGGTTCTCCCATACACCCACAACGGGACTGTCCATCGGGTCTATTTTTTCCAAGATTATACCTCCTTGTGTGCTATTTGCAGTTTCTTTTGCGTGATATAGTGGGACAGCATGGCCAGTTCGGCGGCCAGGTCTTGATTTTTGACATAGACCTCGGACGGCACGTGCAGCTCGCACGGGGCAAAATTCCAGATCACCTGGATGCCGCCCTGGATCATGGCGTCGGCGATTTCTTGCGCTGCTGTTGCTGGCACGGTGAGGATGCCCATTTGAATGTGCAATCGCTGTGCCAGATCGCTTAGCTTGGAGACCGGCAAAATCTCACAATCGCCGACTATCTGGCCGATCTTGGCCGGGTCGAGATCAAAGCAGGCCACAATGCGCAAACCATAGCGGCCAAAGCCAGGATACTGGGCCAGAGCGCGACCCAGGTTGCCCATGCCTACCAGCACGGCCTCTTTGTCGTTGATCAGCCCCAAAAAATCTTCCAGGTAGGCGGCCAGTTGTTGGGCGTCATAGCCGGCTCCGGAGCGGCCTTCCAGATCGAGGTGACTCAGGTCTTTGCGCACCTGCGCGTCCGAAACGCCGGCGCTATGCCCCAATTCGGCCGAGGAGACAAAAAAGACGCTTTGCTCAATGGCCTGCCGCAAGCGGCGGTAATAGATCGGCAGGCGGTACAGGCAGGGGCGCGGCAACCCGAACAGTGGTTGGGTTTGAGATTTTGCGCTCATACACTCTCTCGATTCGTTCTTTTTTTCACAAACTCTGGAGATTATACAATAATTTGGGGTGGCTGTCAAGAGGGATCGTTCAGAAATTCACAAAAAGGCGCTGAGATAACAAGCAAGGCGGGTTTTAGCCCGCCTTGTTTTCGTGCACCAGGTAAATCCCCGGCAGACTGACCAACGTCACCACTCCTTTGACCAGGATGTTGGACAGCACGATGCCCCAGATCACCGCGGCGGGCAGCCCCGGCGCAAAAGGCAGGTCGGCAAAGGCAAACCAGCAAAAGATGAGGCTGTCTATCGGCACGCTGACGGCATTGCTGACCAGCACGCGCGCCCATTGATGGCGGGTGGTGATGCGCGTGACCCAGAGGTGATACATTTCGGTGTCGAGCAGTTCGCTGATCACTTCGGCCAGGATGCTGGCAATGACGATACGCCAGACCGGGCCGAGGATGGCGGCAAATTCGGCCTGCAAGCCCCAACCAGGGTCGGCGGGCAGCCAGGCGACAAAGGCAAACAGGGCAGCCATGATCAGGTTGATGGCGGCGGCGGTGAGAATGACCGTGCGCGCGGCTGCTTTGCCCATCAACTTGTGCACCATATCGCGCAGGGTAAAGGTAAAGGGATAGATGAATGTGCCGCCGTCAATGGGCAGGGCCGCGCCGGCCGGGCCGATCAAGGCGATTTTCAGGCTGGCAATATCGGCCATCATTTGGGCGGCGATGTAGGCCGATACCACCAGCAGGCCGGAGGTGGGCCATCCAGGGATGGATTCTTCGAGGGGAGGCCACGATGTGGGTTTTTCTTGCATAAATACCTCGAAAAAGCGGTCGGCGGTCAGCGGTTGACAAACCAGATGGTATGCCGGTTGCTGGCCGCTGACGGCTGATGGCTATTTGTCGACCATTACTTGCGCAATCTGGTTTGGAAGGATTTGGTCAGTGCCGGCAGCACTTCAAACAGGTCGCCGACGATGCCGTAATGGGCCACCTGGAAAATGGGCGCTTCGGGATCCCGGTTGACGGCCACGATCACTTTGCTGGTGCGCATGCCGGCCAGGTGTTGGATTGCCCCCGAAATGCCGCAGGCAATGTACAGGTCGGGGCGCACGGTGCGCCCGGTTTGCCCCACCTGGTGAACATAGGGAATCCAGCCGGCGTCAACGGCGGCGCGCGAGGCGCCCACTGCGCCACCCAGCACCTGCGCCAATTCTTCGATCACCTTGAATCCGTCTGGCCCCTTGACACCGCGTCCGCCGGAGACAATGATGCGGGCATCGGCCAGGTTGATGCCTGATTCTTCGGTCAGAAAATCAATGACCTGGCTGGCAATCTGGTCTTCTTGTAGCAAGGCTTTTTCGCGCACAATCTGCCCTTGTCGGGTGGGATCGGGCTGCGGGGTTTCAAAGACGCGGTGGCGCACCGTGGCCATTTGTGGGCGGTGATGAGGGCAGAGGATGGTGGCCATAATGTTGCCACCAAAAGCCGGGCGGGTTTGCCGCAAAAGCCGAGTCTCCGTGCCGTTCACCTCGTGAACGCCGATGTCCAGCGCGGTGCAGTCGGCGGTGAGGCCGGTGACCAATTGCGTGGCCACCGAGCCGGCCAGGTCGCGCCCGCGTGAGCTGGCGCCCATCAGAATAATGTCGGGGCGGTAGCGGCGGGCCAGGTCTACCATGATTGCCGCAAAGGGGGCGGTGCGATATTGGGCCAGGGTGGGGTCGTCTACCAGGAAAACGCGGTCGGCACCATAGGCAATCGCTTCGCCTGCCAGGTGTTCAACCTGATGTCCCAACACACAGGCGGTGAGGGTGGTTCCAAGCTGGCCGGCCAGTTCGCGGCCCTTGCCGGCCATCTCCCACGAGATCGAACCAGCTTGACCGTTGAATTGCTCGACCCAAAACCACACCCCTTGATAATCGGCTTGATCGGGCGTGACCTGGGCGGGGGGTTCGGCGGCCGGCAGGCGCAGGGCTTCGGTGGGACACTCGTTCACACATGCTCCGCAGGCGGTGCAATTGTCGTTGACGGCGGCGATGTTGTCTGCGTCTAGTGCCAGCGCGCCAAAGGCGCAGGCGTCTACACACGCGCCGCAGCCGATGCACAAAGTACGATCTATTTCTAACAATGGCATAGGTGCTCCTTTGATATTTAATGAGTCCACTGAAGAAAATGTTTTATCATAGAGATATCGAGTTCACACAGAACACAAATAGTCTTAAAATTATTTTTATTTTCATCAATGCTCGTTATTCTCAGTACCTCAGTGGCGAAAGAGGCCTTTTTTCAGGAGAGTCATATATGCAATCCTACATCATTTTATATCCTGCCATGACCCGGCCATCTCAATACTATAACTTGTTCACGCAGCTCGCTGTGCGTTGATGTCGCAAAGCGGGTGCGAAACAAATCAATCCGTTCGACCCGATAACCCAACCTTTCGGCAATGTGGGCCAAAATCTGACCAGTCCGGATCATCACCTGCAAATAAGAGGCCTGATCGCCGACCACATAGGCCAGCCTGGCTCCCGGCTTGAGCGCATGCGCAAGTTCGGCCAGGTGACGGGCCATGCCGCCAAAATACAATCTGGTCACCCGCGCATACATTTTTTCAAAACCCGACGTTTTCCCAAGTTCGACCCGGCGCGCTTCGATGTCGGCGGCCAATTGCTGGATTTCGGGAATGCCGGCCACCCATTGATCGTCATTATCTGCTTTGTAAACGCCGCGAGTGTTCGATCTCAGCAACATTCTCTTAAAGCGTTGCAGTTGGGGTATATCTTTGAAAAAGCCCAGAATTACCGACTCGAGCCGGGTGATGCGGGTATAGTCTTTTTCATTGGGGTATGGAGGTGATGTGATCACGGCATCGAACATCCCAATTCAGGGCGAGTTGATCGGCCAGTGTCCGACCGGGTGATGCGCAACTCACAAGATATTCTCCGCCAAAATGCGTTGGGCCAAGGCATCGGCGGAGATCGAGACATCGGCCGCCGTGATCAACTCGCACTGTCCTTCGCGCACCGGCGGGGTGAACACCTTGATCACCCGCGTGGGCGAGCCGATCAGGCCAAAGCAGGCCATATCGGCGGCGGCCTGAGTGTCGGCGCATAGCGTCTCGGCCGTCCACACCGGATACGTGGCGCGACTGGCCTTGCGCACACCCATAAAGCTGGGAAAGCGCGGCTCGTTGATGCCTTTGACCACCGTGATCAGGCAGGGCAAGGCCGATGTGACCACTTCGCGTCCTTCTTCCACCAGCCGCTCAACGGTGATGGCTCGTCTGCCCAGATCGATCTCGCGGATTTTGCACACATAGGTGAGTTGATGGATTCCCAACTGGGTGGCGACGCCCGGTCCCACCTGCCCGGTGTCCCCATCGGAGGCCTGGCGGCCGCACAGAATCATGTCGTATTCGCCCAGTCGTCGGATGGCCTGCGCCAGGGTGTATGAGGTGGCCCAGGTGTCTGCGCCGGCAAAGGCACGGTCAGAGAGCAGGATGCCGTCATCGCAGCCGCGGGCCACGGCATCTCGCAACACGGCCTCGGCCTGCGGCGGCCCCATGGTGATGGCTGTCACCTGGCCGCCCCATTTCTCTTTTAATCGCACCGCTTCTTCGATAGCGTATTCATCAAAAGGGTTGACCACGCTAGGCACGCCTTCGCGGATCAGGGTGCCGCGTTCCGGGTCTATTTTCACGTCGGTGGTATCGGGCACCTGTTTGATGCAGACGATGATGCGCATAAATAGCTACTCCTTGTGGTTGATCTGGGCAAACAGCCCGGCATATTCCTCGTTGGCAAATTCCAGCGTGGTGGTGTCCCAGTTAAATTCGCGGATCGAAACCGCCTTGAGGACGGCGCGTGTTTCGGGGCCGCAAAAACCGGCCGCCCAGGGTTGAATCAGCATGTACAGGATGCCGAACACGATCCAGGCCACCAGGATGCCCAGCAGCGCGCCCCACATCCAGCGACCCAGGTTGTCGGCGCGGGTAAACACCCAAACTCCTGTGATCACGGCCAGCAGCGCGCTGCTGCTTACCGACAGCCGCTCAAACTGAACCTGGCGTGGGGTTTTGGCCTGTCGCAGGGCGATGCACTCATCGCAAAAGGGCATCTCGATTTTGCAGGCGATGCCCTGCGCGTTGATGCGTATAATCTCGACCTTGTGCGTAGATGGCTTGAGGCAGTGGACGCAGGCGTCGCCGGGAAAAGCGGGTTTAGCCCCTTGAATTTGAACGATACGAGACACGGGTTTTCCTCACATAACAAATGTTGCGTGTCATGGCACATGACACGCAACAGATAACACAGAATTCATCTCTCAGTTTCGATAAGGTAAAAATTCCGGCCCCAGCAGTTCGCGGGCAATGATCAGGCGTTGGATGTTGACCGTGCCTTCGGCGCCGATGGAATACGAACGCACGCCGCGGATGCCCATTTCGATGGGATATTCTTTGGAATATGCCGCCGCGCCATACCAGTTGGCGACCTCGTTCAAGGCATCCCAGGCCAGCAAGGGGGCTTGCAGCTTGACAATGGCTGCCGCCAGAGCAATATCGTGATGCCCGCCCTCGCCCTTTTGATAAAAGCGATCCATCTCCCAGGCTGCCTTGTACACGCTCATGCGCACGCCTTCCAGCCGCGCCCACAGATCGGCCAGCGGAAACTGGATGCCCTCATACGAGGCGATGGGGCGACCAAAGGCCTTGCGTTGCTTGATCCAATCGATCCCCATTTCCAAAGCCGCTTCGGCCGCGCCTACGCAGGTGGCCCCGATGATTGTCCGCGCTGCCGAAAAGCCTTCCATCGCGTGGTAAAAGCCCCGATTGAGTTGCCCCACCTGATGATGGGCTGGCAGGCGCACATTTTCCATTGCAAAACCACCGGTCGAGATGCCCATGCGCCCCATGTCTTCGATGATCGTCGGGGTGATGCCGGGCGTATTTTGAAGTGGCACGGCGATAAAGGTGAATCCTTTGTGATCTCCCGTGTCGGCGGTGCGCAGCAGGGTCAGGTGGATGCCGCCCATACGTCCGCTCTCGCGGATGCCGCTGATGTACATTTTTTCGCCGTTCAGCACCCACTCGTTGCCCTCCTGGACGGCTTTGCAGCGGGTGGCCCCCACAATGTCCGAGCCGCCGCCTGGTTCGGTGGTGGCGATGCCCAAAAAGGCTTCGCCGGCGCACACGCGGGGCAGTATTTCTTGCTTGAGTTGTTCGCTGCCATATTGGGCAAAGATGAATCCCCACGAGGCTTCGACCAGGTACAGTACCGGCAGGGCCAGGCTAATGTCGGCACGGGCCAACTCTTCGGCGGCGATGCAGGCCATCGTCCAATCGGCACCCATACCGCCATAGGCCTCCGGCACGGTCAGAGCCAGCAGCCCCATCTGCGCCATCTTTTTGATCAGGTCGGCGGGTATCTCGCCGCTGTAATCGTACTCGCGCACGCGGGGCTTGATCTCGCGCTGCGCAAAATCGCGCACCGCTTTGCGCCACATGTCTTGTTCTTGGTTAAAAGAAAATTCCATTTTTCCTCCAGTCTTCATTGACTTTGATATGTAATCTGACAGTTCAGTTTCTAGATTGGGTTGGTTGAGTCGGTGTTTGTCTTCAAGCCTGGACGGTCAGTTGTTTGTGGGTGATACGCCGCAAAACGGCCTTGTAGATTTCGGCGGCGGCCGAAGGAACCAGCATCAAGGGGAATACCGCCACCCAGTCCAACAGATCCAGCGGCAGGTTGCCAAACACCGCATAGCTGAACCCTGGAATGTAGACTGTGGCCATCAGCACCACCAATGACAGCAATACGGCCCACTGCATCCACTTGTTGCCAAAAGCACCGACCTTGAACAGAGAATATCGCTCCGAGCGGGCGGTATAGGCACGGAACAACTCGGAGGCTGAAAGGGTGACAAATGCCATTGTTTGGGCGTGCGATAGCAGATCACCGGTTGCCGGTTGCCCCCAAGACCATCCTTCGCGGAACAGGGCGATGAGAAAAGCAGCCAGCACCGCTCCGGCGATGGCAAAGGTCTGCACCACTGTCCCCCACACCATCGGGCCGTTGATGATCGGCTCGCTGACGGGGCGCGGCTTGACATCCATAATGTCGGGATCGCCCTTTTCCATGCCCAGAGCCAGGGCCGGGGCGCCGTCTGTGACCAGGTTGAGGATCAAGAGTTGCAAAGCGGTGAGAGGCAGCGGCAGGCCCACAATCATGGCTACAAACAGGGTCATAATCTCGCCCATGTTGCACGAGAGCAAATAGTAGACAAATTTGCGGATGTTGGAGAAAATCACCCGGCCTTCTTCGACGGCGGCGACAATAGAGGCGTAATTGTCGTCGGTCAGCACCATATCGGCGGTCTCTTTGGACACGTCGGTGCCGGTGATGCCCATAGCCACGCCGATGCTGGCCCGCTTGAGCGCGGGGGCGTCGTTCACACCATCGCCGGTCATGGCCACAATGTGTCCGCGCTGTTTGTGGGCATCAACGATGCGCACCTTGTGTTCCGGCGAAACACGGGCATAGACCACAATGTCATTAACCCGTTCGACCAGTTCCTCATCCGACATCTGGTCGAGTTGTTTACCCGACAGCACTCGCTGCGATACATTGTCATCTTTGCGCAGCAGCTCGAGTTCTTTGGCGATGGCCACGGCAGTGTCTTCATAGTCGCCGGTGACCATGGCTGTCTTGATGCCGGCGTGACGGGCTTTGGCGATGGCCGGGCGCACTTCGGGGCGCGCCGGGTCAATCATGCCCACCAGGCCGATGAATACCATATGCTGCTCAATGTCCTCGGTGACAGGGCTGGGCGGGCGGCTGTCCAGCGGACGCAGGGCCACGCCCAACACGCGCAGGGCATTGGAGGCAAGTTCGCGGTTGACCTGGAGGATGCGCTGGCGGTGATCGTCGGACATAGAATAGATTTGCCCGTCCAGGTAGATGCGGTCGCACAGTTCCACCATCATGTCGGGGGCGCCCTTGATATAGGCCTCAAACTGGCCATCGGGCAGTTGGTGGATGGTGGTCATGCGCTTGCGTTTCGAGTCGAACGGCACTTCGTCCAGGCGCGGAAATTCGGCCTCAACCTCTTTGCGCCACAGCCCGGCTTTGGCGGCCAGCACCACCAGGGCACCTTCGGTGGGGTCGCCGATCATTTGCCAGGTATCTTGACCGGCGGCTTGTTCCAGTTTGGCGTCGTTGCACAGCAACACGGCGCGGGTTAAGCGGGCCAGGCCAGGGTAGACGGTGGGTTGCACGGCGACGCCGTTCTCGCTAAATTCACCCTGCGGCGCATAGCCTTGCCCCGACACGTTGAACAGGGTATTGTCGGCATAGAGGGCGGTGACGGTCATCTGGTTTTGGGTCAGCGTGCCGGTCTTGTCGGAGCAGATGGCCGTGGCCGAGCCGAGTGTCTCGACGGCAGGCAGGCGGCGGATGAGGGCATGGCGGCGCACCATCTCTTGCATGCCCAGGGCCAGGCAGATGGTGACGACGGCGGGCAGGCCTTCTGGCACGGCAGCGATGGCCAGGCTGACGGCCACCATAAACATCTGGATCAAGACATCGAGCGATTGGCTAAAATACGCGCCGATACCGGCCGACCCGATCAGGCTCAAATCGGTGTCGCGGACGATGCCGATCAGCCCGACGATAGCGCAGACGATCAGAGCGGCGGCACCCAGCCATTTGCCCAACTGCTCCAATTTGACCTGGAGCGGGGTGGGGTCTTCTTCGGTGGATTGGATCATTTCGGCGATCTTGCCGATTTGGGTCTGCATGCCAATCGAGGTGACAACGGCCCGGCCGCGCCCATAGGTGACGGTGGTGCTCATATAGCCCATATTGTGCCGGTCGCCGATGCCGGCATCCTCGGCCACGATGTGGTCGGCATATTTTTCCACCGGCACCGATTCACCGGTCAGGGCTGCCTCTTCGATGCGCAGGTTGACTGTTTCGATCAGGCGCACGTCGGCCGGCACATAGTTGCCGGTTTCCAGCACCACCAAATCGCCGGGCACCAGGGTGGCTGCCGGAATTAACTGCTGTTGCCCGCCGCGAATGACAGCGGCATTAGGAGCGGCCATCTTTTTCAAGGTGGCCAGGGCCTGCTCGGCCTTGCCCTCCTGCACCAGCCCCAGAATGGCGTTGAGGGCGACAATGCTGACGATGGCGATGGCGTCAATAAACTCGGTGATCTCGCCGGTGTCGCGATAGGCAAACCAGCCGACAATGCCCGAGATGATGGCCGAGACGATCAGGATCATGATCAAAAAGTCGTTCAACTGGTCCCACAGGCGGGCCCAAAAACTGGGACGAGGCTTTTCGGCCAGCGCGTTGGGGCCAAATCTGGCCTGCCGTTCAGATACCTGCTGCGGCGACAGACCGCGTTCCAGGTCGGTCTCCAGCCAGGTGGCCACTTTTGGAACAGATAAAGCATACCATTTTTCTTCGTTTGTTATCTCCACTGGGGGTCTCCTTGGTTAGAATACAATAGGCCGACGAGGTTGATTTTACTACAAGTTGTCACAAATTAAAATTTTCAGTCAGGCGGAGCGTCAAGTCCTGCGCTGAGAGAGCGGTAGATGATCCGGCGGGTTGAGCGCATTCGGTAGAACGCTGTCGAAACCCGGCTCTTTCAGCCCGATGCTTTAGCGTCGGGCAGCAGCCCCAATCGCGGCCTGGAGCTCTCAGCCCGATGTTTTAGGGCAGTTTTAACCCTGATGCGGGTCTTGAGGCGTGCTGGCGTCGTCAATGATAATCTTGCCGGCCACCACCTCGTCAATCGAGTGGATAACTCCGCCCAGGTCGCCGATCAGGGCGCGAATGTCTTCAAAGTTGAGGTTGCTGCCTTCGATGGTGACTTTGGCGTTTTCGACTTTGCGATCCATCTCGTAAATGCTGATGTTGACCGCTTCAATTCCGCCCAGTTCACTCAGGTTTTGCGCCCATTCGATAATGGATGGGTCGTGTGGCTTGAGCGTATCCAATACCAGTCGTCGAATATGTGCCATCTGTTCCTCCGTTTGAAATGAAAAGCAGCAAAGACCATCGTACAGATTTTTCTGCTACACAAATCGGCATGATGGTCGTTGCTGCATAAAAATAAGTGATATGACTTGGTCAGGCAAATAAACCCCAAAAAGTTCTATCCGTTCGGGATGTCGCCGCCCAGCATAGCTGCCAACAATTTGACACTGTTCAACACATCGCTATAGCTGACCGTCTCGGACGGCGAGTGGACATAGCGGGTGGGGATGGACAGACAGCCCGCCGGCACGCCGGCCTGTGTGGTTTGGATAACACGGGCATCGGTGGTGCCGCCGATCAGCACTTCGAGCTGATAGGGGATTTGATTGGCTTCGGCGGTCTGGATCATCCATTCCTTGACCCACGGCGTAGCCAGCATGCCGCCGTCTTTGACCTTGATGGCCGGTCCCTGGCCCAGGGCGATGGCCGATTTTTGGCCTGGTTCGGGCGTGTCGCCGGCAAAGGTGACATCTACGGCCACGCCCACATCGGGGGCGATGCCGAACGCGCTGGTCATGGCCCCGCGCAAGCCTACCTCTTCTTGCGTGCTGAATACGAAATACAGGTCGTGCGGGCTGGCCTTGATCTCGCGCATGGCCTGGATCAACACGGCGCAGGCGATGCGGTCATCCATCGCTTTGGCGATCAGGTGATCGCCGACCTGGTTCATAGGGCGCAAAAAGCAGGCCATGTCTCCCACCTTGACCGGGCAGTCCTGGCGGCTTGACGCGCCTACGTCCACATAGAGCTTGTCCAGCGAGGGGATTTTGGTCGGGTCGTCCAGCTTTTCCACGCCGATCACACCGACCGTGCCGTTGGCAAACAGCACGCGCCCGCCTACCTCGTACAGCGAGTACACGCCGCCGATGGATTGGACGCGGGCAAACCCTTTTTCATCAATATAGGACACGATCAGGCCAATTTCGTCCATGTGCGCCGACAGCATGACTTTTTTGCCGCCGCTGCCTTTTTTCAGGGCGATCAGGTTGCCCAGGGCATCCACACGCACCTCATCGGCCAGGCCGGCGATTTCGTTTTTGATCAATGCCCGCACCTGATCTTCGTATCCTGAGGGGCCATAGGCTTCTACCAGCTTTTGAATCAATTCTTTCATATTGATCTCCTTGTCAAATTGGCCTTGAACCGGCGCGGCCGGTCGCAGCCGCAGGTTTAATCTCGCGGTCCTACCACGTCGGGAGTCATACGCCGTAGGGCAGCGGCCATCAGGCGCACGGTGTGGTCAAAATCGCTCTTGCTCAAGATGGAAACGGGCGAATGGATGTAACGGCACGGCACGCTCACTGGTACGGTTGGTACACCGGTTTGCGCCAGGTGGATGGCTCCGGCGTCGGTGCCGCCCATGCCCGGTTGTTTGAATTGATAGGGGATACCTTCGGCCTCGGCCGTTTCGACCATCAGGCGCACCAATCGCCGGTCGGCCACTACTGAACGGTCCATCACGCTGATGGCCGGTCCCTTGCCCACCTCGGTGGTGGGGCTGATGTCCTTGTCTTTGGGGCTGTCATCGCAGATGGTGCCTTCCAGCACAAAAGCGGCTTGCGGCATGACACTGTAACCGGCCACGCGCGCCCCGCGCAGGCCCACTTCTTCCATCGTGGTAAAGACGGCATACAGATCGAATGGATAAGGCCCTTGTTTGATCAATTCGACCAGCACGGCGCAGCCGGCGCGGTCGTCAAAAGCCTTGCCTTTGACCATGTTGCCCAGGTCTTCAAAAGCGACATCAAAAGCAGCATAATCGCCTTTTTCAAAAGATCGCTCGGCTTCGGCTTTGTCTTTGGCGCCAATGTCAATGGACATTTGCTCAACCTCGACCACATGCTCGCGCTCTTGGGGCGTGGTGAGGTGTACCGGCTTGATGCAAATGACGCCGGGGATCTTGTCTTTGCCGATGCGCACTACTTTGGCCGGCAGCACACGCGGGTCAATCCCGCCGACGGTGACAAAGTGTAGCAGGCCGTCGCCGTTGGCGTGGGTGATCATGAATCCCACTTCATCCATGTGTGCTGCCACCATCACCTTAAAGCCGGCGTTGGCGGTGCCTTTTTGCACGGCGATGAGGTTGCCCAGGTGATCGGTGTGATGCTCGTCTACCTGGCCCTGGATCTCGTCCAGGATGATCTGGCGCACCTGGCTTTCGCAGCCCGATGGCCCAAAGGCATTTGAGAGTTTTTCCAGTACGTTCATGCGGATGCTCCTTGCTTGTCGGCCTGCGGCCAGGTCAGTTTGCCGATAAACTCGTCGTCCAGGCCGGCGATGAAACGCGCCAGCAGCCGCCCGGTGCGGGTCAGGTCTTTGAGGGAGAGGGTTTCGATGGGGGTGTGCATGCTGCGCAGTGGCAGGCTCAACAGTGCCGTGGGAATGCCCTCGCGGGTCAATTGGATGGCATTGGCGTCGGTGCCGGTGCCGCCGGGTGCCACTTCGACCTGGTAAGGGATTTCGTATTCTTCGGCGACCCGCTTGAGTTCGCCAAACAGGGCGGGGTGCATGTTGGGGCCGATGGCGAGGGCGGGACCCTTGCCCAAATCAATGGCATCGGGGTCCGACACGCCGGGTTGCCGCCCAAAGCCCACGTCAATGGCGATGCCCACATCGGGGGCGATGCCATACGCGCTGGTGAGGGCGCCACGCAGCCCCACTTCTTCTTGTACGGTGGCCACGGCAAACACATCCCACTGATGCTTGAGTTGTTGCAGTTCGTCCAGACACACGGCGATGGCGGCTACGGCGGCGCGGTCGTCAAAGGCTTTGCCGCAGACCAGGCCGTTTTTCAACTCGGTAAAGGGCCGCCAGATGGTGATCAGGTCGCCCACGCGCACCACCTGCTCCAGTTCGGTCTGGGTCAGGCCCACATCAATGAACAGTTTGTCCATCTTGACCGGCTTGTCGCGGTCGGCGGGCGACAGCACGTGGGGCGGGCGGCAGCCGATCACGCCACGCAGTTTTTTGCGGCCGTGTACCGTCACCTGCTGTCCCATCAAGGTGCGCACATCAAAGCCACCCACCTGGTTAAAGCGGATAAACCCGTCTTCCAGCATGGTGACAATCAGGCCGATTTCGTCCATGTGCCCGGCCAGCATGATCTTGCGACGGCCGGCGCTGCCGCGTTTGAGGGCGATCAGGTTGCCCATTGCGTCGGTGCGCACCTCGTCGGCCAGCAGGGTCATGGTTTCGCCGACCAGGCTGCGTACCTCGTGTTCATAGCCAGAGACGCCGCTGGCCTCTGAAAGGGCTTTTAAAAAGGGTAAAACTTGCACGCAAACCTCCAGTCTATCAATGTCGGAAACCAGTTAAGAGATGTTGGAGCAGCAAAACGATACCTGACGGCCTGGTTTCCCGATCTGGGCAGTCAAGCAGTGGTGGGTTTATTGCACCACATTAAAAGATGTCTGAGCGATCAGATTGCCATTTTGATCCAGGATGACATAGTGTTCGCCGACGGTGGCCGAAAGCGGCACGGTATAGGTCAGGGGTGTAATTTGCCCAATGTCGTTGGCATACACCTGGCGAATCAGGGTGGCCGACGAGTCCCAATAGAGCGCGAATTGGGCATAGGGGGTCAGGTATCTTCCGCTGATGGTGATCTGGATGCCGGCCTGGCCGGATGTTGGCGCGATGCTCAATTCAGGCTGCGGCGTAGGTGAGGGCGTGACCGTCGGCGCGGCTTCGGTGGCGGTGGGCGTGGGTGTGGCGGTGGCGGCCGCTGTGGCAGTCGCTGTAGCGGTCGCTGTGGCAGTCGCTGTAGCGGTCGCTGTGGCAGTCGCTGTAGCGGTCTCGGTGGGTGTTCCGGTCGGCGTCGGTGTGGCTGTCTCGGTGGCGGTGGGTGTGACAACCGCCGTGACCGTGAGCGTCGGTGTGAGAGTCCAGGTGGGCGAAGGCTCGGGCGTTGCGGTTGGCGTTCCGGTGGCGGTAGGCGTTGGTATGTCGGTGGCTGGCAGGGTGGCGGTGGCGGTGGGTGTCATGATTGCCGGCAGGGTGTGCGTGGGCGGCGGCGTCCAGGTGGGCGTAGGAGACAGATGCCAGTCTTGGGTCAGGGCCCAAAAACCCAGGCAGTAGCAGGGAATGGTGCCGATGATGATGGCGATCAAAATTCCATAGACTGTTCGTTGACGAGATGACAGCGAGGCGTACCATCCTTGAACGTTGTTTGTCACCCGTTATTCTCCATAACCGCATTGTTTCGACAGAGAAAAAGCACTTTTCTGTCTCTCAAGATACACAGTTTGGCAATGATAGCATGGTTTGTTCAGGTTGTCAATATGTTGAGGGGCATGGGTGATTGGATGGTTGGGTGGTTCTCAGCCAACACGGTCGAATTAATGGATGTTCCTTTTCCTTTGAACTGGCTGGTGTAGAGGTGGTAATAGAATCCTTGTCGTTCCAACAGTTCGCGGTGAGTGCCGCGCTCAATGATCTCGCCGTTGTTGATCACCAGGATCATATCGGCCTGGCGGATGGTGCTGAGGCGGTGGGCGATGACGAAACTGGTGCGGCCCTGCATCAGCCGCAGCAGGCCTTCCTGGATCAGCATTTCGGTGCGCGTGTCTACGCTGCTGGTGGCTTCGTCGAGGATGAGGATGCCAGGGTCGGCCAGCACGGCGCGAGCGATGGCGATAAGCTGTCGCTGTCCCTGGCTGAGGTTGCTGGCTCGCTCTGACAGCATGGTCTGATAGCCTTGCGGCAGGCGGCGGATGAACTGATCGGCGTTGGCCAGCTGGGCGGCGGCGATGACCTCATCATCACTGGCATCAAGGCGACCGTAGCGGATGTTTTCCATCACTGTGTCGGAGAACAAGTAGGTGTCTTGCAGCACCACACCGAGTTGTCGGCGCAGGTCGGCCCGTCTGAACTGCCGCAGGTCTGTGCCGTCAATGCGAATGCTGCCGCTGTCAATGTCGTAAAAGCGCGACATCAGGTTGACGATGGTGGTCTTGCCGGCGCCGGTGGGCCCCACCAGGGCGATCATCTGGCCCGGTTGGGCGTGCAGGCAGACATCGCGTAACACTGGCACGCCCGGCACATAGCCAAAGTCCACATGGTCAAATTCGACCTCGCCGCGCACATCGTTGAGGGGCAGGGCATCGGGGGCGTCGGTCATGTCAGGTTTTTGGTCCATCAGGGCAAAAACGCGCTCGGCTCCGGCGATGGCCGACTGGATCTGGTTGTACAGGTCGCCAAGGTGACGCAGCGGGTTGGCAAAGGTGCGCGAATAGCTGATAAAGGCGGCAATGACGCCCACACTGGCCCAGCCGTTGAGGGTCATCCAGCCGCCCAGTCCGGCGACAACGGCAATGTTGGCGTTGCTGAGGATGCCCATCAGCGGCGGCACGAGCATGGAATAGCTCTGCGCCTGGATGCCCACCTGACGCACGATTTGGTTGACCTGATCGAACCTGGCGAGGGTGCTGTCTTGCTGCCCAAAAGCCATGATCACCCGTTGCCCGCTAAACATTTCTTCCAACTGGCCGTTGAGCTGGCCGATGCGCATCTGGTATTCTCGATAGCCCTGCCGGGTGCGTTGACCCACAAAGCCTACCAGCCACAGCATCAACGGAAAGACAATCATCGAGCCGAGCGTCAGCCAGAAATTGAGGACAGACATCATGATCAGGATGCCGATCAGGGTGAGCGCGCCGGAAAAAAGCTGGGTGGCGTTCTGGGCGATCACCCGGCTGACCGCATCCAGGTCGTTGGTCAGGCGGCTCATCAATTCGCCGTGCGGGTGGCGATCAAAGAAACTGAGCGACAGGGTTTGGAGATGCTCGAACAACTCGCGGCGCAAAGTGCGCATTACCTTTTGAGTGATGTTGGCCACGATGAGGCTTTCGCCAATGCTGCACAGCCATGATCCCAGGTAGGCCAGCAGCATCCACATGGCGATGTGTAGCAGTTCTTGTTTGTCGCCCTGGCTGCCAAAACGGTCAATGGCCTGGGCCATCAAATAGGGCGAGACCAGCCCCAACAGGGTGCTGGCGGCTACCAGTGTCAAGATGACGATCAAAGCCGGCCAATGCGGTTTGAGCTTGGACAGCAGCCGCCGCAGTGTGCCGCGCACGTCCTGCGCTTTTTCGATGCGTGTGCCGCGCCCGAAACGTCCGCCGGGGCCGGGCATAGTCTGCGCCGGGCCGAGCGATGGTCCGCTGCCGGATTGTTGTGTAGGAGGTTTGCTTGACATAGGGTGGCTCTCTTTCTGTAACTCTTATGCCGCACGTTGGCCGTTTCCGAGTTGCGACCGGTAAATTTCTTGATAAAGAGGGCTGCTTTGGATCAATTCGTCGTGTGTACCGACGGCGGCAATTTGTCCCTGATCGAGGACGACGATCTTGTCGGCGTTGATGACGGTGCTGATGCGCTGGGCGACGATCAGGCTGGTGCGGCGATTTTGGCTGTTTGCGGCGCGGTCTTGCATAAATTTTTCCAGTTCGGTCTGTAATCTAGCCTCGGTTTCAAAGTCTACTGCACTGGTGCTGTCGTCGAGGATCAGTATCTGAGGTTTGACCAGCAGAGCGCGGGCGATGGCGATGCGCTGTTTTTGTCCGCCGGACAGGTTGACGCCGCGTTCGCCGACCAGGGTGTCATAGCCTTGAGGAAACGACATAATAAACTCGTGAGCCTGGGCTGCCTGGGCGGCCTCGATCACCTCTTGATCGGCGGCGTCGGGGCGGCCATAGCGGATATTGTCGCGGATGGTGCCGGTGAACAGCACGGCTTCTTGCAAGGATATGCCCACCTGGGCGCGCAGTTGGCTCAGCGGCAGGTCGCGCACGTCGGTGCCATCAACGGTGATGCGGCCGGCGCCGACATCGTAAAAGCGCGGAATCAGGTGAATCAGCGTAGACTTGCCCGCACCGGTGGCGCCGAGGATGGCGACTGTTTCGCCTGGCTCGGCCACCAGGTCAATGCCGCGCAGTACTGCCGAGCCGTCGTGACTGCCGTTGTAGCCAAAGGTGACGCCTTCAAAGGCGATGCGGCCCTGTACCTGTGCCAGGGTGTGTGTGTCACCGCAATCCTGCACCTCTGGCTGGCTGTCCAGCACCTCCAGGATGCGCGCCGCCGAGGCGTCGGCCGAAGAGAGCGGGCCGATCATGCTGCCTAGCATCAGCAGGGGAAACAGCGACGAGGTCATGTAATTGATCGCTGCCAGCAGTTTGCCTACCGCAAAGCCCTGGTCAATGACCATATTGCCACCGAACCAGATTACTCCCACCACACCCAGGCTGACCGTGACCTGCATGGTGGGCATCAAGACAGCCATCAACTGCATCACGCGGATGGACTGGTCGGTCAGGTCTATGTTGGCGCGGTCGAAACGCTGCGCCTCGTACTCGTCGCGCACAAAGGCTTTGACCACGCGGATGCCGGCCAGGTTTTCTTGCAGCACCTGGTTGAGCTGGTCCAGCCGCTGCTGCACCCGCGTAAACATTTCGCGCGAGCGAAACATGATCAGCCAAACCAGAGTCAGCACGATGGCGGCCAGGCTCAGCATCACCAGGCCCAACGGGATGCTGGTGATAAAGAGCATGATGATGCTGCCGATCACCCACATAGGGGCGCGGGTGAGGATGCGCAATGCCATCTGGACGATCATTTGCACCTGGGTAATGTCGCTGGTGGCGTGCACGATCAGTTGGCCGGTTTGCAGGCGATCCAGGTTGCCAAAGGAAAAGGTTTGCACCTTGCGCACCAATGCGCTGCGCAGATCGGTGCCCATGCCCTGGCTGACCCGCACCGACAACAGCGTGTTGGCGATGGCAAACAGGGCGCTGGAGATGGCTGCGCCGAGCATCAACAGCGAGGTGTTGAGGATCAAGGGCAGGTTTTGTTGCCGGATGCCCTGGTCTACCACTCGTTGGGTCAGGCGTGGAATGAGCAGATCGCAGGCCACCATGCCCACCAGTAGCACCAGTGACCCGATAGCCAGTCGGCGGTATGGCTTGATAAAATCAAGTAACCTGAACAATGATTTCATACCAGGCTCCTACCCTTTGCTCTTGTCTGCTGATTTACAGTCATCGGGCAGCATATTGTCGCGCACGCACAGCAAAAAGCGGCGCATTTCGGCCTGCTCGGCCTGGCTCAGGCCCACAAAAGCGCGCTCTTCCAGTTCGTGCCAAACCCGTTCGACCTGGCTTTGGATGTCGCGTCCGGCGTCGGTGAGATAGACTCGCGACACACGGCGGTCGTCTGGATCGGGGCGGCGGGCCACCAGGCCGGCTTTTTCCATGCGCTTGAGCATGTTGCTGATCGTGGCCGGCTGCACATGCAATCGTTCGGCCAACTCGGAATGGGTTTGTCCGTTGTGGTCCCACAGGATGCGTAGCACAAAAGGCTGCCCTTTGTGCAGACCGATCTCGTCCCACAAGGCATGCATTCGCCCATGGCTCAAGCGGCAGATCTGGGTCAATAGTTGCCACAGCGTTTCGGGTGATTCAGAACACATGGCCACCTCCCTTGTTTAAGTACCTGAAATTTAGCTGGCTAAATTATAGGTGAAAAATCGGATTTGTCAAGAGATGCTGGCGTTCCACTATTTTTTGAGATGATCCTGCAAAATGTTGGTTCAGCCTGCTGAAACCGCCGCCGGTTTCGATAGACTCAACCGACATTGGCATTGGCGGCGCGCTTTGGGTTGCCCCAGGTTGAGAAAAAGGGTAGAATAGAAATGCAGATGGTGATTTCAGCCCGTGATTTGGCGCAGCAAATTGAAAAAACCTTGTTTGCGCGGCGTATTGATATCCCAGTTGACCGGAGGCGATTGGTAGCCATCGCAGTAATTATTTTTGCCGGGATCGAAATAGCCCCACGAGGCATAGCGCGACACGGCGGCAATGCAGTTGTTCCAATCTCGCTCGAAGTCAAAGTGATCGTCTTCGTTGAACAGGATGGGCATGGGGCGATAGCCGGGCACCCGGCGGGTCTGCTCGACCATTTCGGCGATGCGGTTGGGGTCCGAGACGCCGTTGCCGTGAATGAGCAGAAAATCGGAAACGCGTACCACGTTTTCGAGTGGCACAAAGCCGCCTCCATAGCTGGTGCCAACCAGCAAGCGATGGCCGTTGTGTGTGATGGTCCTGGCTCGTTCGATCAACTCGTGAACGCGGGCCGGCTGTAAAATGGGGTGCTCATATTTGTTCACATTGCACTCGTTGTTGACCTCGATTAGCACATTTTGATAGCCCTGATCCAGCACCCAGTGGATGGCATGGTCCAGGGCGCGGATCACGGCTGCTGTGTCGGTCAGCCGTTCGTCTTGCCCAAAATAAAAGAGGCCCAGAATGGCGACCATGCCGTTTTGGTCCAATGCCTCGATCACCCGGCGCATGCGCTCCAGATAAGCGGGTTTGAGCGAGCCGTCGGGGGCAAAGGCGGTGTTGATCCAGGGTTGTTCCTGACTGTATCCCTCTGGGCTGCCGCCCTGAAAATTGACTGTAACGGCCAGCAGGCCGTGAGCGCGGTAGGTGGGCAGGGCGGCAATAAACTCTTGGGTGTGACGCTCGGCGTCGTATTGGCCGGTGTCGGGATAGGCCCAGCGCGGACGGGTGATCGGGTTTTCATCGTCAAAGGTGGCCTGCACCATGCGGCTGTTCATCAACAGCCCCTCGATGGGATAGCCGCGCCAGACGCGGCCGGCGTATGTGGGTTGACCGTCAATGTAGAAACGGTCGGCCTGGATGGTGATGGTGGTCATTTTTTCCTCCTTGGGGTTAAGAGTGGTTGGGCGGATCTATGTGATAATAGTACATGATTTAGCCCTTGTTGGCAAATCGGAGTGAATTGAGGCTATGTCAGGACAAAGGATATTCAAATCGCGTTCTCGGTCAAGGGGGGCAGATCGCCAGGCGCAGGCACATATCTTGAGGGCCAAGTGCGAATGGGAATCTACGGTGGATGCGCTGTCGCAGTTGGTGTGCTTGCTCGATGGACAGGGGCGGGTCATCCGCGCCAACCGCATTGTGGAGACCTGGGGGTTGGGGCAGGTGGATGCGGTGCGCGAGGTAGATATTCACAATTTGTGTCACCCGGGCTGTACGCAGAATGGTTGCCATTGGCTTGATGAGTGGCCGCGAGTCTGGGATGGGCTGCGGCGCGGTATTTCGGGCGAATACGAGGTGCACGACACTGTTTGGAGCCGAGATGTGCGCATCCAGGCCCATCTCATCACGTCTCCTGGCCTGCCGGTAGGGGGCGAGGCGGGGTTTGCGGTGTTGGTGGTGGAGGATGTGAGCGAGCGCAAGCGCAGCCAGGACATTCAACGTGCCTTGCGCGAAAGCGAGGATCGGTTTCGGATCATGGCCGACACGGCTCCGGTGATGATCTGGATGTCAGAGCCGGACACGCAATGTTCGTTTTTCAATCAGCCCTGGCTGAATTTCACCGGGCGCACCTGGGAGCAGGAAAAGGGCAATGGTTGGGCCGAGGGGGTATACCCGGACGATTTTGATCGCTGTCTGGAGACATACCTGTCGGCGTTTGCGGCCCGCCGGCCCTTTCAAATGGAGTATCGTTTGCGGCGATTCGACGGCGTCTATCGTTGGATATTGGACACCGGCGTGCCGCGCTGGTCGGCCGATGGTGTCTTTGCCGGCTATATCGGTTCGTGTATTGATATCACCGGGCGCAAAGAAGCCGAAGAACGATTGCAAAATGCTCAGGAATCGCTGGCGCAGTATGCCGATCAACTGCACACGCTGGCCTCGCGGCTGGCCGAGTTGGAAGAGGCCAACCGACAGCGATTGTCTCGCGAGTTGCATGACCGGATCGGGCAAAATCTCACCGCTTTGGGCATCAATCTGAACATTATCCGTTCGCTGGTAGATGGTCAACATGTGGAGGCTGCCCGTCGCTATCTGGCCGATTCTCTTGACCTGGTTGGACAGACCGCCGGACTGGTCCGCGACGTGATGGCCGACTTGCGCCCGCCCGTTTTGGATGACTATGGCCTGATGGCCGCGCTGCACTGGTATGCTGAGCAATTCTCGGCCCGCACCGGGCTGTTGGTGCATCTGGAGGGGGGTACAGAACGACTCGATCTATTGCCTGGGGTGGAAATCGCCTTGTTCCGCATTGTCCAGGAGGCGTTGACCAATGTGGTCCGGCATGCGCGGGCCGGTCAGGTGGTGGTGCGTGTGCAGGCTGAGGTGACTATGTTGCGCCTGATGGTGACCGACGATGGTGTGGGGTTTGATGTGACGGCGCAGCGCTCCTCAAGTTGGGGGCTGTTGATTATGGCCGAGCGCGCCCGGGCGGTGGGGGCCGTCTGTCGGGTCGAATCGCGACCAGGGCAAGGCACGCAGGTGATCGTGGAGCTGCCGCGATGAGCCGCATCCGCGTGTTTCTGGCCGACGATCACGCCATCGTTCGAGATGGGCTGCGTTTTTTGCTGGAAGCGCAGCCCGATATGCAAGTGGTGGGGCAGAGCGACAATGGCCGTGATGCGGTGCGTCAGATCGCCGAACTCAAACCGGATGTGGCGGTGTTGGATGTGACGATGCCCGAATTGAACGGCATCGAGGCTACCCGCCAGATCGTCCAGACCAGCCCGCTCACGCAGGTGATCATTTTGTCCATTCATTCAACCTCTGAACACGTCTTGCGCGCCTTGCAGGCCGGCGCTGCCGGCTATTTGCTCAAAGAGTCGGCCGGGATCGAGGTGGCTCTGGCTGTGCGTGCGGTGTATCAAAGAAATCATTACCTCAGCCGACAGCTTTCACAGCAGGCCATTCAGGATTACATCGAACAGCAGCAGATGCCCGATCCGCTGGCGGCTCTTAGCGCACGCGAGCGCGAGGTGCTGCAACTGGTGGTTGAGGGCTATTCTAGCATCGGAATTGCCGGGATGTTGGCCCTGTCGCCCAAAACCGTCGAAACTTACCGCAGCCGCCTGATGACCAAGCTGGGCATTGCCGACCTGCCCGGTCTGGTCAAATTTGCCGTCTTGCACGGCCTGACTCCGCTAACTTGATCAAGGTTTCCTGACAGACAAAAATCTGATTTTCTGCTACAATTTCATCAATTGCTGTTGGCAACGTTATGACCTGTCTGATATTGTGCGATGACAGGCAGTTGTCGGTTGGGAAAGGATGTGGATATGGCCGGTTCGCTGCTTGTGGTAGATGATCATCAACCGGTGCGGACCCTGCTGTCAACCTGGCTGAGCATGGTGCTGCCCGGTTGGACGATTTACGAGGCCGCTGATGGGCAGACGGCGATCCAATTGGCCCTGTGCAGGCTGCCTCAGGTGATTTTGATGGACATTGGTCTGCCTGATGTGAGCGGCATTGAGGCTGGGCGACGGATCAAGGCTGCTTTGCCCGAAACGCACATTATTATGCTGACCATTCACGAGGGCGAGTTTTATCGGGCCGACTCGACCGCCGCCGGAGCCAGCGCGTATGTGCCAAAACGCACCATGCACACCGACCTGATTCCTACACTCAACACTTTGCTGACTCGGTCCTGGAATTAGCCGCCAAAAGGAGGTCAGGGTGTCCGATTCGACCACATATTCACCTGATGCGTCTCATTTAGAGCAAAACAATGCCAGAATGTACTTGCCCGCCAGGTCGGCGCAGGTTACCCATTCAGAGGTGCGCATGCCGCTGCAACGTCCTGTTTTGGTGATTTGCTCGGCCTGCCGGCGTGTGCGCGATGATGTTGGCCAGTGGCACAAGGTATCGCTCGATCTGAGCCATGACCTGTATATGCAACTCAGCCATGGGCTTTGTCCCGAGTGTATGCTCAAGCTGTATCCTGAATTTGCTCTGGAAGGCCTGGAATGATGAAATATGGCATTGGCGATCTGTCGCCGGGAGAGCATTTGTGCTGTCTGTATCAAAGCGAAGATGAGCATTGCGCCGCTGTGACCATGTTTATGCGGCGTGGGCTGGAGCAGAACCACAAGGTGCTGTACATTGTAGACACGCACACGGCCGAGACGATTCTGGATTATTTGCGGGCCACTCACCTGGATGTGCAGGCTTTGTTGGAGCGAGGGCAGTTGATCATCCTGTCGCAGGATCAGGCGTATACTCGCGATGGATTGTTTGACCCGCAGCGGATGATTGCGTTGCTGCGTCAAGAGACCGATCAGGCATTGGCCCAAGGGTATGATGCTTTGCGCGTGACCGGCGAAATGACCTGGGCGCTGCGCGGCGCAGCCGGATCGGAGCGACTGATCGAGTATGAGCGGCTGCTGAATGAATTTTTACCCGGCAGCCGCTGCCTGGCTCTGTGCCAATACGACCGGCGGCGGTTTTCGGCTGATGTGCTGCTCGACGTGCTGCGCACTCATCCGATAGCGGTTGTAGGCGATCAAATCTATGATAATTTCTATTATACGCCGCCGCGAGATCTATTAGGTGGCGACCCGGAACAGGCTCAACTTGAACACTGGCTGCGCAGCCTGTCCGAGTATCGAACAGCGCAAGATATGCTGAATCGCCAGGCCAGCACCAACGCGGCGATGGCCGAACTGTCGCAAAAGCTGATCGGCCTGACTTCTATAGAGGATGTTTCGGCGTTGGTGCTGGATTATGCCCGTCAAATCACCGGCAGCGAGTTTGGCTATGTGGGCTATATAGACCTGCAAACCGGCCATTTGGTTTCGGCAACGTTGACCGGTGATATTTGGGAGGCCTGCCGGGTGCAGGATAAAAAGTTTGTCTTTAGCGAGTTCAAAGGATTGTGGGGATGGGTGCTGGAGCATCGTCAATCATTGCTTTGTAACGATCTGGCGAGCGACCCGCGTTCAACCGGCATACCGACCGGCCATGTGACTATCCGACGGTTTCTTTCTGTGCCGGCTTTGCTGGGTGAGCGGCTGCTGGGGCAGGTGGCTTTGGCCAACGCGCCTCAGGATTATCATGACCAGGATCTGTTTTTTGCTGAGCGATTGGCTTTGCTGTATGCGTTATCGCTGGATCGAATCTGGAGCGAACAGGCTGCGATGGCGCGTTTGCGACGTGAGCAAGAGACTTGGGACCATTTGTCTGGACATCCGCATACCACGATTACAGCTCGCTCCTTTGGCCTGACACCACTGCGTGAGAGTGTGCCGCAGTTGTTTGAGCAGGCCGTCCAAGATTTTGCCGAAATGCTTGATGCGGCGTTGGAACGGCAGGTTTATAAACAGGTGGAGGGTACCCGGTTGGCCCAAACGTTGACACGTCCGCGCCGGCTGGCCGAACAGTTGGGGGCGATGAATGCCGGGCCGCGCGATGTCATAGATATCTATATGACAGCCTGGAGGTTACGTAGCCATGCCGCGCATCCGCGCAAGGCTCAGGCCTATACCGATGAAGGGCGTTTGTTGGCTCTGGAGTTGATGGGCTATCTGGTTTCGTTTTATCACAGTCGCGTAACCGGCTTGGTTATCCGAAATGAGATCGAGATGTGATGGAAGAGGAGCGGAACGTGATCAAATACAGGCTCAAATTATACATTGTGGGGCAGACCTTGCGCTCGCGGCAGGCTGTAGCCAACCTGCGGCAAATCAGCCAGGGGAACCTGGCCGGTCACTGTGATTGCGAGATCGTGGATGTGTTGGAGCAGCCGCAGCAGGCTGAAATAGACCATGTAATTGCCACGCCGACTTTGATCAAGACCGCGCCGCCGCCGGTGCGACGGGTGTTGGGCGATCTGACAGACATTGGTCGAGTGATGGATGCGTTGGGCTTGTACGTCGCAGAATCAGAGACAGGAGAAAGATGATGAACAACGCAGTGGTTTGTACACCTGTTTGTAAACTGGCTACCGGCATTGCCGGGTTTGATTTAGTGGCCGAAGGCGGCTTACCGTGTGGTCGAACCACTCTGGTTTCCGGTACGGCGGGCAGCGGTAAAACTGTCTTTGCCGCCCAATTTCTGGCCGAGGGGATTATGCAGGCCAACGAAGGGGGCGTTTTTGTCACTTTTGAAGAATCGCCCGAAGACATTCGGCGTAACATTGCCTCGTTGGGTTGGGATGTCCATACATGGGAGTGCGAAGGCCGTTGGGCTTTTGTAGATGCGGCGCCGCAAATTAACGAAGAATCGTTGGTGGTGGGCAGCTATGACCTGGGCGCCCTGTTGGCCCGCATCGAAAGTGCCATCGGGCGCATCGGCGCCCGGCGGGTGGCGTTGGACTCGCTGGGGGCCATCTTTAACCGCTTTCAAGACGCGGCCATTGTGCGCAGCGAATTGTTTCGCATCGCTTCTGCGCTCAAACAGCTTGGCGTAACGGCGGTGATGACCGCCGAGCGCACCCAAGAGTATGGCCCCATCACTCGCTATGGCGTTGAAGAGTTTGTGGCCGACAATGTGATCGTCTTGCGCAATGTGTTGGAAGAGGAAAAACGCCGCCGCACGCTGGAAATTCTCAAGTTTCGCGGCACCGGTCACCACAAGGGTGAGTTTCCCTTTACCGTCATCCCCGGCGAAGGCATTGTGATCATTCCGCTGTCTTCGCTCGAACTCAAGCAAAAATCGTCCAATGTGCGCATCACTTCGGGCAGTGCCCAATTGGACCGTATGTGCGGCGGGGGGTTCTTTCGCGACTCGATTGTGCTGGTGTCGGGGGCGACGGGCACCGGCAAGACGCTGCTGACCACCGAGTTTATTGCCGGTGGCGTAGACAGCGGCGAGCGCTGCCTGCTCTTTGCCTTTGAAGAGAGCCGCGAGCAATTGTTCCGCAACGCCATCGGCTGGGGGCGCGATTTTGAGCGGATGGAGCGGGATGGGCAGCTCAAAGTGGTGTGCGAATATCCCGAAGTGGCCGGCATGGAAGATCACCTGATCAACCTCAAAAGCGTGATCGATCAATTCAAGCCCAATCGGGTGGCCGTAGACAGCCTTTCGGCTTTGGAGCGCATCTCGACGGTCAAGGGCTTTCGCGAGTTTGTCATCGGCCTGACCTCGTTCATCAAGCATCAAGAAATTGCCGGCTTGTTCACGGCCACCACGCCTACTTTGATGGGCGGGGCGTCGGTGACCGAAACGCACATTTCGACCATCACCGACTCGATCATTTTGCTGCGCTATGTGGAATTGTACGGTGAAATGCGCCGCGGCATTACCGTGCTGAAAATGCGCGGCTCGATGCATGACAAGGACATTCGTGAATTTACCATTGACGACAATGGCATGCATGTGGGGCGGCCGTTTCGCAACCTAGCCGGCATCCTTTCGGGCAACCTGGTGTACATGGAGCCGCAGTCGGCCGATCTGGAGCGGCTGGGCGACATGTTCAAGTGATCATAGGCCACATCAGAGGGTTGGATGATATAGTGGGTGGAAGAGATGGATGATGTGATACAGATCCGAGAGCGATTGTGTGAGACTGAACGGCGGCTGCGCGAGAGCGAGGCGCGTTTTCAGAGCATTGTTCAGCGCAATGCCGATGGCATTTTGATCATAGACCGGCAAGGGATCGTGCGATTCGCCAATCCTATCGCGGCCTCGTTTCTAAGTTGCCCGGCCGATCATCTGGTGGGGCAGACATTTGGTTATCCGGTGCTGAGCGGCGAGATGGTCGAGATCGATCTGGTGGGCAGCAACGAGGTCCCGCTGACGGTGGAAATGCGCGTGAGCGATACGACGTGGCAAGATGTCGAACGCGGCCTGATACCCTGCTTTTTGATTTCGCTGCGTGATACCACCCTGCGCCGCCAGGCCGAGGAATCGCTGCGCCAGGCTTTGGAGAGCGCACATCGGCACGAGAGTCAGGTGCTGGCTATGCTGCGGGGAGCGCGGGCGGTGTTGGAATATCGTAATTTTGCGGATGCAGCCCGGACCATCTTTGATGCGTGCAAGGACATTATCGGCGCGCAAAGCGGCTATGTGGCTCTGATCAACGAGGATCGGTCGGAAAATCATTTGCTGTTTCTCGATGCCGGCGGTCTGGATTGTACCGTAGACACTGCTCTACCCATGCCGATTCGCGGCCTGCGCGAGCAGGCCTATTGCACCGGTCAGCCCGTCTTTGACAATGGATTTATGCAAAGCCAGTGGGTGTCTTTGATGCCTTTTGGTCATGTGCGCCTGGACAATGTGCTGTTCGCCCCGTTGATGTTGGACGGGCAGTCGGTGGGGTTGTTGGGGCTGGCCAACAAGCCGGGCGAGTTTACGGACCAAGATGCCCAACTCGCTTCGGCTTTTAGCGAACTGGCGGCCATCGCCTTGCGCAACAGCCAGATCCTTGAATCATTGCAAAATGAGCAGGAACGTCTGCGCGCCTCGCTGCAAGAAAACCAGGTATTGATGCAAGAGATTCATCATCGCGTCAAGAACAACTTGCAGGTGGTGGTCAGCCTGCTCGATTTTCAGATCCAGTTCTCACAAGAGCCATCGGTGACAGCGGCTTTGAGCGACTGTCAACAGCGCATCTATTCGATGGCTCTGATCCATGAACAACTGTATCGCTCTGCCGAGCTGTCGCAAATTGACCTGGCTTTGTACATTAACGACCTGGCGATGGATTTGCTGAATGCTTTCGAGATGCAATCGCAGCACATTCGCCTGGACGTTCAAGCGCAAAGCATGGCTCTGGACATCAAGCAAGCCATCCCATGTGGCTTGTTAATCCACGAGTTGATCTCGAATGCGTTCAAACACGCTTTTCCTACCGGGTCAGGGGCAGCGTGGCCAGACGCCTGTATCACGGTGCGGGTTGAGGCGCTGCCCGCTCGTCGCTGCGCTCTGACCGTGCGCGACAATGGTCGCGGCCTGCCGGCCGATTTTCGCTTTCCCGACCCCAATTCGTTGGGCCTGTTTTTGGTTGACACGCTGGTGCGACAGTTGGGCGGCCAGATCGAGTGGTTTAACGAGAGCGGTGCCGGCTGCCGGATCGAGTTTGGCTTTTTGTAGCACCATCACTCTGGCAAAGGTTGGGCTATAGAATCTTGGGCTATAGAATCTCTGTTTGTAGAATCTTGGGCTGGAGGATCTGGGGCCACAGAACCTTTGCCAGGGGCGGCGGGCAGGCGCACAAACAGGGCAAACAGCAGCGCGGCCGTCAATCGCCCTACACCCGATATGACCAGGATGGTCCGATAGCCCCACCATGTGGCGATCAGGCCGCCGATGGCTGCTCCGGCGGCCAGGGCGGCCATCACCACAATCTGGTAAAGCGCAGTATAGTGCGCCCGGCGGCGTTCGGGCATCATGAGCAGCAGCAGGTTAAAGCTGGCGACACTGTAACCGGCCCACAAGAATCCGCTGGCTATTTCGGCCGGAATGACCTGCCAGGGCTGCCGTGCCAGCGACCATCCCAAAGGCACCAACGGGATCAGCAGACTGACCAGCATTTGCACCCGGCGAGGTCCCCATCGGTCGGCCAGCGTCCCAAACCATCGCTGACCGGGCATCGAGGCCATCACATTGATCACTGTCAGAACCCCCACAAACCCCGCTGTGGCCCCCAACTGCTCCACCAGGTATACTCCAAAGAACGGCCCGGCCACATTGAGCGAAAAATTCCACAGCGCATCAATGGCGCACCATTTGATAAACTGCGGCTGCGAGCGCAGTTCTCGCAACACCGACCACAGCGAGCCGGCAGAAGGCCGGGCGGCTGTTTGAGAAGGTGGCTCGTGGATGCGCGCAAAACTCCATGTCGAGGCCATACCGATGGCAAAAGCCAGTCCCATCGCCCACTGATAGCCCAACGGACTGCCCAGTCGGTTGATCAACTGCCCCATCAAAAAGGCCGTGAGCATGCCAGCCAGTCCCATGGCCATGTTGCGAAACCCGAAATAGCGGCCGCGAATCGGCAGCGGCACCAGGTCGGCGGTGAGCGAAACCCACGCCGGCACGGTCAGGTTGGTCAGAGCTACGCGCAGCACCACCAGAGCAATGATCACATAGATGGTCGCCGCGCCGGAACTGAGCAGCGGCGTCAGGGCCAACAGCAGCAAGATCAGCCGCGCTAACCCGCCGCCGCTCCACACGCACAACTCTTTGCGAACCTCGCGCCGATGGCTCCAGCGATCCACCAGCGCGGCGCCGGGCAGCATCACCAGAGCCGCACTCAGGTTGGATACGGCATTCAGCAGGCCGATCTGGACGCGGCTGGCCCCCAAAGCCAGGATGAACAACGATAAATAAGCATTGACAATGGCCTCGCTGGCCTGGCTAAACACGCCATCAAACCAGAACCAACGCAAATTGCGCAGCACCGCCGGCGGGGCAAATTCGCTCCACCCCAGGCGGACGGTCAGCCGGTCGCTCCACCGCTTCCACGCACGAGATAATGGATTCACAGATCAAGCCTCCTCAATGATGTCTTGCCGTCTATAGTACATCAAAACCGGACTTTTGCAAAACTGGGGTTGACAGAACCCCCTCATTCGCATATAATCAACACGTTTGCGCCATCGCACCTTGATGGCGCATTGCGGTGTCTAACTCAAAGGGAGGAAAAAGATTTTGCCATGAAACAACGCACACTTGTGGTCCTGATAGTCATTCTCGTTATCACGGCCGCCACCATCTGGATCGCTTTGCCCGGCAACCCAGGCATTCACATCCACATGTGGGGGATCAACTATGACCGTGATATTCGTATCGTTCAAGGGTTGGATCTGCAAGGCGGTATCCAGGTCTTGCTGCAAGCCGATCTGCCCGCCGGCAGCGAGGTCAAAGCCGACGCAATGGAAACAGCACGGCGGATCATTGAAAACCGCGTCAACGGCCTGGGCATTGCCGAGCCGCTGGTGCAGCTTCAAGGCACGCAGCGCATCATTGTCGAGTTGCCAGGCGTAGACAATGAAGAACAGGCTCTGGCCACCATCCGTCAGACCGGTTTGATGGAGTTTATTGACGCCGGTAGCACATTCATCGAACCCGGCACGGTGGTGCAGACCGATTATGTGCCAGGGCAGCCTTTGAGCCAGGAATTGTCCGGCACGCCGGTGATCACCAACGGCCAGACCATCTATCGCACGGTGATGACCGGCAGTGCGCTGAAGAATGCCTGGCAACAGGGCGATAGCTCGAAAGGCTATATGACTTATCAGATCGGCTTTGAGCTGCAACCCGAATGGGCCAAGTTCTTTGCCGATTATACCGGGGCCAATACCGGCAAATTTTTGGCTATCGTGCTGGACAAGGTGGTGATCTCGTGTCCGCGCATCGAAACCCGCATCCCCGACGGCTCTGGCAGCATCACCGGCGATTTTACTCGCGATTCAGCCGAAGCCCTGGCCATACAACTCCGCTATGGTTCTCTGCCCATCCCCTTGCGCGTCGAAAGCAATCAAAAGATCGGCCCGTCGCTGGGGCGGCAGTCGGTAGACCAGAGCATCAAGGCCGGCGTTGTCGGGCTGGGCGCGGTTTTGCTGTTTATGCTGGTCTACTATCGTTTGCCTGGCCTGCTGGCCGACCTGTCGTTGATCGTCTATGGCCTTTTGAACCTGTCGGTGTTCAAAATGGGCAGCGCGTTCATGATCATCCTGTCCATCGCTCTGCTGGTCATTTACCTGATCGAGCGGCGGGAACACTGGCTGTTGGGAATGAGTATTGCCCTGTTTGTGATTGCCGTGCTGCTCAACTTTCAGGCCGTCACCCTGACCCTGCCCGGCATTGCCGGTTTCTTGCTCTCGTCCGGCATGGCCGTAGATGCCAACATTTTGATTTTTGAGCGGATCAAAGAAGAGATGCGCGCCGGCCGCCCCCTGATAGCTGCCCTCAATTCGGGCTTTGACCGCGCCTGGACCTCCATTTGGGACTCGCAGGTCTCTACTCTGATCATCTGTGTGATCCTCTATCTCTTTGGCAGCAATTTTGGAGCCAGCATCGTCAAGGGCTTTGCCATCACCCTCGCCATCGGTACGCTGCTCAACCTGTTCACGGCCATCACCGTCACCCGCACGCTGATGAGCGCGGTGTTTGAAACCAACGAGCAAGCCGTCGCCGAAAAGAAATGGCTCTTGGGTATTTAGGAGAAGGAAATGTTTGACATTGTAGGGAAACGCAAGTGGTTCTTTATTCTATCCGGCCTCTTGATCCTGGCCGGCATTGGGGCCATGATCTTTTCGTTCATCCAATTCGGCTCGCCTTTGCGCATCGGGGTAGATTTTACCGGTGGCAGCCGCTTTGTGGTGCATTTCACCCAAACCGCCGAAGAAGATGCTATCCGACAGGTGTTTCGTCAGCGAGACCTGGATGCCATGATCCAGCAGTTGGGCGACCCGGCCGACAATGTATGGCAGATTCGCACGGCGTTTGTAGACCCCGATGAGGTGCAATTGTTGCTGGACGAGATGGACGAGCAGGTGGCACCGCTGGATCGCGAAAGCACCCGCTATGATACGGTGGCGCCGTCGGTGGGCGGCGAGGTGACGCGGGCGGCGGCGGTGGCGGTCATCGTGGCTTCGTCCATTGTCTTGCTGTTCATCTGGTATTCGTTTCGCCGCGTGCCGCACGCTTTTCGTTATGGCGCCAGCGCCATCGCTGGCATGTTGCACAATCTGCTGATTGCCACCGGCTTTTTTGCTGTTATGGGGCTGGTGCGCGGCTGGGAAGTGGATGCCCTCTTTTTGACGGCCATCCTGACGGTGGTGGGCTTTTCGGTGCAGGATACCATCGTTGTGTTTGACCGCATCCGCGAAAACTCGCGCAAACGCCGCGAGCCGTTTGACACACTGGTCAATCGCAGCATTTTGGAAGTCATTCAGCGTTCGTTGACCACACAGCTTAACGCTATGTTTGTCATGACCGCCATCTTGCTGTTTGGCGGGGCGTCGCTGGAAAAGTTTATCGCCACCTGGCTGGTAGGCATGGTCAGCGGCACCTATTCTTCGATTTGCATCGCCGTGCCGTTGCTGGTGGTGTGGGAAAATGCCGCTCAAAAGCGCGCTCAAGCGGCAGCCTGAGCGTTTTGACAAACCCATCAATCCAGAGTATAAACATCAAAAACCCGTTTCTTGCAGAACGGGTTTTTGATTTGGGGAGGCCAAAATGGGAACGATCCTGGTTCGCTATGTGGGCGAGATCGGTATCAAGGGCAAAAACCGCGCCCTGTTTGTCAAACAACTGCGCCGCAATGTGCGGGCGGCCCTGCGCCGGGCCTGCAGTCACGATATAGAGGTTCGGCAGGTGTGGAGCGAAGGCCAGCGGTTAATCGTCGAGGTGGACGATGCCGATATGTCGGCGGCGTTGGATGTCTTGCAGACTGTTTTTGGCGTTGCCTCGCTCAGCCCGGCCAGCCGGGTGGCTTCTGACCTGGAGGCGATGCGCGAGCAGGCATTGGCCCTGGCCCGCCAGGCCGATTTGCGTCCGCCGGCCACATTTTGCGTGCGCGCCCGTCGCGCCGACAAGACCTTTCCGCTCCAGTCGCCGCAGATCAATCAAGAGGTAGGCGGCGCGGTTTACGAGGCCACCGGGGCGCGAGTAGACCTGTCGGGGGTTGCCGATCTGACCATCGGCATCGAGGTGCGCGAAGAAGGAACGTTGGTGTACGGTCAGGTGGTGGACGGGCCGGGCGGTATGCCGCTCAATACGCAGGGGCGGGTGTTTGCTCTGCTTTCAGGCGGCATTGATTCACCGGCGGCGGCCTGGCTGATGATGCGACGCGGCTGCGGGGTCATTCCGCTGCATTTTGTGCAAAGCGAGACAGAAAAGGACAAGGTTCTGGCGCACTGCCGCACGTTGAGCCGCTGGGCGCATGGCTGGGAGATCAAGCCGGTGTGGGTGGATCATCGCCAACTGATGGCGCCGATTGTGGAGCGGCTGTATCAATTGGGCGAAGAGCGGTGGACATGCGTCTTGTGCAAGCGGACGATGGTCGGCGAGGCCTGCCGATTGGCCTCGACCTATCGCGTCCAGGCGTTGGTGATGGGCGACAGCTTGGGGCAGGTGGCCAGCCAGACCTTGCACAATCTCGCGGCGGTCTCGACCGGGGCCACGTTGCCGGTGCTGCGCCCGCTGATTGCCTATGACAAGCCAGAGATCATCGCCTTGGCCCGGCGCATCGGCACGTTCGACACATCTATTCAAGAGACCGCGCCCTGTCCGTTTTTGCCCGCCCACCCGATGACGATGGCTCACCTGGAGCGGCTGAACGACATTTTGGCCGCGCTGAATATGGAATAGGAGGAATGGAGCATGCATCGTTTGAAATCTGCGATTCTTGTTATCGGGCTGCTGTTGGCTCTGAGCGCGGCCTGTGCGGCGCCCACTCCGTCGCCGTCCGATCAACTCAGCAGCGTGGTCAAAGATATTTTTCGAGACGCAGCCCAGCTTGAAAATCAAACTGTGACCATCACCGGTTATTTTCGCGGCCTGGACGCGCTGGACGAGGTGGCCGGGGTGCCGCCTACCGGCGCGTATAAAGATTGGGTGATCAAGGACGCTTCGGCGGCCATCTATGTGGCCGGCAGCGACAAATTGCCTTTTGCCGTGACCTCTCAAGACATCTGGCGGGTTTTGCGCGTCACCGGTACAGTCAAAATTCTGGTCACACAGACCATGCGCATGCCCTATATCGTGCCGCAAGAGATCGTTTGGGAATCGCGCAAGGAAAGTTATACCGTTTTGCCGGCGCACGCGCTGATCGCCATCCATCGCCTGGACAACGGCGGGCAGCCGGATTATCAGGTTTTGATCTATGATAATCGCAAATTACTGGTAAATGACTTTAAGAATAGCCTGAAAAAGTCGGTCGGTTACAACGAAGACAATATGAACAAGCTGCTGCGCGGTTTTGAGCAATCGGGCTTTTATGATTTGCCCGAAACGCCCACCGAGGCCTGCCCGGACTGTGTGCGTTACATGATCGCGGCTGTTCACAGCCGGTCGGGGTATCCGCACTATGCTTTGGTGTATGAGGGCCGCGCGCCGGCCAAATTGCAGACCTGGCTGGAGCAGGTGTTCAAAAAAGCAGACGCCGCCCAGATCGTCCAGTAGGGGCAGGTGCAAGCAAAGGGCAGGTGCAAGCAAAGGGCAGGTGCAAGCAAAGGGCAGGTGCAAGCAAAGGGC
>CAYVBK010000010.1:65322-132565 GCA_964449465.1 uncultured Anaerolineae bacterium
AGGTGCAAGACCTGCCCCTACGCGTGGCATTTTATTTGTTCAGCGCGCCGCGATAGACATAGCCGCTCTGCTCTTCCAGGCGGTCGGTGGCCGGCGGTGGCTCGACCGAGAGGGCCGAAATTTCGGCGCGCCATTCCGGCGTCATTGGCACATCGGCAGCGGCCAGCGAGGCCTCGAGTTGGGCCACGTTGCGCGCCCCGATGATCGGTGCGGTGACGGCCGGGTGCGACATAACCCAGGCCACGCCCAGGGTGGCCGGGGGCAGGTTGCGCTCGCGGGCATAGGCGGTGAACCGCTCGGCGATTTCGTAATAAATCGGCAGGCCGTAGCGTTTGGTGTACATGGGGCTGGTGCTGAGCCGCCCATCTTCTGGCTTGAGGGCGGTGCTGTATTTGCCACTGAGCAGGCCGCCGCCCAGCGGGCTGTAGCAGATCACCCCGATCTGCTCGCTCTGTGCCAAAGGCAGAATTTCGACTTCGGCTTGCCGCTTGACCAGGTTGTACATAGGCTGGATGCACTCAAAACGCGCCAACCCCTCTTTGGCCGAAATGCCCAATGCCTTGGCAATCTGCCAGGCGGCCCAGTTGCTCGCCGCCGGGTATAGGATTTTGCCTTGATGCACCAGATCGTCCAATGCGCGCAATGTTTCTTCGATGGGTGTCAAAGCATCCAGGCTATGCACAAAATATATGTCCAGCCGGTCGGTGCGTAGCCTTTTGAGGCTGCCCTCGATGCACTGCATGATGTGTCGGCGAGATGCGCCGCGTCCGTTGATGTCCTTGCTCATGGGGAATGAGAATTTGGACGAGATCACCAGGTCGTCACGACAGTTGGCAATCAGGTCGCCCAAAATTTCCTCCGAACGTCCCCCCGAATAGACATTGGCCGTGTCGAAAAAGTTGACGCCGGCCTCACGGCAGCGGTGAAACATGGCCGCCGAGGTCTCGGCATCGGCGTCGCCGCCAAAGGACATGGTGCCAAAGCACAGGCTGGATACGCGCACGCCGGTGCGCCCCAATACGCGATATTCCATTTTGAATTCTCCTTTGATTTCAGATGTGTAGCAGTGCTTGCGCCTGCTCCATTGTCTCCACGTGGATATTGATCATAAACTGGTTTAGTTTGCTCCCAAATTCCTTTCGCAAAGCCCGTACCCCCTCCACATGCTCCACTCCGATCATGAGCTTTTTGCCGGCCTCGACCGTCTTGTGATACAACGGCCACCACTGTCGGTCGGCGCACGAGACCGTCCCTGCGCCTGGCGTCCATTGGATCATGTTCAGGTGCGGCAGCGACAGCAGATGGTCGTGATGAGGGATGGCCCCCGGCCCGTCCCAGTGATACAGGCAATAATCTACCTGTTCGGTCATGCGGTGCAGCACCGGCAGCATGTATTCGCCAAACATGGCCGGCGAAATCATGGCCGAAAAATCGCACTGAAATTTGGACAATCGCCCCGGCGCCCAGGCCCAGAAATAGCTGCCGCCGCGTTCGTCCTTGATCAGATCGTACAGAATGTGGTAATACTCAAAGTAAAGGTCGGTAATTTGACCGAGCGCGTTGTGCACCCATTCTGGCTGTTCGATCAGGTCGAACAGCAGAGCTTCGGTGCCGCGCATAGCCGCCAGTGTGTCCAGCCCTTCGATCAGATCGGGGAACGAGGTGAGGAATCGCCCTTGCCCGATGCGGAGCTGATCGCGGGCCAGGCGCAGGGTAAACTGCCAGTAGAAATTGGCCGGGTCAAATTCAAAGTGCGCCGTTTCGGGCTGCTCGATGCACGGCTCGAACCACACCGTGCCGGGCTGGTCAACGCCGGTGCAGCCCAGATACAGGGCCAGGCAGTTCGGCCCCAGGTCGGGCGAGACGGCCGGTAGCGATTCGCCCAGATACAGGGTGTGCGTGCAGGCGCGGGCGGCCAGGTTGATGCGGTAATCATAGTTGCTGACCGAATAGTGCGTCACCCAGCCGGGCGGTTCGGGCAGTGCCGGGATGTCTTCCCATGGTTCGTGGCGCGGCAAGGTGATCTGCAAAGCCGGGCGGCCCATATCCTGGCCGTTCCACCAGGCTGTCAGCCAGTCGCGCACGGCGTCGGCGTCGGGGCGATAAAGCAATGTGTTCAAGAGAGACTCCTTGTCTAGAGAAACAGCAGTGATTCTGCTCACAACTCGATGAAAAGAATGTCGAGCATACTTGATTTATACGGATTCGAGTATCTGCCCCAGTGATTTCAGATCGGGGCAAAAATACCGCGCCTGAGGGTGCGGTTTGCGCACCAGGATAGCCGGCAGACCTACTGCCTGCGCGCCGCATATATCGGCCTGCCAGCTATCACCGATCATGCACACTCTAGATGAATGTGGTAGTGCATCCAAAATCTGGCGAAAAGCCTGTGAATGGGGTTTTTCATAACCGGTTTGAGCCGAATTGAACACCAGAGCGATCTGTTGGCTTAATCCAAGATGCGTCAGGATCGTTGGCAGCTCGGGTACATGATTGGTCAACAGAATGTGTCGCCACCCGCAGGTGTTTAACTCGTCCAGAGTAGTTCGTGTGTCATCATAGAGCTGCCAATACACCGGGTCGGGGTATACCAGGCGTACCTGTCGCGCCAGATCATGTGCCATATCGGTGGCTATGCCCATTGTCTCAAACGCCTGTATCCACTGCCCATCCAGCGTATCCCACCACGCTGCCGCTGTGACAATGTGGGGGTGAGGACATTCAGGCGTATGCCAAAAAAAACCGTTCCGAGTCCAGGGACGGATTTGTTCGGCGGTGACAGCGCAATCAGGCATATATTGTTTCAAGATGGATAGCAATGTATCGGTCCATCCACCCGCAGCGCGATAGGCCAATGTGCCATCAAAATCCCAGAGCAGGTACATACGATGATCCTGGATAGAGAGACCTTGTTAGTGGGCTGTCTTGCTGGCAAGCGGCAGAAAAATCTGACAACAATAAACCAGCACTCTCGCGTCGGCAGACAGGTTTTGCGGCCCGATGAATTGGGCCTTGTTGACGGCATAGCCCAGACTATCGGCGCGGGCGGTGATGGTCAGGGTGATGGTTTCTTGGGCGGCCACACCGACCGTCCAACTGATCCACTGCCCGCTGATCAACGGGGCCGGCGATTTGCTGCCCGCTGCCCCCAGCACGGTGGTGAGGGCGGGCACCTCATCGGTGATGGTGACGGTATGCGCCGTGTCGCCGGCATAATAGGTTAGCGAATAGTGCAAGGTTTGCCCTTGTGCTATGGTCGAACGATCCACCGTTTTGGCGGCCTGCGGCCCCGACAGGTGGGCGGCGATGGCGGCACGGGTGGCGGTCAGGTCGGTGGGCACGCGGCTGAACAGCGTGCGCGAGGCCACCAACGATTCGATCAGCGCATCGGCCGTGCCGCGCACGCCGATCTGTGGATCGCCGCCATTGAGCAGCCATAGATATTCGTAATCTTCCATCCCATCACGCAGATTTTCCCAGCGGATCGAAGGCACCAGGCGGTTGCCGTTGGCCCCGCAAGAGGGCAGGTTGCTGTTGTCTTTGCGAGGCGGATAAAAGAAAAAGCCATCGCCGTTGTCCTGACCGGTGACATTGGGTGTGGTCCAGGGGTTGGGCGACCAGTCGGTGGTGCTGTAATGCAGCAGGCCGTCTACCCGCTCGGCCCAGGCCAGCCAGGGGGTGATGCGCGCCTCAATGCCAGGATGGCTCATCAAAATGGGGTTGGGCAGAGGCGGGTTATCTCCGTACAAATAATACCACCAAACCTCTTCGTTATGGTTTTTTTGGCGATCCTGGCTCTTGACCGGTTCGTAATTGCTGATCGTGGGCATCCAGATGTCAATTTTGGCCGTGCCATAGGTGAGGTTGTTATAGATGCGTGCCTCGACCTGCTCGGATACCATCAGGCGCAAGTGTGGCGCCGCCGTTTTGTACATGCGCGCCAGATAGGCCACGATGTCATAGTCACTCCACGTTTGCGGCTCGTTGACAATGTGCGCATAGGCCTTTTGCGTATAGTCGTGGGCAGGATCGGCGATAAAGCTGTCTAGCGTGCCGAGGTAGGTTTGCCACTTGGCATTGTACGCGCTGTTGCCGGGCGGGTCGCTGTCGCGCGAGAGGCTGCAAAACGAACTGGGGCGGCTGTCGGGCGGCCAGTTGGAGGCCGGGCCAAAGGCTAAAAAGGCCGGAAAGCCATAGCCGCCGTTAAAGCCATATTTTGCCAGCACATACTTGTCACCTTGATACGTAAAATACCAGGGATTGCTGGTTGTTCCTACGTCCAGCGTATTGCTATTGCAGTCGAACCAGCCCGAATGGATGCCGGCCGGCCAGCCCACGCCCTTGGGGATGAGGCGGTGATTGATAAAATCTTGTTTGAACGCATCTACCACGTTCCAATAGCAGGTCCAGTCGCCGGCGGTGCCGCGGTACACCGTCTCTACCAGGCGGCTCCAATCAAAGCCCCATTCCGACATCAGGTGGATTTCGCGGGGCAGGGCAAAATTCCACACCTGTAATTCGACCGGGATGGACGCACTGCCGATGGTGACGATGGCCTGATAAACCCCCGGTGCGGCATCCCACGGCACCTGCACGGTGAACCACAGCGGCTGATTCTGGCTGGCTGCAAAACCAACCGTTTCACCGTTGTTCAGCGGCCACAGGGGGTCGGGCCATGGCCCAAAACGGTCAAACTGATCGCCGGCTGTGGTAATGTTGACATAATCCACACGGTGGATGGTGATACCTCCGATCACATTGCTGCCCTGGGCAAAGTTGCTCACACTGACCGGCAGATTTTGCGCCGTGGGCGAGCGCACCACGATCTGGAACGGCTCAAACTCGCCGCGCGCCGCATAGATGCGCAAAGGCTGGCTGGATACCGGCGCGGCCATATTTTGCTGGATTTTTTCGATGGTCGGCGCGGCCCACACAGACAGGCTGCCGGTGCTGGCTCCGCTGATCTGATGATAATAGCCGCCGGCTTCGGGGCTGCCGGCTGTCGCCGTGAGCGTAGCCGTCCCCAGACTGGCCAGGGCAGGCTGGGGATGGCCTTCGTGGGTCAGCACATCAAAATAGATGTAAAATTTCGTCGTACTGCCATCGGCAGTCCATTTGATCGTGCCGTTGTCTTGATCTACCAGGCGCAGGTTGTCAAACCACAAGGTCAACACATCACCGTCGTCCCACCAACCGTTGGGCCCCTGTGTGTCGCCATCCACATTGTCGCGGGTATGAAATTCCAGGCGGGTGATGCTGGACAGGTTCAGGCCGTTGGTCGACCAGCATTTGTCCAGTGGGTTGAGCGACACACTGACCGGATTCCAACGGTCCAGGGCCAGGGGCGGGCCGCCCTGCGTGACCGCGCTGCCGCCGCAGGCGTTGTACACTTTGAACCAGTACAGGTCGGGGGCCTGATCCAGCGCGCTGGCGTTGACCTCCGGCCACACGTCGTAAAGCAGCGTTTCATACGCGCTCCAGTTGGTGATGCTGGAGGGGTGAAATTCGACTCCGGGATAGCCGTAACCTTTGGCGCGGTTTTCGATCACTGCCTTGACCGAACGGCTGCCCTGCGAGAACCGCACCGCATCGGTAGACAGGCTGCCGCCATTAGTGTTGACACTGTTCAGGCTCCAGCCGGTGGTCGCTTCGGCGTCATTGAGCAAGACGCTGTAGGTTTCGGCGTGCGCGACCGGGCTGCCGGGGTTGACGCCCTGATAGGGCACCACCCGGATCGAGCGCATGTCCAGCCGGCCCTGGTTGAGCCCCAGTGCGTTCAACAGGGTGCTAAAATTGAGAGCGGCCTGGGCTACGCCGCTGCCGTTCACTGTGACCGGCAGGCGATAAGGCCAGGCCTCATTCCACCAAAGGTCGGCCGAGGCGGCCTGCGCCGGCGGCAACACTGGCCAGGGCTGCACCAAAAGAATGCAAATCAACAGACACACCAGACCTCGTTTCATCGTTCCACCTCCAATTGTTTTTTGATCGCCTCGTAATCTTGAAGAGTGTCTATATCCATCAAAATGCCCGGATCATCTACCTCCACCCATACCCGCTCCTGGCTCAGCACATAATCGCGCAGGGTGATCTGGGCGGGCAAGGATAGAATGTCGGCGATGCAGGCGCGATCAAACAGAACCGGGTGTCCCGGCCGGCTCCGATGTGTGGGGACGATCACCCGGCTCTGTGTCGCCAATAGCGCTGCATATACCGTTGGGGCAATCAGCGGGCAGTCGCCGGGCAGGAGAAAAAAGCGGTCTCCGCCGATGCTGTTCACGCCAACGCACACCGAACTGAACATACCCTCGGCAAAGCGCGGATTGAACACGCACTCGATCTTTCGATAAGGGGCCAAAATTTCCTCGATCAAGACGCGGTTCCAGCCGGTGACGACGACGACCCGCTCCGTCCAGGCCAGCATGCCCTCTACGCTGTGCTGGATGACGGTTTTGTCGCCCAATGGCAGGGTCATTTTGTATTGTGGGCTGCGGCTGGACAGCCCGGCCGCCAAAACAATGCCTTGAATAGACATGCTGTCAGTTTACCACAGATAGGGCGATGGCGTCAATTGAATCTGTGGTATAATAGCGGCTATACAGAAACGGAGTTTTTACCGATGAGCAATGTGGCAACCCGTCTGATTTCGTTGATTTTGCTGCTGCAATCGCGCGCCAGTTGGAAGGCTGCCGACCTGGCCCAAGAGTTGAACGTCTCTGAGCGCACAGTGCATCGCTACATGGCCATGCTGGAAGAGATGGGCATTCCCCTGTATTCGGAGCGCGGGCCTTATGGCGGTTTTGCCCTGGTGCGCGGCTATAAACTGCCGCCGCTGATCTTTACCGCCGAAGAAGCCACCGTGCTGTATATGGGCGCCAACCTGGTCGGCCAGATATGGGGGCAGACTTACAAAGACGCGGTCACATCGGTCACGGCCAAGCTGGACAATGTCTTGCCTGATGACCTGCGGCAAGAGGTGGCAGAGGTCCAGCAGAATCTGGTGGTTTCGGCCATGACCGCCCGCGATTATCGGCCCTGGCAGGCCACCATCCATACCCTGCGCGAGTGCATTGCCAACCGTCGCTGTGTCAGCCTGGTGTATCACAGTTTCGAGTTGGAAAAGACCGAGCGGATTGTCGAGCCATATGCCCTGACCTTGCAATGGGGGCTGTGGTATCTGGTGGGGTTTTGTCACTTGCGGCAAGATTTGCGCACCTTTCGCATTGATCGCATCCACCAGGCGATGGCGATCAAAGAGTGCTTTGCCAAACCGCGCGATTTTGACGTGCGCCAGTATATGGAGCGGACGATGCATTTTGAGCCGACCTATCGCGTCTATGTCCACCTCAGCGAGCAGATTGCCGCCCAGGTGCGTGAGCATCAGGGGCATTGGATGGACATTGAGGAGCATGCCGACGGCTCGATCACTGTGCGATTTGGCGTGGCCAGCCTGGATTGGACGGTGGGTTGGGTGTTAAGCCTGGGCGATCAGGCGCGCGCCATCGAGCCGCCAGAATTGATCGCTCGCGTTCGCCATGCTGCGCTGGGCGCACTGCGGCAGTATGCCGATTTATTGGAGGAGAAATGATGAGCGATGTGTTGATTGAGCAGGTCAAGACAGCTTTGCTGGCGATGCAGCGAAACTCGTGGGAGCAAGGCACGGCCGCCCAGGCCTTTTTAGAGCTGGGCGACGATGACCTGGTGATTTTGATGGCCTACGAGGCCGTCAACCGCCAGCATGCGGATGGTCGGCTGGCCCTGATGCGGCCCGATGAGGCCTTTAACGATCCGGCATCGAACGGCGAGGCCCTGTTGCACGCTGCTCGCCTGACCGGCGACGAATCGCTCCTCCGGGCGGCGCACCGAATGAGGGATTATCTGCTGTATCGCGCGCCCAAGACCGACGATGGCATCATCTTTCACCTGGGCCGCCAGGTGTGGATTGATGCCATGTACATGTCGCCGCCGTTTTTGGCCGTGGTGGGCTGCGCCGATGAAGCGATCCGGCAGATTGAGGGGTTTCGACAACGACTGTGGCATCCCGACAAAAAGCTCTATGCGCACATGTGGGATGAAGACCGCCACGATTTTGCCCGCCGCGATTTTTGGGGTGTGGGCAACGGTTGGGCCGCCGCCGGCCTGGCGCGGGTCATTCGCACCTTGCCCCCAGAGATGGCCGATTGTCAAAGGCGGCTGATCGGCTATGCGCGTGATGTGCTGGATGGCTGTCTGGCCTGGATGCGCCCGGACGGCCTGTTTCACAATGTGGTGGACGACTCGACCACGTTTGTCGAGGTCAACCTGTCGCAAATGCTGGCCTATACCATTTTTTGCGGTTTGAGAGAAGGCTGGCTGGACGAGTCGTTTCGGCCGGCGGCCAGGCAGATGCAACAGGCCGCACGGTCGCGAGTAGATCGGCAGGGGCTGGTGCAGGGTGTGTGCGGCGCTCCCGAGTTTAATCATCCCGGAACGGCCCCCGAAGGGCAGGCTTTTTTCTTGCTGATGCAGGCTGCCGCCGGCAAAGAGGATATTTGACAGGTTGCTCAATTGGAGTAAAATCACACAAAATTATTGGCTGAAAAAGGATATTGTGACCGTGATTGCCCATCGGCAGGCCCAAGCCCAGTTTGAACAGCAGCGCGAACAGCAGCAGTTGTCTCGCGCCGTGCGGCGTTCTCTGGGCGTCGGCGACCGATGAGCAAGTCACCTCATCTATCGCTCTGACTCGAGGGGCGGCGCACCAGGCGCCGCCCCTCTTTTTTGTTTGAAAGGATATGGAAATGGATGAGAAAAGACCTGTGCGCGTGCGCATTGCGCCCAGCCCTACCGGCAACTGTCATGTGGGCACGGCGCGCAATGCTCTGTACAACCTGCTTTTTGCCCGGCAGCGCGGCGGCGCGTTTATCTTGCGCAGCGATGACACTGATGCCCGCCGCTCTACATTGGCTTCAGAGCAGGGGGTGCTGGAAGGGCTGCGCTGGCTGGGGCTATATTGGGACGAAGGCCCCGATGTGGGCGGCCCTTATGGCCCCTATCGTCAGTCGCAGCGGCGCGACCTGTATGCGGCCTATGCCCGCAGGTTGATGGACGCAGGTCGGGCGTATCATTGTTTTTGCACCCCCGATGAGTTGGAGCAGCAGCGGCAGCAGGCGCAACAGGCCGGCGTGCCCTTCAAGTATGATGGCCGGTGTCGGTTGTTGGAGTGCGGCGAGGTGCGGCGACGCTTGCGCGCCGGCACGCCCTCGGTGATGCGCTTTGCCATCGAGCCGAGGGTCATCGGCTATGCCGACCTGGTGCAGGGCTATCTGGAGCAGGACGGCGCGCTGCTGGGCGATCCGGTGATCATCAAATCGGATGGACAGCCGACCTACAGTTTTGCCACGGTGGTAGACGAGATCGAGATGAAAATCTCGCACGTTTTACGGGGCGCCGAGCATATCAACAATACATTTCTCCAACTGGAAATGTATGCTGCGTTGGACGCCGAGCCGCCGGCGTTTGGACATTTCAGCCTGCTGCTCAACCCCGACCGTTCCAAGATCAGCAAGCGTACCGGGGCGACCTTTGTGGGCGAGTTTCGCCAGATGGGTTATTTGCCCGAAGCCATGATCAACCATCTGGCCCTCAGTGGTTGGAATCCCGGCAATGAGCAGGAATTTTTCACCTGGGATGATCTGCTGGCTTGCTTTTCGTTGGAGCGATGCGGCCAGGCCAATGCCATTTTTGACCGGACCAGGCTGTTGTGGCTCAATGGCTGCCATATCCGCCGCCTGGACGCCGAGACGCTGGCGCGGCGTGCTGCGCCCTATTTGATCGAGGCCGGTTTACTGGATGATCGGTCATCGGATGGGGCCGGATGGGCGCGCCTGACACAGTGGTTGGCTCTGGAGCAAGAGCGGCTCAAAACGCTGGCCGATGCGCCCGACTTGCTGCGCTTCTTTTTTGAGGATCCGCCGCCGATGGATTGCATTCGGCTGCTTCAGACCAATCGTTTTGCCCGGCATCACTCGTTGGTTGTGCTGCGCGCTGCTTTTAATCTCTCTATCGCTGCTTTGAGCGATCTGGACAACTGGGTGCCGGCCGATCTGGAAAGCGCGCTCGATGCTCAAATAGAGAATCTGGGATGGTCGCGCGCCGACCTGTTGATGCCGCTGCGCGTGGCCGTGAGCGGTCGTGAGGCTACCCCGCCGCTGTTCGAGACGTTGGCCTGTCTGGGGCGGGCGGCGACGCTGCGACGGCTGAATGTGCTGGTGAATGAACTGGCGGCCGCCTGAGGCCCGGCAGACTGAGGGACACCAGGCGGCCCAATGCACCTTTCAGGATGTGCTCAGTTGCCCAATCTGTGTTTACATGCTACAATTTCCCCAGCAAGTCGAATGTTGGGGGAAAAGGAGCCGGAATGTCGCTGCGCAAACAAGCTCTGATGATGACTGCGTTGTCCGTTGCAGTCTTGATTGTCAGCTTGAATCTGATCTTGTGGTTGATCTTGCTGCGTGGGCTGGCCGTGTTGGACGATCAATATGTCCGCCATCGGGCCGGCCATATTTTGAGCGAGATCGATGAATCTTTGGACGATCTGGGCGTGGCTGCTATAGATTGGGCGGCCTGGGATGATTCGTATGTTTTTGTGGAGAATGTCAACGAGGAATACATTCGCGCCAACCTGGTGAATGAGACGTTCAAGAACTATCAACTCAACCTGATTCTGTTCCTCAACACGCAGGGGCAGGTGGTGTGGGGTAAAGCTTTTGACCTGCAAGCGGGTCGCCCGATGGATGTGCCGACTGATTTGATGGGCTATTTGCAGCCCGGAGGGTTTCTGGTCCGCTCAGACCCAGGCGGCGCTCAAGGGATCGTACTGCTGTCAGATGGACCGCTGCTGGTTGCAGCGCAGCCCATTCTCACCAGCGAAAAGCAAGGGCCGGCGCGCGGGACGCTGATTTTTGCCAGCTATTTGGATGAGGCCGACATTGAGCGGTTGGAGCAGACTACCAGCCTGACTTTTGCCATGTATCGTGTGGATAAACCATTATCAAACAATATATCCGATGCTTTACGTTCTCTTTCTGTTGAACAGCCGATTCAGATCAATCCGCTGAATGGCCGCACGTCGGCGGTGCATGTCTTGCAAACCGACATAGCCGGTCGGCCGGCCTTGGTGTTTCAAAGCGAGGTGGAGCGTGAGATTTATCAACAGGGCCGCGCCGGGCTGATCTATGCGTCGCTGGCCTTGATCGGGTTGGGGTTGCTTTTTGGCGCAGTGGCCTGGTGGTCAATGGAAAAGACCGTTCTGGCGCGTTTGACCGACCTGCAAAATAATGTGCAGCGCATCGGCGACAGCACCGACATGTCGCTGCGTGTGCCGGTGAGTGGACAGGATGAGTTGACCGACCTGGCCTGCGCCATCAACAGCACATTGGAATCGCTGCAACTGTCGCGACAGCAGGTGGAAAAGTCCGCCGAATCGCTGCGCCAGAGCCGGGAACGGTATCGCAGCCTGGTAGAGTATGCCCCTACCGGCGTGATGGCCTTTGACATGTCCGGGCAGGTGAGCGAGGTCAATGCCAAGATGTTGGACATTTTGGGTTTTCCATCCGCTCAAGAGGCCGATTCTGCACATTTGTTGAGTTTTCCACCTCTGATCGAGTCGGGAGTGGTGGGCGATGCGCGGCTGTGTCTGGAGAGCAATCAGTTGATCAGCCGTGAAAAGGCCTTTACATCGGGCTGGGGGCGGCAAGCCTGGGTGCGCTATCACATTGCCCCGCTGCGCGCCCATGATGGGCAGGTGGTGGGCGCATTGGTCAACGTCCAAGACATCACCGATAGCAAGCGCGCCGAGCAGATGGCCCGCGAGACGCAACTCAAAATGGAACAGGCCCGTCGCGTCGAGTCGCTGGGAACGCTGGCCGGCGGTGTGGCGCACGATCTCAACAACACGCTGGGGCCGCTGGTGGGCTATTCTGACATGATTTTGCAAAGTGTGCCGACCGACAACTCGCTGCGGCCGGATGTGGAGCAGATCAAGCAGGCTGCCGAGCGAGCAGCGGCGATGGTGCAAGATTTGCTCACCCTGGCCCGGCGCGGCGTTTATCGTCTGGCCCCGCTCAATTTGAACCAGGTGATTCAGGAATATCTCCGTTCACCTTCTTTTATCGAACTGATGTCCGCTCATCCGCATGTCAGCGTCAGAACCGACCTGGCTGATGATCTGCTCCATATCGCCGGCTCATCGCCGCACCTCAACAAGGTAGTGATGAATCTGGTGGCCAATGCGGTCGAGGCGATGCCCTATCACGGCGTGTTGAGCATTTCAACCTTGTGCCAGACCGTTGAAGAGCCTCTGGATGGCTATGAGCGCATCGAGGTGGGCGATTATGTGGTGTTGCGGGTGTGCGATACCGGCACAGGCATTGCCCCGGCCGACCTGGAACGAATTTTTGAGCCGTTTTACACCAAAAAGACAATGGGGCGCAGCGGCAGCGGGCTGGGGCTGTCGGTGGTGCATGGCGTGGTTCACGATCATGGGGGGCGCATTGATATTCACTCGCAAGTGGGTGTGGGCAGCGAGTTTGTGGTCTATTTCCCGGTTTGTTATGATGATTCGCCGGTGATCAGCAAGACACAAAATAACTATCGGGGAGATGAAACGATATTGGTGTTGGACGATATGGAAGATCAGCGCGAGCTGGCTTTGCGGCTGCTTTCGTTGCTGGGCTATCGCGTTCAGGTGGCCGAAAGCGGACAGGCTGCGCTTGAGTGGGTGCGTCGGCAGCCGTTCGACCTCTTGCTGCTGGATATGATCATGCAGGATGATATGGACGGTCTGGAGACCTACCGGCAGGTCATTCAGATTCGCCCCGGCCAAAAGGCTGTCATTGCCAGCGGATATTCCGAGACCGAGCGGGTGCGGCAGGCGCAGCAGTTGGGCGCAGGAGCGTTCGTGCGCAAGCCCTATACCATTGCCACGCTGGGGCAGGCGATTCGTCAGGAATTGGACCGATCAAGGGGGCGGGCTTGAGCAAACGCAAGCCGATCAAAGCCCATCGCAAGCCCAAAATCGTGCGCGACCGCGCCTGGCTGTCTCATGCGCTGTCGGGCGATTACGAGGCACTCGAATCGCGCCTGCCGCGTCAGGGCAAAATTTTGCCGCCTGGTCGGCGCGAAAATCGGGTGCAGACCTGGACACGGATGGAGCGCGAGTTGAGCCTGATCAACGCGATGGACGATGATCCCGCGCCAGAGGGCTGCCGCGCAGGGGTGGTGATACAGGTCAGCACTGGCCTGTATGATGTGGATATGGGCGATGAGGTGCGTCTGTGTGCGGTGCGCGGGTCGTTGAGCGCGTCGTTGACCGGCTATACCAATGTGGTGGCGGTGGGCGACCGGGTGTGGGTATCGGATGATGGGCGCAACGGCGGGGTGATCGAACGGGTGCGACCGCGCCGGGCTGTGCTAGCCCGCCCCGATGTGTTCAACCCGGACCGCAGCCAGATCATTGTGTCAAACGTGGATCAACTCTTGATCGTCTCTTCGTGGGTCGAACCAAATATCTGGCTTGAGTTGATTGACCGCTCTTTGATCGTGGCCGCCGAGGGCAACATGATTCCGCTGATCTGCCTGAACAAGGTGGATATGATGGCCGATGAGCCCGAGGTGTGGGACGATTGCGAGCAAACGATGCAAATCTATCGAGATTTGGGATACACGGTGTTGTACACCAGTGCAGCGACCGGTCAGGGGGTAGATGAATTGCGGCAGTTGCTCATCGGTCACGAGACAGCCCTGGTGGGCATGTCGGGGACGGGCAAGTCATCGCTGTTGATGGCTGTGCAACCCGACCTGGAGCTGGCGGTGGCCGACGTGAGCGAGTATTCCGGGCAGGGAAGGCACACTACCACACAGGTATCGTTGCTGCCGCTGGACGAGGACGGTTATGTGGTAGACACACCGGGCATCCGCGAGTTGGGGTTGATCAAGGTGCGTCGCCACGAGTTGATCTTGCATTTTCCCGAAATGATGGAGCGGACCGGGCAGTGCCGCTTTAATGATTGCACCCATCTGGAAGAGCCGGGCTGCGTCGTGCGCCAGGCCGTTGAAGATGGGCAGGTGGCTGTTTCTCGTTATCATAGTTATTGCTCTATTTACGAGAGTTTGCCCGAATACTATACCGAGTGAATCTCAATACCCCAGTCTTTTGTCTACCACGTTTTGCAGCGGTTCTCCGTTTCGATATCGCCGCAGATTGTCCAAAAATATCCTCATAGCTCGCTCTTGATAAAGCGGCGTTCGCCCGGCGTAATGGGCGGTGATGATCACCTGCTCCATCTGCCACAGCGGCGAGTGGGCTGGCAGCGGCTCTTGCTCGAACACATCTAGCCCGGCCCCGGCGATCCAGCCTTCTTGCAAAGCCCGGATCAGGGCATCCTCTTGCACCGTACCGCCGCGCCCGATGTTGACCAGGTAGGCTGTCTTTTTCATGGCGCGCAGTTCGGCCTCGCCGATCATTCCCCGCGTTTGTGTCGTTAGCGGAACGGTCAGTACTACAAAATCGGCTTGCGGCAGCAATTGGGGCAGGCGGTCGCGCCCATACATAGCCTCGACGCCCGCCGCGCTCTGACGTGGGTCGGCGCGGATGCCCCACACGCGCATGCCCAGCGCCGCCGCCAGTTGGGCGGTGCGTTCGCCGATGGCGCCCACACCGATCAACAGCATGATGCGTCCGGACAGCTCGAAAATGGTCTGTGTCTCGTCACGCTGCCATTCGCCGCGCTCTTGCGCATGGATGGCCTGCGGCAGGCCGCGCGCCAGAGCCAGTAAAAAAGCCATGATGTGTTCGCTGATGGGGATGGCGTGCAGTCCCGAGGTGTTGGTCAGCACAAAATCTTGATCGGCTACTTGAGGGTAGCGCAGCAGCCAGTCGGCGCCGGCGCCCCACTGCTGAAACCAGCGCAGCGAACGGGCGCGCGGCAAGAGGTCGTGTGGAAAGCGGGCGGCGGCAATTTCAATGTCGTCCAGCACGGCCTCCATGTCGGCGCGGTGCGGGGTGATCAGCAGGCGCATGTCGGGGGCCGTCTGGTCAATCTCGGCCAGGTGCGCCGCCGACACGTCTTGGGGCGACATGCCCAGCAGCAGGATGGACATCGGGGTTGCCTCCTTGTAGGTTTAGCTCATCGCCGACATGAGCACAATGTCGGACTCGCGGGTTTCGCGGGTGTATTTCAGGGTGTGCAGAATTTGGTGATCGTTCAGGCGAGAGACGGTGGCACCGAGAATGATAAAGCGCGGCCGTTCGCGCACGGCCATGTCGAGTCCGTCCTGGCTGTTATAAGCCTTGATCACCTCGTAATGCCGTTCGGCAAAGACCTGGGCGATGGCCTCGACCATCTCCTGGTTTTGGTCAATGATCAAGACGCGCTGGCGGTCTGGGGAGGCCTGTTCGCCGGTTCCGGGGCGGCCCAGCAGTCTTTCGATGGTGGACATGATCTCGTCCATATTGATCGGCTTGGTGGAATAGGCATCGGCGCCCAGCCGAAAGCCCTTTTCGCGGTCAGTCAACACCGACAGGATCATGACCGGAATGGTGGCAATGTCGGGGTCGTTGCGCAGCGCGCTGATCACGTCAAATCCGCTGATGCCGGGCAGCATCAGGTCGAGGATGATCAGGTCGGGGTGCGTCTCGCGAGCCTGACGCAGGGCATCTACGCCGTCAACTGCCTGGATGACCTGATAGCCCACTTCGGTGAGAGACTGGCGCAACAGTTCGCGGATGTGTGCTTCGTCGTCTACCACCAAAATGCGGATATTGCGCCGTTCTTGCGAGAGCATTTCGGGCAGGGCCAAAGCCACGCGGCGGCGAATTTCGTCTAGCAAAGGCGACTCGGCCTGCGGCAGCAAATGCCCCGACATGGCCGGCAAGATAAAGGTCAGGCTGGTGCCGACGCTCGGTTTGCTTTCGGCCCAGATGTGTCCGCCATGATGTTCGACGATCTCTTTGCAGATGGTCAGCCCCAAACCGGTGCCGCTGGGACGGTTGCGCAAGGTGTCGCCCACCTGTTTGAATTTGTCAAAAATTTTGGGCAGGTCTTGGGCCGAGATGCCGATGCCGGAATCTTGAATGCGCACGCCGATCCACTCTCCGGTCGTCGGCTTGACGGATGAAGGCAGGTTGAGGGCTGGCATATCGGGCAGTCGGCCGGCGGTGACGCGGATTTCGCCCTGGTCGGTGAATTTGATGGCGTTGGAAAGCAGGTTGGTGATCACCTGAATCATGCGGTCACGGTCGGCGCAGATGAGGGGCAGGTCATCAGTCACCTCGACATAGACGGGCAGGTTCTTGTCGCTGGCCAGCGAGGCCGTGGCCGTCACCGCGCTGGAAATGATCGAGTGGATTTGCACCTCTTGCATGTGCCATTCGATCTTGCCCGATTCGATTTTGGCAATGTCCAACACGTCGTTGATCAGGCGGGTGAGTCGCTCCCCTTCGCCGATGATAATGTCCAGGTTGTCGCGGATGCGCTGTGCGGCGCGTTGGTTGCTCTGATCGCGCGGCGGAATGAGCGGCAGGATGTTTTTCTCGAACGATTTGCCGATCAGTTTGGCAAAGCCCAGCACCGAAGTGAGCGGGGTGCGCAGTTCGTGCGAGACCATCGAGATAAAATCGGTCTTCATCCGGTCTACCTGTGCTTCGTAGGTAATATCGCGCAGAATGGCGACGACGCCCAGCGGTTCGGGCCCGTTTCCGTTGGCCGAGTCTTCTTTGATGGCGCAGGCCGATATTTTGAACATGCGCGGTTCGGTCGCAGGGGCGGCCCAAGACAGGTTGACCGAGAGCGGCTCGCCGGGTTGGGCCAGGGCGCGGGTCAGCAACACATTCAGTTCGGGCGATGGTGCCACCTCACTCAGAGCGCGGCCCGGCAGGGCATCCAGTGGCTGTTCGACCACCTGGGCAAAAGCCGGATTGACCAGCAGGATGGTGCCATCGCGGCCGGTGACCACCAGGCCGTCGGCGATGTTTTGGATGATGGTATCCAGGCGGTTGCGTTCGCGGCGTAGATCGGTGGTGCGCGCCTCGACGCGGTCTTCGAGTTCGTGGTTGTACTGCTCCAACTGTTGGTACAATTGTGCCAGCTCGCCGGACATGCGGTTGAACGCCGTCGCCAGGTCGCCTAGTTCATCGTTGGAACGCAGGGGGATCATATGGCCCAACTGGCCCTGCGCCAGCTTGAGAACGCCCTGCTCCAGTTGCCTCAGCGGACGATGGAACATGAACGTGGTAAACACGATGGTCAGGCCGATGGCGATCAGGATGCCCACCACCAGGATGGGCAGGACGCTGGAGAGAGTTTTGCGCTCTAATAGTTGGCCCGATTCCTGATCGATCACCGCTTCGACCAGGCCGAGTGTGACCGTGGCTCCGCTCTCGTCGGTGATGGTGATTGGGACGACAAAGCCGTAATACGAGCCAAATTCGTCGGTATAGCGCACGGCCAGCGTTTGCCCGGTTTGCCAGGCGGTCAGGTGTTCGGCGGTGGCATAGAAAAAGGGATAGCCCACGCCGGTATAGCCCTGGTCTACCCAGTAATAAAAGAGGTTGTTTTTGTAATAATAGATGCCCACCCAACTCAGGTTGCCGGCCTTGACGGCCTGATCGAGTTGCTGTTGAATCTGGATGTATTCAGGGCTGTCAATGTCGGTGGGTTGGTCAATTTGACCAAGCGAGTCGGGGTTGACATTCCAGGCCACCCATTCGGCCATGCGTCGCAGCCGGCGATCCTGGTCGGTCTGCCAGCGGTCAACGGTGGCCTGGTAGACGCGGTAACTGGATAGCCCCACACTCAAGACGATGATCAGAATCAAGGGTAAGGTGATTTTGAGCAGCACGGGCACGCGTAGCGAACGGCGCAGCAGCGCAGTGTGGGTTGGGGGTTGGGTTGGGTTGGAAAACGGGATCATTTTACCTCTATTCGGCGGCGCAGCGAGCCATCCGGCTCGAACGCCCAAATGACATTGTTCAGACCGTCGGCGGCATAGACGGCCCCATCTCCCCCCACGGCCAGCCCCAAAACCTGCCATGTGTGAACATCAGGTGGTATCAGGCTGCGGATATACTGTCCCTGACTGTCAAAAACCTGGATGCGCTGATTGCCCAGGTCGGCCACATACCAGTCGCCGCTGGCATCGTCTACGGCCAGGTATTGAGGATAGGCAAACTGACCCGGCGTATCGCCATAGCCGCCGATAGACAATTGATGGGTCAGAGTCAGCCCGCCGCCCGGCAAGACGCCGATGAGAAACTGCTGCACGCGGCTGTTGGCGATGTCGGAAACATAGAGCAGGTTTCGCCCATCGTCAACGGCCACATCGTTGGGGCCGTTCAGTTCGCCGTCGGCTGACCCGACCCGCCCCAGCAGGGTGGCGATGAGTTGGCCCTGGTCATCCAAGACGCGCAGGGTATTTGCTACAAAATCGGCTATATAGACCCGCCCTTGCCGGTCCACGTCTAGCCCGTAGGGGCGGTTGCCCGATGTGCTGCTATCGGTATAGTCCTGGCGGCCTGTTTCGCGCCACAGTTTGCCGTTGGGCATAAAAACCTTGACTCCATCGTATAGCAAATCATACGACTCGGAAAAGGTGAGGTTGCAGATATAAATGCGACCTTGTTCGTCCAAAGCAATGTCCCAACCCGAATGGATGTGTTCGGGGCGGGTGCCCAGGCGGCCAAACGCGCCAAGAAAACGCCCCTCGGCGGTCAGGTGGACGATGCGATAGTTGCCGCGATCCATCACATAAAGGCTGCCGTCGGCGGCGACGGCTACGCCGTTGGGACGGAACAGTGGTTTGGCTGTGCAGGCCGGCAACAGCGCGACCAGGCTACACCATATCGCACAACGGAGCAGGTTTTCAAATCGGCGAGACGAGATGAACATGGTGTTATCCTCAAGACGGGCGATCCCGTCAAGTCGAGATCAGGCGATCATGCTCCATTATATCATTGGTCAGGCGGTCAGGCAATTGAGCCTGTTGCGCCGGTTGAGGCTGTCGAAACCGGCAGGTTGGTCTCGGCAAGCTCGATCTACCAGCTCAACCAACGCCCTCAATTGGCTTGATTGATTGACATATCGGGCAACATTTGCTACAATGCACCCCATTGTGTGCGCAGATCAATTTTTTGGAGGTGGGCGATGAAAATTGTGCTGGATGCGATGGGCGGCGATCACGCGCCCGGCGTAGTCATTGATGGAGCCGTGCAGGCGGTGCAAGAGTTGGGTGTTGAAGTGATTCTGGTTGGTCGCGAAGACGATATTCAACGTGAGTTGGCCCGGCACAATATCACCGGTCTGCCTTTGTCGGTGGTCCACGCCCCTCAGGTGATCGAGATGGACGAGCATGTGGATGCGCTCAAGGAGAAAAAGGATTCGTCTATCCGCCTGGGCATGCGCATGGTGCGCGACGGTCTGGCCGACGCCTTTGTGTCGGCGGGCAATTCTGGCGCGGTGATGGCTTCGGCCATCTTTGACGTGCGCCGTATTCGCGGCATCAAACGCCCGGCCCTGGCCACCCTCTATCCGGCCGCGCCCACGCCGGTGCTGTTGATTGACAACGGCGCCAACACCGACCCGACCCCCGAAAACCTGGTGCAGTTTGCCCAAATGGGCGCCGTCTATGCCGAAGAAGTGTGGCACATTCGCAGTCCGCGCGTGGCCATCGTGTCCAACGGCGAAGAGGCCGACAAGGGCAATCAACTGGTGCGCCAGGCTTTTCCCCTCCTCCAGGCCAGCGGCCTCAACTTTGTGGGCAACGCCGAAGGCAAAGATGTCACCAAGGGTGTGGCCGATGTGGTGGTGACAGACGGGTTTACCGGCAATGTCATGATCAAGTTGAGCGAAGGGCTGGTTTCCTTTTTGGCCCGTTATCTCAAAAAAGAATTGACCGGCGGCTGGCTGAACAAAGTGGGGTTGGCGCTGACCATTCCCGGCCTGGTGTTGACCCTGCCAGGGCTGTTGTTGCTTTGGCCGGCCCTGCGCCGCATCGTCAAGCGGCTGGATTATGCCGAATATGGCGGGGCGCCGCTGTTGGGCGTAGATGGCGTGGTGATCATTGCGCATGGCCGCTCGAATGCCAAGGCCATCAAGAGCGCCGTGCGCGTGGCCCGCGACATGGTGCAAGTGAACCTGGTGAGTTTGATCAAGCAGGGTGTGCGCGACGACAGCGCGCGCGACAAGGATGAGAATTAGTGGAAACATTCATCAACAAAAAACAAGTCAAAATTAACAGCGAAATCGGGCGGTGGACCTCATTGGCGGCTCTGGCCGTGTTGATCGGCGGTATGATCGTGTCCATCGTCAACCCTGCGCTGACGCTGGTGAGCTTGCTGTGTCTGGTGGTGGGCTTTATCGGCAGCACGGTAGGCGCATATTATGCCAATCATTGGACGCGCAGCCCCCGCGCCGACGAGGTGCTGGATCAGGAACTCAAAGGCATCAGCAATCAGTATCATATCTATCATTATTTGTTGCCGTCGTCGCATGTGCTGCTCGGCCCGGTGGGGTTGTTTTTGCTGCGGGTTTACACTCAAGAGGGCGATATTTCTTTTGATGGCCGCAAATGGAAGCACAAATCGGGCTGGCTCAGCCTGTTGGGCTTTACTGGTCAGGATGCGTTGGGCGATCCCACCCGCGACATGCAGGACGAAGCGCGGCGTTTCGAGGCCTGGCTGCGCAAGCGCATTCCTGCGGAGCAGATGCCCGAAATGATTCCGCTGGTTGTGTTTGTCCGCGAACGCGCCCGTTTGAGCCTCCCCGCCGACATGCCACTGCCGGTGCTGCCGGCCGGTCAGCTCAAAAGATACATTCGCAATACCATCAAAGAGCGTCGAGAAGCACTCGATGAAGACGCCTTGTACGAGATCGAACGAGCCATGGTCGGCTCGAAAATAGACGAATTGTAGAGGGAGTTTCATGCCAAATCAGCAGCCCGTCATCAACCTGGAATGGATGGACGAAGAAGTACGGCGTTATCGCAACGAGTTGGTCGCCGCACAGCAGCAGATCAATTCACAAAATGACGAAATTCGGCAGCAGGCCAGACAAATCGAAGAACTCAAGGATCGCCTGGCTAACCTGACCACGCAGCTTGGCCGGATTACCGTGTTGGAAAGGTCTTTGGAGCAGTACAAAGAAGAAATTCGCCTGCTAGTGGAGCAGGTGCAAGAGTCCTATCAGCAGGACCGCCGTGAGGCGGCCCGGATCAAATTGATCGAGCAAGACAACGTTAACCGCTCCCTGGCCGAGTTGCGCAAAGGATTGATGCCTATCTCGCGCCTGGAAGAAGAACTCAAATTGCGCGTGGCCGAAGAACAGCGGCTCAACGAAGTGCAGCTCAGCATGCGCCAAAAGATGCTCGATCTGGAAAAAAGCCTTGACCTGGCCGTGCGCCCCATTCCTTATCTCGAGGAGCAGCGCGCCCGCGATGCCAAATACATTGCCCAACTGCAAGAGCAGGTGCCGCCACTGGCCAAACGGATGGACACCATCGAAAACCGCATGCCAGGGTTGGAAGAGCTGGGAAATCGCAATCGTCAGCGCATTGAAGAGTTGGTCACCATCCGCGCCGAACTGCAACAGCAGCAGCGCCGTTTTTTGGAAGAGGTGCAACTGGCCGACCAGCACCGCCAGCGTTTGGTCAGTGAATGGGCCGAACTGGAAGAGTCGCGAGAGGCGCGCATGGGCGAGTTTGTCGAGCAGATGCGGCTTTTCAGCGAGCAGTTTCAAAAGGCCAAAAACACACTCACCGGCCTGGAATCGCTGGGCGAGCGGCTGCTGCGCGAGCAGCATCAGGTGGCCGAGTTGCAGCGTCTGGCCGAAGACCGTCAAAAAGGGCGCATGGAAGAATGGGAAGCACAGGCCGAAAAACGCTGGCAGCGCGAAAAACTGCTGTGGGAGCAGCAGTGGCACGATCACGACCGCCGCAATGCCGAAAGTGTGGAGCGAATTGGCGTGGTAGAGCGGCGCATCATCGAGTCGGAATATCAGGTGGGGCAGTTGTGGGAGTTGTATACCGAAGATTTGCGTTTGCGCAATGAGTCTATGCAAACGCAGGTGATCAAGCTGTCGGAGCAGGTGGAACAGCGCAAGAATAAAAAGCAGCCCGGAGTCAGGCGGACGTAATATGTATGTCATTGGCACGGCCGGCCATGTGGATCATGGCAAATCTACGCTGGTCAAAGCCCTGACCGGCATTGACCCAGATCGTCTGCGCGAGGAAAAAGAGCGCGAGATGACCATCGTGCTGGGCTTTGCCTGGTTCGCCCTGCCGGGTGGCGAGTCGGTGGGGGTGGTGGATGTGCCAGGCCACAAGGATTTTATCAAAAACATGCTAGCCGGGGTGGGCGGCATTGATGCGGCCCTGTTGGTCATTGCCGCCGATGAAGGTATTATGCCGCAGACCCGTGAGCATCTGGACATTCTCAACCTGCTTGATGTGCCGGGTGGGATCATTGTGCTGACCAAAACCGACCTGGTGCAGGACCCCGAATGGCTGGACCTGGTGATGGCCGATGTGATGGAGCAGGTTCAGGGCACCTGCCTGGAAAACGCCCCCATTGTGCCGGTTTCGGCGCGCACCGGCCAGGGATTGGAAGAGCTCAAGGCCGAGATCTCCAGGTGCCTTCAGCGGGTGCCGGCCCGCACCGACCGCGGTCGCCCTCGCCTGCCCATTGATCGCGTCTTTACGGTGGCCGGCTTTGGCACCATAGTCACCGGCACATTGATCGGTGGTACGCTGGACATCGGACAAGAGGTCGAGATTCTTCCCGCCGGTCTACAGGGGCGCATCCGCGGGCTGCAAACGCACAAAGAAAAGATCGGCCAGGCCATGCCGGGCAGTCGGGTGGCCGTTAACCTCAGCGGTGTCAACAAGGAGCAGGTTCAGATCGGCGATGTGTTGACCCTGCCCAACCTGCTGCGCTCCACTCAACTGGTAGATGTGCGGCTGCGCTATCTGGCCCATGCGCCCAAGCCGCTCAAGCACAATACCGAGGTGGATTTTTTCTGCGGCGCGGCGCAGACGCCGGCGCATGTGCGTCTGTTGGGCGCCGACCAGATTGTGCCGGGTGAGACGGCCTGGGCGCAGTTGCGCCTGGATGCGCCGATGGCTCTGGTGCGCCACGACCGTTTTATCATCCGCTGGCTCTCGCCCAGCATCACCGTGGGCGGTGGGCTGGTGATCGATCCGACGCCGGCTCGTCGGCATCGCCGCTTTAAACCAGAGGTGATTGCGCGTCTGGAAACGTTGGCTTTTGGCACGCCCGAAGAATTGGTGCTGCAAGCCCTGGAGCAAAAACAGCCCTGCGAAGCCCGCGAGTTGTTCAAGCAGGTTTCGCTGCCTGTCGAGCAGGCGGCGCAGATTTTGAACGAGTTGATTGCGACGCGGCAGATTTATGTGCTGGACGATCTTGGCGATCTGCCCAATCCCTTGAACAACCCGGCCTCCAGCGGTCGTTTTATCCTCTCGGCGGCGGGCTGGCGCAATCTGGCCGGCTGGATGCGCATGGTGCTCGAGGCGTTTCACGCGGCCCAGCCCTTGCGGGTGGGCATGCCGCGCGAAGAATTGCGCAGTCGGCTACAAGACAGGTTTCCCGGCTTGAGCGGCAAGTTGTTCAACCAGGTGATTGCCCGAGCGGTGTGGGAACAGCGTATCGGTGAGAACGAGGCCAGTGTGTGGGTGGTCGATCATCAAGTGCAGTTTAGCCCGGCGCAGCAGGCGCAAATAGATGCACTGTTGCAGGTGTTTCGCCGTGCTCCGTTTACCACCCCGTCGGTGGCCGAATGTGAGGCGCAGGTGGGCGAGGCGGTGTTCAATGCTCTGGTTGAGCTGGGCGTGCTGACCCGCTTGAGCGGCGATGTGGCCTTGCTCAGCGAGACGGTGGTCGAGATGCGAAACCGCGTGGTAGATTATTTGCGGCAAAACAACAGCATCACCGTGGCCCAGGTGCGCGACTTGTTTGACGCCAGCCGCAAATATGCTCTGGCATTAATGGAATACCTGGATGAACAGCGTGTCACCCGGCGGGTGGGCGATGTGCGCATGTTACGCTGATACGATTTGAGCATCGCCGTTCAGGAGCGTGCTGAAAAACCCCCTCACCACCAGGACACAAAGGACACAAAGCATTTCTAAAAACGCAAGTATTGCAAATCTCGGTGTTCTCGGTGTCCTTTGTGGTAAAAATAGACTTTTTCAGCGGCCTCTCAGGACTGTAGGTGAAACAGTGACAACCATTACTCGACGCGAGTCCCGCGAACTGATGAATCATGGCTATGAGATGGGCGCCCGTGTGCTGAACGGCGTGTTGCGGCGGCGCTCCGACGGCACATGGGTGCTGGATGACCGGCCTTTGGAAGAGTGGCTGACCGAGATCGAGGGACAGTTGGTCGTGATGGTAATGGCCGGTGTCTCGGCTGAAGGTGGTGAAAAGCGCGTGTGTGCGGTCTGCGGGGCAGCTTTTGAGGGATACGAGTGTCCCAATTGCCGACGGGCGCGTCATCGTTTGCGAGGATAGATATGAAGCTCTCTATTGTGATACCGTGTTACAATGAAATACGCACTATTGACACCATTTTGAACCTGGTCTTGCAGGCTCCGTTGTCTATCGAGCGAGAGGTGATCGTCGTGGATGATTGCTCGACCGATGGCTCACGCGAATACCTGCAAAGTCGTGATGACATCCGCCTGGTTTTGCACGAGGTCAATCGCGGCAAAGGAGCGGCCTTGCGCACCGGTTTTCAACATGCCAGCGGCGATATGGTCGTCGTTCAAGATGCCGACCTGGAGTATGATCCCAACGAGTATGGCCGACTGATCAAGCCTATCCTCGATGGCAAGGCCGATGTGGTGTATGGTTCGCGGTTCATCGGCGGCGAGACGCACCGGGTGCTGTATTTCTGGCATTCGTTGGGCAACAGGTTTCTCACCCTGTTCTCCAACATGTTTACCGATCTGAACCTCACCGATATGGAAGTGTGCTACAAGGTATTCAAAAAGAGCGTGCTGGATCAGATCGAGTTGACCGAGGACCGCTTTGGCTTTGAGCCAGAGGTGACGGCGCAGGTGGCCCGCCTGCACTGCCCGATCTATGAAGTGGGCATTTCGTATTATGGCCGTACCTATGAAGAAGGCAAAAAGATCGGCTGGAAGGACGGCGTGCGCGCCTTGTATGTTATCTTGAAATACGGCCTGAGAGGGCGACGCACACGCCGTCGTTGAGCGGCTCTACAAAGCAGAGTCAATCAATTTCAGGAATCAGCACTATCTTCATCGAGTCGGCCTGCTCGTGAACCATGTCCAGGCCGGCGTGGAACTGGCTCAAGGGCATGCTGTGGCTGACAATCCGGTCGGCGGCCACGATGCCGTCTTGCAGGTAGCGGATGGCCTTGGGGTAGCAATAGGGTCCCAGGTGCGCGCCGTGGACGTTGAGCTCTTTGACATCGCCGATGATAGACCAGTCTACAGCCACCGGTTGGGCATGGACGCTAAACTCGACCATTGTGCCCAGGCGACGCAACATCTGCAATCCTTGATTGACTGCCGGCCCCGCTCCGGTAGCTTCGATGTACACATCACAGCCATAGCCGTCGGTCAGGTCCAACACCTGCTGGATCACATCGCCCTCCCTGGGGTTGAGGGCCAGGTCGGCGCCCAACTGGCGGGCCATTTCCAGGCGTTTGGGCTGCAAATCCAGGGCGATCAACATGCCGGGCCCTTTGAGCCGGGCCACCTGGAGCATACACATGCCAATTGGCCCCAACCCGGCAATGACCACCACATCGCCCAATTGAATGTCGCCGCGCTCTACTGCGTGGATGCCGCAGGCCAGCGGCTCGATCAGGGCGGCGTGTTCGGGCTTGATGGTGGATGGCACCTTGTAATTGAGCGCGGTGGCCGGAAATTTCATATACTCGGCCCACGAGCCTTCGGCGCGCTCGCGGATAAAGCCGTAAATGTCGTGTCGCTGACACATCCAGTATTGGCCGCGCTGACAAAAGCGGCAGCGACCGCACGGCACAATCTGTTCCGACACGGCCATGTCGCCGACCTCCAGGCCATACTTGTCTGCGGCGCCCTCGCCCAGGGCCACCACCTGACCGACGAACTCGTGTCCGGGAATGACGGGGGCCTGAATGTACGGCTTGATCTGATCGGACCCCCACACCCGCGCCCCGATAAACGTCTTGACATCGCTGGCACAGATGCCTGTCGCCAGCACGCGCACCAGCACTTCACCCGGCCCCACCGATGGAACAGGGCGCTCTTCCATTCGATAATCCTGCGGCCCGTAAACCACCACCGCCTGCATGATCTTGGGAATTTCCATTGAACCTCCTTGTTTTATTTTATTTATGTCAAATTAGTTGAAAGGAGCATCACATGGCGCAAAAAGCCAAAAAGTTCAAAGGCAAAGTCAAACTGTCGGTCAAACTGGATTATTTGCTCTATTTGCCCCCCGACTATGCCGAGGGCGAAAAGAAATGGCCGCTGATCCTGTTCCTGCACGGCATGGGCGAGCGCGGCAGCGACCTGGAGCTGGTCAAAAAGCACGGCCTGCCCAAGATTTTAGAAGAGCGAGACAACTGGCCATTTATCGTGGTCTCGCCGCAGTGTCCGGCTCATTCGTTTTGGCCGGCCGAAACGGCCGCGCTGAATGCTCTGTTGGATGATGTGGTAGAGAAATATGCGGTAGACCCCAAACGCATCTATCTCACCGGCCTGAGCATGGGCGGTTTTGGCACATGGCATCTGGCCATCGAGTATCCGGAGCGATTTGCGGCCATTGCTCCCATCTGCGGCGGCTCGATGTTTTACGCCGACCTGGTCGAGCGGATTGTGGCGCTCAAGGATGTGCCGGTATGGGCCTTTCATGGCGCCCGTGACCCGGTGGTGTCGGTGCACGAGAACGCCAACCTGGTTTACGCGCTCAAGCAGGCTGGCGGCCATGCACAGTTGACCGTCTACCCAGATGCCGATCACGACTCGTGGAGCGAGACCTACGCCAACCCGCAGTTATATGAATGGTTTTTGCAGCATAGCCAGGCCTGATGTTCAGCGGGCCAGCCATTCAAACACGGCAGCCAGAAATTCGTCCGGTTTTTCCTCGTGCGGCAGATGGCCACACGAGGAAGCCATAATCAGTTGCGCTTGCGGCAAGGCCTGAGCCAGGCGCACGCTCTGCCCGGTTGGCACGATGCGATCATCATCGCCGGTGATCACCAGCACCGGTACGGCGATCTGGTCGAGGCGGTCTGGCAAGCGCACCGGTTGGCGGGCCAGCGTCAGTTCCCACAGGGCGCGGTCCCAATTTTCGGCTTGCAAAGGCCGGGTATAGCCGGCCAGGTCTTCCACTGTGATTTGCGCAGGATCGTGCCAGGCCATCTCGATGATCTGCGGGCCGCGTTTTTGCAGCGAACGCGCCAGCAGCGGCCCCAAGTGTCGTGCCTGCGGCGTGTGCAGCAGCGGCGACAGCCAGGCTGGAAATCCCCCGTCGGCATACACGGCCGGGGCCACCAGCACCAACGCCCCCACCCGCTCTGGATACGTCAAAGCGGCCAGCAAGGCCACCGTTCCCCCGGCCGAGTGTCCCACCCAAACGGCCCGCGAAATGTTCAAAGCGTCCAGCAGGGCTACGGCCTGCGCGGCCTGCGCTTGCAGTGTGTAGGGATTTTGCCCTTTGCCCCACTCGCCGGGCAGGGGGCGTTCGGTCAGCCCAAAAGCCGGCCGATCAAAAGCGACGGTGAGTCGCCGCTCGCCCAACGCCGGCATTACCTTGTGCCAGGAAAAGAGGCTGGCTCCAAATCCATGCAGCAAGAGCAGCGGCATATCGTCCTGAGCCGCGCCGGCCGTTTTATAGTGCAGGCGCAGCCCGCCCGCCTCGACAAAGCGGCTGTCGGCGTCGGCCAGCTCTTCGGGCGGATGGACATCCGGCAAGGGCGGCACCGGCACCAGGAATGGCCCCACCAATACCAGCAAAGACACCCCTATGACGCCACCCGCCGCCGTGCGCACCCATCTTTGGCTCCACCATTTTCGCATGTTGGTCTTTTCCTCCCGAATGCCCGTCCTACCGAATGCCCGTCCTACCGAACGCCTGTCCTACCCCTCCATCCATTCGACCAGGCTGGCGCCGTCGCCGGGCCGACACACGAAAATTTCGGTGTGCAAGCCGGTGGCCTGGCGGTATTGCTCTTGAACGACCGTCATCCATTCATTGTCACTGCGGCGTTCCATACAGGCCACTACGCCGCCGCCCCAGCCTGCGCCGGTGATGCGCGCTCCCCATACGCCGGGTTGCTCTCGCACAATGTCCACCAGCCGATCTACCTCGACGCAGCTGGCGGCATAGTCATCGCGCATGCTGGCATGCGCCCGATCCATCAGCGTGCCTAGTTGCTGTACATGTCCGGCTTGAAGGGCTTGCACGGCTGCCAGCACGCGCCGGTTTTCGCCGACCACATGGCGGCAGCGCGGGCGCACGCTCAGGCTTGTATCGGCCGGCAGGCGATGATCGGCGATCAGCGCGGCCAGCCGGTCGGCAGCCAGGCCGCTCTGCACCAGGTCGGACACTGACGCCGCATCGGGCAGCTGATCGATCTCGGCATCCAGCCCCAGATCGGTCACATCGCGCAGGCAGGTGATGGCAGGATGTCGCCGCCTCAGTAGTTGCACGCCCACTTTGCATTCGGCCACCCGCTGATTAAACTCGCCGCGCACATTGTCGTGATGCACGCCGCTGTTCAACAACACAATTTGCATATTTTCGGGCAAAGGGATGTGGCGGACGGTGTATTGTCCGTCGGCGGCAGGGCGGCAGTCGAGAAAGAGGGCATGGTCGCGCCGGCTGAGCAGGGCGGCAAACTGGTCCATCATGCCGCCGCGTGTGCCGACATACCATTCGGCCTCGCTGCACAGGTGGGCCAGTTGGTCTCTTTTGATGGCAATATGGTTCAGGGTGATCAGCGCCAGGGCCAGGGCCACCGAGAGGGCGGTGGAAGAACTGAGGCCGGCGCCGCGCGGTACGCTGTGAGGCGGTAGGCCTGAAACCAGCACGTCCATACCCTCAAGCGGCTGTTTGTCGCCAAATCGCCGGCTGATTTCTTGGGCCGCGCCGCGCAGATAATTGCTCCAGTCGCCGCCGGGGGCGTGAGGAATTTCGGGCGACAGTTCAAAGGAAAAAGGGACGAATCGCGGCTCGATGTTGACCACGCGAATCAGGGTGTCGGCGCGCCGCCGCGTGGCCAGCAGCACATCTCGATCCAGGGCTGCCGGCATGACAAAACCGCCGTTATAGTCGGTGTGCTCGCCGATCAGGTTGATCCGTCCGGGTGTGCGAAAAAAAGTGATCGGCCCAGGCCCCAGGCGGGCTATAAACTGATCGGCGGCCTCCTGGTACCGCTGCCGTTGACTCGAAAGGATGGCCGGCTCGTTGCCGTAAATCGAACGCAATGTATCCAGGTTATCCATCTCTTGCTCCATTCAGCCCAACAGCTCGGTGGCGATGCGGGCATAGCCCTGCGCGGCCTTGATCACATCGGCGACGCGTACCTGCTCATCGGCGGTGTGGGCGTATCGCTCTTCGCCCGGCCCAAAGCCGACCGTTGGGATGCCGGCCACGCCCATGGTGTAGACGCCGTCGGTAGAAAAATTCCATTTGCCGATGGTGGGGCGATAGCCCAACTCGCTGCGGATGGCTTTGCACACGCTTTGCACCAGCGGATGTTCGCGGTCGAGCGCCCAGGCCGGGAAAAAAGAACGCGTCTGCGCCTGATAGCCCGTATAGGACACCGACTGATAATCGGTTACCTGTGCCGATGCTTTGACCTGTTCGCGCAATAACACATTTTGTACTTCGGCCATCGCTTTGGCTTCGGTCTCGCCCAGGGTCAGGCGGCGGTCAATGTAAAAGGTGCAACTGTCGGGGATCACGTTGCGGCTGCCGCCGGTGTTCTCGATCTGGGTGACGGCCAGAGTGCCCGGCCCCAAAAAGCGATCTTCGGCCAACTGACCGGCCAGCATTTCGATGCCAAAGATCAGTCGCGCCGCTTTATAGATGGCATTGTTGCCCAGTTCGGGGGCCGAGGCATGGCACGAGCGGCCCGGCACCGTCACCCGGATCTCCATCCGTCCACGCTGCCCGCGATGCACCTGCAAGTGAGTGGCCTCGCCCAGTACCACCCAATCGGGGATCAGTCCTTCTTCTTCGATCAATACACGCATCCCCAGCCCTTCACACGGCTCTTCTTGCACCGCTCCCACCATGTACAGGTTGCCGTGCAGCGGGATGCGCCGATCCAGGATGGTTTTGCCGGCATAGACCATTGCCGCCAGCGCGCCTTTCATGTCGGCGGTGCCGCGCCCATACATCACCCCATCGCGGATTTCGGCGGCAAAGGGATCGCCGGGCCAGGCGGCGCGGTCACCCACACCGACAATGTCCATGTGGCCGTTGTACAACAAGGTTTGGCCCGTGCCGGCGCCGATGCGTCCTACCACGTTGCCGATGCGATCCTGACGCACCTCCTGAAAGCCCACCCGGCGCATCTCGGCGGCCAGCCGCTCGGCCAGCAGGCCTTCTTGGGTGGAATAGCTGGGAATCCGCACCATTTCTTGCAAAAAGGCAATCATGGCCTGTTGATCGGTTGGTGCAAGCTCAAACATACCCTGTTTCTCCGTTTTAATAGGCGCCCTGGCGAGAGAGAACGACGCCGGCTGTTTTCACCAGAATTTTCAGATCGAGCAGTAAGGACCAGTTTTCGACATACCAGATGTCCAGCAGCACCATTTCATCAAAGCTCAAGTCGCTGCGGCCGCTGACCTGCCACATGCCGGTGATGCCCGGCAGCGCATCCAGACGGTGGCGATGCCACTCTAAATACAGTTCGACTTCGCGGGGCACCTGCGGACGCGGCCCCACGATGCTCATTTCGCCCCGCAGTACGTTGAATAGTTGAGGCAGTTCGTCGAGGCTAAAGCGGCGCAGCCAGCGACCCGCCCGTGTCACTCGCGGGTCGTTCTTGATCTTGAACAACCGCTCTTCGCCCTCGTTGAGGCTCATCAAACGAGCTTTTTCGGCGTCGGCGCCCTGGCGCATGGTACGAAATTTCAGGCAGGTGAACGGCACACCACCTTTGCCGATGCGCGTTTGGGCAAAAATGACCGGGCCCGGCGAATCCAGTTTGATCCACAGGGCGATCAGCAACATCAGTGGTCCGCCTACCAGCAGGGCGATCACGGTCAACACCAGGTCAATCCCCCGCTTGAGCAGCAAGCCGCCCTGCCCCAGGGCCTCTTCGCGCACGCCCATCACCGGCACTTCGCCCAGATATTCCACATCTACCCGGCGGATCGCCGTTTCGAGCAGGTCTGGCACGATGTAAACCTGGCAGCGTTGTCCTTCACACTGGCGCATGATGCGCAAAATTTTGCGGTGATACATCCAGGGCAGGGTGGTGACGACCAGATCAATCTGCCGTTCGCAGATCAGGGCCGGTAGTTGGTCAATTTCGCCCAACGCCTTGATCTTGCCCATGTTCACCCGTTTGGCCGGCTCATCATCTACAAAGCCCACCACCGTATAGCCCATCTCTGGGTGAGCCACAATAGAGCGCATGACTGCCCGTCCCACCTCGCCGGCGCCCACCACCAGCACGCGCCGTACGCCGATGCCTTTTTTGCGCAGCCGGCTGAGGATGATTTGTTTGATGATGCGGCTGATCGCCAACAGTCCGATAATGGTCATAGCGGCCAGCGGAAAGAGGCCGCGCGAATAGGATAGTTCGGGGATGAAATAAGTCAGCACGATGAGCAGCATCAGGCCGTTGAGCGTGCCGCTGAAAAGGGTGATGGTTTCATCAAACCAGCTTCGCCCGCGCCGATAGACATAGACTTTGTGCAAAGCATACACGATCAGCAGCAGCGCGACCATGAGCAGGCCCATCGGCGCATAGGTAACGAACGGCTCGAAATTTTCCTCTGCTACCGGCGAAGGCCATTGCAACGAGTAGCGGATCCAATAGGCCAACGCAAAGCCGGCAGCGATCAGCAGCGCGTCGAGGCTCACCTCCAGCCAGACCGCACGCTTGGGTTTGCTCTTTTGTCGCTCCAATTCTCTCTCCCGTTCTCAACAGGACGGTCCGCTCACCGGGCCGGTGCCGGACACGCCTGGCGATAAATTTGCGCTGTTTGGCGCGCCGCGGCCTCCCATGTAAAGCGCGCCGCGCGCCTTGTTCCCCTCCCGGACAATTCTCGACGCAGCGCGACATCATCCAGCAGCCGCTCCAACGCCGTTTTTAACCCGGCCACATCCTCCGCCTGGACCATCAAACCCGCGTCGCCCACCACTTCGGGCAGCGAGGCTGCGTTCGAGGTGACGACCGGCGTGCCGCAGGCCATCGCCTCTAGCGGTGGCAGGCCAAAACCTTCGTAAAGGGATGGATAACAAAAACACATTGCGGCATTGTACCACAGCTTTTTTTCGGCCTCTGGCACATAGCCGGGCCAATGCACTCGCTCTTCCAGCCCCAACGCCCGCGCATGCGCAAACATTGGCTCAAAGAACCAGCCCTTGCCGCCGGCCAGCACCAGGTGCAGGTCGGCCAGTTCGGGCCGACCGGAGTTGACCAGACTGTAAAAGGCATCCAGCAGGCGCAGCACATTTTTGCGCGGTTCGATGGTAGATAGAAACAAGATAAACCGTTCTGGCAGGCCCTTTTGACGGCGAAATACCTCTATCTCGTCGGCCGGCAACGGCGCAAATGATGGGTCTACGCCGCAATAGACCGTTTGCACCCGTTCTGCCGGTGCGCCCAGCCGGGCGATCACGTCCTGGCGTGTATGTTCCGAGATGGCAATCACCTGTGCCGCCCGCCGTACCGACCACCCGGTCATCTCCTGCAAATACAAACGCTGCGCCGGTTTGAATATCTGGGGAAACAAGAGAAAACTGAGATCAAATACGGTGACGATGGCGGGTATTTGAGACATGAGTGGAGAGACAAAGGCCATGCTGTGCCAGAGGGCGATGCGTTGGCGGCGCTGCACGGCCGGCGCCGCCAGTTGTTCCCAGAGAATGCGCTTGAGCGGCCGGGATGTGTTCCACATCGGGCGGCTCACCCGGAGGCCTTGAGAGGGTGAAAAACGCCGATCCGATACAAACGCCGTGAACTGAATATCGGGGGCAGCCTGTGGCAGATGCGCCAACAGATTTTGGATATACCAGTTGATCCCGGCGCCGCGAAAGGTTTCGTCCAGGGTTAGCAGGCCGGCGTTCAAGCCGACATGCAGCGGTGATGTATCATCTGTTTCGGTGTTGGCGGCGTCCATATCATCCGTTACAGGTCATCGGCCACACGGCGCGCCGGCGGCTGCACGCCCACCACCAGGCTGCTCCACTCGGTGGCCTTCCAAAAGCCCTTGTCGTTTCGCCGCAGCGTCACCGGGCGTGGTGAGGCGGCGCCCGAGCTGCTCACAAAGACCTTGTAGCTGTCTCCCTGCCGGTCGCCGCTGTAGGCATTGTCAGAACAAACGACGGTATAGGGTAGCGCGGGCAAGGTATAGCCGTTGGCTGGCGTGGCTCCCTGGATGTAGGAACGAGGCAGGTATTCTTTGCCTCGCACCTGAAGCTCGACCCGCTGCAAGTCTTTGGTCAACAACTGCCGCCCTTTGTATCCGTGAGGGCCGTCTTGCAGGCTCGATGAATCAACAGCTACCGTCAAACACTGCTGACCCAACTCGCGGTTTTCGGCATAGAGGAGCAGCGCCGCCACCAGCATCGCCGCTCCACCCTCAGGCGTCACGGCTATGCGGTTGCGCAGGGCGGTAAATTCTTCAATCGAACCGGGTAAATGGTCAATCAGCACAGAGGCCATGGCCTGTTCCTTTCTCTCATATCCACAGCAACCAAGTATATCCTGATGAACGGGTACAGGCAAATCAGCTCTCGTATCCGATCAGGCCGAATCCGAATGGAAAGAGCGGCTGTTCCGAGTCAAAAGGCACATCCTCTTGTTGCTTTTTCACTGCCTTCATCGAGGAGGGCAACTCGAAAGGCAGCTGGCCGGTCGGCGCAAAGCGGCCAAACAAGACATCCAGCAAGGCCTGGTCGCTGACACCAAACAGACCCAGCAAAGCGGCCGCTTCAGACGCCAGATCCGGAATCACTGCCGGGCGGTCCAAATAGATGGCGATGACGGTGGGTTTGGCGCGCATCACCTCTTGCAGGTGGGCCAATTCCTGGCCTTGAAAAGCCAGGTTGCCGTGATGGATGCGCCCAAAAAAACCCGCCCCGGTCTCAAACGGCGTGTTGACGCGCAGGATGGCCACATCGGCCTCGCACAGATGCTCCACCACGACACCATATTCGGCGGCGACGGCCGGAGCAATGTTTTCGACATAGATGCGTGCCCCGCCGTGCAGGGGCAGGGTGTGCCCCGCTGAGGTGGCCTGATTTTTGAGCAGCACCACCGATTTATGCTGCGCCAGATCGCTGGCAGTCTGAAACTCGGCGCAACCCACAACCTGGGCGGCATGCTCCGGGTCTACAAAGGGGTTTTCAAACAGCCCCAACCTGAACTTGTCGCGCAGCAGCCGCCGCACCGACTCGTCAATGCGTGCCTCGGCAATCTGCCTGCTTTGCACCAGGCCGACAATGATCTCTGCGGTGTGGTCGCCGCCAAATTGATCTACGCCGGCATCCAACGCCTTTTTATAGCGTTGTTCCACCGATAGCTCTTGCACGCCCCAGGTCATTCGCGTGGTGATGCCCCAGTCGGTGCAGATCACGCCGTCGAACCCCATCTTCTCTCGCAGCAGGTCGGTGAGAATTTCGCGGTTAAAGCCCATACCCACGTTTTCAGAGGTGATGCCGACCGGGATGCCGTAATAGGGCATCATTTGCGCGGTGCCGGCCTCGATGGCTGCCTGAAACGGGATCAGGTGATAGGCAAAATTGTGGCCCGGATAGACCTGTTCCTGGCCGTATTCGTTATGCGGATCCAATCCCTCTCGCTGCGGCCCGCCGCCCGGAAAGTGCTTGGTCATCGTGGCAACGCTGTGCGCGGTCAGGCCGTGCGCTCCCTGAAACCCTCTGATATAGGCGGCTGTCAGCCGGGCCGACAGGTGGGCATCTTCGCCAAATGTGCCCGAAATGCGCCCCCAACGCGGCTCGGTGGCCAGGTCGGCCATCGGGTGCAGGGCAGTGCGGATGCCCACGGCGCGGTATTCCTGGGCGGCGATCTGACCAAATTGTTCCACCAACGCTTCATCGCCGATGGCCGCCAGCCCAATTGGTTCGGGCCACTGGGAAAAAGAGCCGGCGCGCACGCTGGTGATCAAGGGGTCATGGGCAAAGCCGTGTCGCGGGTCTGAGCTGATGGTCACCGGGATGCCCAGCCGCGAGTTTTCGGCCATCTGTTGCAGGCGATTGTTCCACATGGCCAGGTATTCGGGACGGTCGTGGGCGCGGGTCAAGACATGCCGGATGTGTTTGCCCAGGATGGCCTCGCCGGTGGCCGGGCCCATCACCATACGCACGCCGGGCGCCGGCGAAAATTCGACCGGCTGTTCCATCAAGGTGCCTTGTTCGCCCATGCCCAGGGCCGGATGTACCATCAGGCCGGCTTTTTCTTCCAGAGTCATCTGCGCCAGCAGATCCTCCACTCGCTCCTCGACGGGGCGACGCCAGTCCTCGTAAACGTCCAGTCGTCCGTTCTTGTTCAAATCGCGAAATCGTAGCCCATCTATTTCCAGCATGGGCGATTGCGTATATTGAGCTAAAATATCCCGGTCCATCAAATTCTCCTGTCTGCTGGCAATCTGTCCAAGAGACTATTCGTTGCCCCACTTGAAGATGTCGGAATCCCGAACTTGTACACCCCACTCAGCGCGCTAGGAGATCGCTGAAAAAGTCTATTTTGACCACAAAGGACACCGAGAACACAAAGGTTTACGATACTTTTGAGTCGCTAAAAGTGCTTTGTGTCCTTTGTGTCTTGGTGGTGAGAGGGTTTTTCAGCACGCTCCTAGAATTGCTCCGAGTTGGGGACTCGCCACCGATCAGAGTTCTCCGACAGCCTGCTAAACCAAAGCCTGTTGCCAGGCAGCTTCCATTCCGGCACGGTTAATGTCCCACCGCGAGGCGTGCCAGATGGCCTGTCCGTGTCGGAACAGGATGACCTGCGGCGATTCATGTTGGATACCGCTGACCTGGGCCAGGCGCAGCGAAACGGAGCGGTCCTGGATCACCAGCACGCACCAGAATTCGCCAGGCTGCTGGGCCTGGTCTTGAAAAATCTGCCATTTGGCGGCCGAGATGGGGCATTGGGTCGAGTGTTTGAACACCCAGACCGGCTGTTGATGGCTGTGTTGGATGATCTGTTCAATGTGTTCAAGCGTCCGACAGTCCTGGATCATTTTTCGCTCTGTTTCCTGTCCCGTTTATAGGACTGATAGGCCATGATGGCCGCGCCCAATACGCCGGCGTCGTCGGCCAGCTGGCTGGCGACGATGCGCACATGGTCTTTGTTGGCCTGGTTGAGGTAATGCTGTTCGGCGGTCTCGCGCACCGGCCCCACATAGCTTTCACCCAGTTGCTCGACCAGGCCGCCCCCCAACACGATCACTTCGGGGTCGAGCAGGTTGACCACGTTGGCGACCAGCAGTCCCATATAGTACATGGCCTGATTCATCACTTCTTGCACCAGCGGATCGTTGCGCTCTAGCGCTGCCGCCAACACACTGCTGCTCAAATCGGTGCGTCCCAACTCTTCGTGGATTTGCGGCAGCAGGCTGGGGCGTCCGGCGGCCAGACCGCTGCGAATCTCGCGCTCGATGGCTGTGCGGCTGGCCAGGGCTTCGGCGCAGCCACGTTTGCCGCAACCGCAGACCGGCCCACCGGCCAGCAGGATGGTGTGGCCTACTTCACCGGCGGTAAAGCGCACGCCCTGATACAGCCTGCTGTTCAGGATAATGCCCCCGCCGATGCCGGTGCCGGCAAATATAGCCACCATGTTGTTGCTGCCTTGTCCTGCCCCCAGAGCGTGTTCGCCGATGGCCCCCACATTGACATCGTTGCCCAGATAGGCTGGGCAGCCCAACTGCTCGCTCAAAAAATCGGTCAGTGGCAGGTCATTCCAGGTGGGGCCCAGGTTGGGGGCGTGCAAAATGACGCCGGTTTGAGGGTTGATCGGCCCCGGAAAGCCCACGCCCAACGCGCGCACCTGGGTCACGCCGGCTTCGGACATGGCCACGCGCACCGTCTCGACGATTCGGGTCATCACCGCGCCGGCGCCTTCTTCGGCGTGGGTTTTGCACCTGGCGCGGCTCAAAATTTTGCCTTTGGGCGTGACCACCACCACCTTGAGGCTGGTGCCGCCCAGGTCTACTCCGACCAGATACTTTTTTGACATGGTACACCCTCCTTTGTCCTACACTTGGGGAAATCGGTCGATTATAACGGCGCGCACCGGCACGGCTACCGTGTCGCCCCACCGAAATTCGGCGGGCAGCCTGGCAACCGCCTGGCGCGTTTCGGGATAGATAAATACTTCGCTGCCGACCTCGACCGAGCGGGCGTCCATCAAGGCCATGCCCACCTGCCCATCGCCGACCGACACACCGGTGGTCACGGTGCCGACCACACGGCCGCGTTTGTTCACCACCGGCTCGCCGTGCGCTCCGCCGCGAATGGCTCGCGCGCCCTTGTCGGTCACTTGAAAGCGGGCAATCTGCCGTCGCAGTTGATGGTGTGCCTCGCGGTAGGGCGTTTGGCCGATGAAAAAGGGCTTGTCGAGTTTGACATAGGTGGCAAACCCGGCTTCGGTGGGGCTGATGGACAGAGGGCCGGCCAACTCGTGGCCGTAGAGTGGCAGGCCGGCTTCGGTGCGCAGGCTGTCGCGGGCGGCCAGGCCGCACGGTTCCAGCCCCAATGGTCGGCCCTGCTCCAGCAGCAGCCGCCACAGCGACGCGGCCTGATCGGGATGGACGTACAACTCGAAACCGACCTTTTCGCCGGTATAGCCGGTGCGGGCGATCAGCAAGTCTATGCCGCTCAGGGTAGCGCGGGTGATATGGGTGCGCTTGAGTTGCGATAACCGTTGGCTCTGGGCGGTGTCGGCGGCGCAGGCCAGCAGAATGGACAGGGAGGCCGGGCCTTGCAGGGCAATGTCTACCCGCTGCTCGCTGCCGCCGGTTTTGTCGTGCAGGTTGCGCAGGCAGGCCGGCTGCTCGACGCAGCGGTCGGGCTGCTCTCGGTCAATGATCACCTCGCCTCGGTTGACGGCGTTGAGCCAGGCACAGTCTTGGGCAAAATTGGACGCATTGACCACCACCAAAAAATCATCTTCGGCCAGGCGATAGACCCACATGTCATCCAGGATGCGTCCGTCTATGTCGAGCATCGTGGAATAGCGTGAGCCGCCCGGTTTGATAGTCGAAATCAGGTTGGTGCAGACCAGGTCGAGGAATGTTGCTGCGTGTGGGCCACCGACGCCGATGGTGCCCATGTGCGCTACATCAAACAGACCGGCGGCCTGGCGCACGGCGCGATGTTCCTGGCCGACGCTGCTGTACCATACCGGCATCTCCCATCCGGCAAAAGGGATCAGGCGGGCGGACAGGCCGACGTGTTCCTGGTAAAGCGGCGTTCTTTGGAGGGGAGGGTCAATGGGTTCACTCCAGGCAAATGTGGGTTTGGACATAGGGTTATCACTCCTTTGTGATCGGGAGGCCAATAGCGATTCGCCCGGCAGCTCGCCACGAGCCTGAACCATGGCTAAATGTCTATTTCAAAATCGGCCCCATCTGGCACGGCGATGGTGGGGGCGTTGAGCATGGCTTTGATGCTCAAAATGGCCTGACCGGCGGCCGTCTGCGCGGCGGTCTGTTTGTTGTGGCCGTGCCCTCGTCCATAGACTGTGCCGTTGATCGTCACGGCGATCTCGAATTCCTTGTTATGGTCGGGGCCGGTGGCGTTGACCGTCTGATAGCGGGGGGTGTGTCCCAGATAGGCCTGGCTGAGTTCCTGGAGGATGCTTTTGGCGTCTTTGTGCGAATCGTCTACCAAAATGCGCTCCAATGCCGGCTCGACCAGCGGCATAACAAACTCGCTGACCTGGGCCAGTCCTTGATCGAGGTATAATGCCCCGATCAGGGCCTCAAATGTGCCGCACAACACCGCGGCGCGGGTGCGTCCGCCGCAGTCCTCTTCGCCGTGACCGAGCAGGATGTGCTGCCCCAAGCCGATCTGGGCGGCAAAGGCGGCCAGGGCTTCGGTGCGCACCAGGGCGGCGCGCAGGCTGGTCAGGATGCCCTCGGCGCCGTTGGGAAAGCGATGATACAAATAGTCGCCGATCATAAAGCTCAAGACGGCGTCGCCCAAAAATTCCAGCCGTTCATTGTCGCCCAGCGAATAGTCTCGATTTTCGTTAAGATAAGAGCGATGCGTTAGCGCACGTTGAAGCAAACCGGGATCGCGAAAATGCAATCCCAATTCAGTCTGGATGTTTTCAATATCCATATTGGGTGAAAGGAACAAAGAAAAGGAAAGAAAATAGTGTTTCTTTGCTTTTCCTCGCTCCCCTCGATCTCCTTTCATCATTGACCTGGGATGGGCTGAATTATATCACAAACGAAAATTTTCTCCAAGACTTGGGATTTCCTGGGGGTGATGGTATAATAACTGCCGTGTGCGCCGTATATAGGGGTGTGGCACGCGGGTGTGGCACGTCCAGGTGCCACACCCCTCTATGTTTCTATCCTATGAATTGGAGACCGTGTGTCTGATTCGTCTGTTCCATCCCCAATTGGTCGAACGATGACCTTGATGCTGTGGCCGACCCGTGTGCGCGTGGCCTGGGGGCCGGCCTGGGCGGTGCTGTGTGGCGCCCTGGCGGTGGGGTCGCTGTGGCGGTTGGAGCAGTGGTGGCAGGCCGACAGGCTTTTGGCTCTGTTGTTGACACTGTTGTTGGCCGAGGTGCTGTGGAGTTCGTGGCGGGGCATTTTGGTGGATATGCGCTGGGCCGACCTGCTGGCGGCGCATCCGCTGCCGGAACATGGGTACCCGGTGCTTGTGCCGCCTTTTACCACACCCTGGTCGCTGTTGGGACGACTGCTGGGTGATTGGGCGCGGCGACGTCGCTGGGCCGATCAAGCCCTGTCGCCGGAGCAACGCGGGGCGTGGATGGCTCTGCCGGTTTTGCCACCGTTGATTGTGGTGGTGTCGGCGCTGGGCGGGCCGGCGACGTTTTTGTTGTCGCTGGCGGCTCTGTCGCTGGCCGTGCTGGAATGGCGGTTGGGACGCGGGAATCGCTCCTGTCCTGGCCTGCAAGCTGCCCTGGAGATCGGCTTGAGCTGGCTGGCCGGACACCTGGTTTTTGCGCCGCTCACGGTCGAGTCGCTGGTGCTGGCCTGCGGTTATGCCGTTGCCTATCAAGGCGCGCTGATGCTGCTGCAAGGCTCTTACAGCCGATGGCCGGTCTGGATGTATGGCGGGCAGGCGGTGGCGATGGGGCTGCTGGTGCTGCTCAGGCGGCCGGCGGCGGCTTTGGCCGTGGGGCTGTTGATGGCGCCGCAAATGTTGTTGTTGGACGATGGGTATGACCGGGTTGGGTTGCTGCGACGAGCGGCCCCGTTTGTGGCCGCGGCGATGGGCGTCGCGGCGATGGGCGTCGCCGCCTGGTCGGTTGCGACAGGAGCAGTGTGATATGGGTTGGTGGTGGCTGGGTATCGGGGTGGGGCTGGCGGCGTTGGGCGGGTTGGCCTATTGGGCGTTTATCATCACCGAGGGGGCCTATCTGGGGGCGCGGGTGGTGGCATGGACGTATGATCTGACCGCTCACAAGTATGATCAGATCAAGCAATTCAACCCAGAGCACGACGCCTGGCTGATTTCGGGGCCGCTGGTGAACAAGCTCAACCCGGTGCGTCGCCCTTTGGTGCTGGATGTGGCGACCGGCACCGGGCGGCTGCCTCTGTCCTTGTTGAGCCGGCCGCCTTTTCAGGGGCATGTTGTCGGCCTGGACCTGTCGCGGCGGATGTTGGAGCATGCCCGCGTCAATCTGATCGCGTTTGAGGATCGTTGCACTCTGGTGCATCACGATGCGCAGCATTTGCCCTTTGCCGACGAGACTTTTGATGCGGTGTGTTGCCTGGAAGCGCTCGAGTTTATGCCGTCGCCGCACAAGGTGCTGACCGAGATGGCGCGGGTGCTGCGGCCGGGCGGCATTTTCCTGGTCACCAATCGGGTCAACTGGGAAAGCCGGTTGATGCCGGGCAAGGCTTTTGCCAAACCGCGTTTTCGGGCCATGTTGCAGGGTTTGGGGCTGGAGCGGGTCGAGTTTCGGCTGTGGCAGGTCTATTATGACCTGATCTTTGCCCGCAAGAGCGGCATTTCTCTGCCGGAAGGTCAACTGCCGGAACAAGCGCAGGCACATTTGGACCCGCGCTGGATCGTTTGAGGGATACAAAAACAGAAACGCCACTCGGTGGGGGGGGAGCCGAATGACGTTTCTGTTTACGCTTTGATTGTATCATGCCATTGCCCCAATGCAGGTTACAAACGTGTCAATGTTGTGTGACCAAAACGTAATGTGAGGATGTTCGACACAATGTCCGAGCCGGAACTGCCTGTTGTGATTCTTTACTTCAAGCCGACCGACCCTTATTCGCTGGCGGCGCGCGATTTTCTGTCTCGTCGCCGTGCCGGGCTGACGGTTTATGATGTGTCCGAAGATGTGCGGGCCTGGGATGAGATGGTGCGCCTCAGCGGGCAGTATAGCGTGCCGGTGGTGGTCATTGAGGGACAGGTGTTGGTGGGGTTTGATCGCGAGCAGATTGCCCGTCTGCTGCCGCATGAAAAGCCGCCGCTGCGCCTGGGCGTGTCTATTGCCAGCGTTCAGCCGGCGGCCAATCGCCCGGGCGGCGCATACATCGGGCAGGTGGGCGGTGGCTCTTTGGCTGAGCGGGCCGGTATTCGCCCCGGCGATGTGCTGATTGAGATGGCACAGCGACCGGTGCGCAGTGCGGCCGATGTGCATGCGATCATGGCCGAGGCTCGTGCGGGCGATCAGGTGTCGGTGACGCTGTGGCGGGCCGGCCGCACCCTGCGCCTGTCATTGCGCCTGCGTCCGAATGGGTGATGTTTATTCCCATACCACGATTTCGTGGGGTTGCGCCAGTTCGATCAATTTTTTGCCTCGCCCGGTGCGGCTTTCCAGAGGAATGTCGTTGACAGCGACGCGCTGACGTTTGCCGTCGGCCGACAGCACGTCTACCGCTGTGGGTTTGAGGCAGAGCGCGGCCGATACCAGGATGCCGCCGGCGGCTGACGCACCCAACCCGCGCGTTCCTTTGCCTCCTCGTCCCTGCAAGGGGAATTCTTCCAGTGATACCATCTTGAGCGAACCTTTGTCGGTGAGCAGCAACACAGCTCGTCCTTTCGGGTCGGAGCAGACTGCGCCGCCCACCACCCGATCCTCTTCTTCCAGCTTGATGCCGGCTACACCGCGCGCCGAGGGCGTTTGCTGGCTGCCGATTTCGGCCACCTGGGTGCGCAGCACCTGCGAGCGGGTGACGAACACGGCCTGCCCCGTTTCGGCGCAGACCCCACTCCAGACCACCCGGTCGTTTTCGTTCAGGCCGATCATCTCGCTCCAGGCTGCCGGAGACAGGCTTTCCAGCAGGGGGCGCAGTTCGGCGCGTTTGACTTTGCCTTCGGCCGTGCCGAGAACCAGGTATAGGGGCGGCTCGGCGGCGGCGGCGGGCAGCGTGCCGGCATAGACCACCGTTTCGTCGCTGCTCAAGCCCAGGCTGCTCCAGGTGGCCTCGGTGGGCACTTGCGCCGGCGTGCCTATCCACAATCGCCCGCGACTGGACACCCAAAACACCCGGTCGGTGGGCGCGGCGCGCACGGCTATGCGGTGGGCGGTCACCGCCCGGCTCGACGCGCCGGCTTTGACGCGGTATGTATAGGCCGATTCGTCGCAGCGGACGACTCCGGCGGTGGTGAGGGCGATCATTTGCGGTTGAGTAGGCGTGTCCAGAGCCGATTGGGTGATGATGGTCTGGCCTTCGCCGGGCGCGGCGTTGACGATGGTGGTGCGGCGCGGAGTGGCGTATTTTTTCTTGATGTCGAGCGTCTCGTCGCGGATCACAGCCAGTTGGCGGGCTTCTGACTCGAGCAGTTCTTGCAGGTATTGGATGCGTTCCTTGAGTTCTTGTTCTTCTTCTTTGAGTTTGGTGCGCTCCATCGCGGCCAGGCGGCGCAACTGCATGTCGAGGATGGCCGTGGCCTGGACCTCACTCAGGCTAAATTTGCGCCGCAGGTTCTCGCGAGCCGTGTCGGCGGTGCGGCTGCGGCGAATGGTGTCAATGACCTCGTCAATGTGGTCGAGGGCGATCAGCAGGCCTTGCACAATGTGCAGCCGTGCCTGGCGACGGGCCAACTCGTAGCGGCTGCGTCGCTGGATGACCTCCAGGCGGTGCAAGACAAATTGCTCCAAAATCTCTTTGAGGCTCAGCACGCGCGGCTCGACCAGCCGTCCCTGATCGCTGTGACGCGGGGTCAGCACCATATTGTTGACGCCAAAGGTGGAGCGCAGGGCCGAGCGACGCACCAGCATATCCAGCACATCGTTGGCGTCGGCCTGACGCGACACCTGTACCACGATGCGCATGCCGTCGCGGTCGCTCTCGTCCACAATGTCGGTCACGCCGGTGATCTTGGATTCGCGGGCCTCGCTGGCGATGCGTTGAATGATGGTGGATTTTTGCAGTCCATAAGGGATTTCGGTGATCACAATGCGGTCGCTGCGACCATCGCCTTTTTCCACGTCCATGCGCGCCTGGCAAACCAGACCTGCGCTGCCCGTCTCATAGGCGGTGCGAATGGCGTCACTGCGCACCTCGGCACCGTCTAGGCGATCAAGACGATAGCGGAACACCAGGCCGCCGGTGGGAAAGTCGGGGCCGGGGATGGCCTTGAGCAGGTCGTCTACGGTGATGTGCTGTCGCTGTGTCCACCGTTCGCACATCAGAGTCACGCCGTCACAGACTTCGCCGAGATTGTGTGGCGGCAGGTTGGCGGCAAAGCCGACAGCGATGCCCGATGATCCGTTGACCAGGATGTTGGGGAACGCCGCCGGCAACACGGTGGGTTCGCGCAGTGAGTTGTCAAAGTTGTCTTGCCAGTTGACCGTGTCCATATCTATGTCGCGCAACAGTTCGCTGCCGAGTTGCGACAGACGCACTTCGGTATAGCGCATGGCTGCGGGGGCGTCGCCGTCAATCGAGCCAAAGTTGCCCTGTCCGTCTACCAACACCTGGCGCAGGGAAAAATCTTGGGCCATGCGCGCCAGGGCGTCATAGACCGATTGATCGCCGTGAGGGTGATACTTGCCCAGCACTTCGCCGACCACGCGGGCGCTTTTGCGGTGTTGGGTGGTGGGCCACAGGCTCATTTCGCCCATCGCATAGATGATCCGCCGCTGCACCGGTTTAAAGCCGTCGCGCACATCGGCGATGGCACGGTCGAGCAGGGTATAGTGGGCATATTCGCGATAGGCATAGCCCAACTCATCGGCCAACTCGATGGTCTTGTGAACGGCCGGTTTGAGTTGAAACAAATCGAGAGCCGGCTGACCGGCCTGGCGGGTGCGCCGTGCAGATGCAGTGGCATTGTTTTGTTTTGCCATTTTCTGTCCTTGTCTGGCTCGATGGCGCCAAATTTTAGCTGTGCGAGCCGTTGCCGTTAATGATTTCCAGCGTCTCCCATGTGTCCAGCACCCATTTGCGGCGCGGGGCCACTTCGCTGCCCATCAGCCGCGTCATCAGGGTGTGGGCGCGATGGGCGTCGTCTACCGTTACCTGGATGTGATAGGGGTTGAGGATGCTGGGGTGCGGCTGGCCGTTCTCGTCCAATTCCTGGCCGGGGGCCAGGGCGGTTTTGGCCATTTCTTCCGCGCTCATTTCGCCCAGCCCTTTGAAGCGGCTGATGCGCACGCCATCGCTGCCGCCCCATTGCGCCAGCACGGCGTCGCGCTCCTGGTCGTTGAGGACATAGCGCACTTCGCTGCCTTTGGCCAGCTTGTACAGGGGGGCGCGGGCCAGGTAGAGCCGCCCGGCTTCAACCAGCGGGCGCATATGCCGATAGAAAAAGGTGAGCAGCAGCGATGAGATGTGCCCGCCGTCCACGTCGGCGTCCACAAAAATGACCACGCGATGGTAGCGCATGTCGTCCAGGTTGAAATCTGGGCCGATGCCGGCGCCTACTGCCGCGACAATGGCCTTGATCTCTTCGCTGCTAAGGATTTTGGTCATTTTGACCCGCTCGGTGTTGAGGATTTTGCCGCGCAAGGGTAGGATGGCGTGCAGAGCGCGGCTGCGGCCCTGCTTGGCCGAGCCGCCGGCGCTGTCGCCTTCGACCAGATAGAGGCCGGTGTAGCGGGGGTCTTTGCTGCTGACATCGGCCAGTTTGCCGGGCAATACATCAATTTCCATCATGGCCGAGCGGCGGGCGACCAGTTTGCGCGCCTGCGCGGTGGCTTTGCGCTCGCCGGCTGCCGCCGAACACAACTCGACCAGGGCATCGCCCAATTTGGGCCGTTTTTCAAAGAGTTTCATCAACTCGTTATAAATCAGCGAGTATATGCCCGGTCGAATGGGCGAGGCCAGCTCGTCTTTGGTCTGGCTGGTGAACTGGGGTTCGGGCACCAGCACCGACACGGCCAGGGTGAGGCCAAACGCGGCGTCTTCGCCGTCAATTTTTTCGTCTTTGAGGGTTTTGCGTCGCTGGCCCCACTGATTGAGGGCGGCGGTAAAGGCCTGTCGCGCTCCCGACACGTGCGCGCCGCCCAACCGGGTCATCACCGTGTTGACAAAGCTGACCGTTTCGCCGTTGGGGTCGTCGGTGTATTGAAAGGCTACCGCGACCTGGACGGTGCGCGGCGGTTCAGGCTCGCCGGATGTTTTGGCCGCTCCGCCTTCCAGATCGAAAGAGCCTTCCAGCAGCAGCGGGGCATTGTTTTCACCTACCGGCTGTCGGTCTTCGTTCAAATAGGCCACCAGGCCGGTCAGCCCGGTGTAGGATTTGTGTTTGCCGCTGAAAACCAGTTTTTCCGGCTTTTTGCCGCGCAGGTCGTTGAGGGTGATGGTTGCCGGAATGAGAAATGAGGTCATGCGCAGGCGGCCGGCCAGCATGCGGGCGTCAAATTCGGTGGCTTCGAGGATGGTCTCATCGGGCCAGAATTGCACCCGCGTGCCGGTGGACAGGGATCGGTCGGCGCGTTTGCGCACGTCGGTGGGCAGTTTGCCGTATTCGGTGTGCCGTTCGTCCAAGGCGATCAACACCTCGTCCTGGTGTGGGTCTAGCAACTGCACCGGCGTCTGCGGCGTGCCCATAGCATGCTCCTGCCGAAAACGCAGGCCGTGACGCTGCACGGTGACGATCAGTCGCCGCGACAGGGCGTTGGTGCCTTTGACGCCCACGCCGTGCAGGCCGCCGGAGGCCTTGTAGGCCCCGCCGCCAAACTTGCCGCCGCTGTGCAGCACCGTGTAGACCACCTCCAAGGCCGATTTTTCCTGATCGGGCTTCCACCAGGGGGGAATGCCCGAGCCGTTGTCTATGACCTCGGCGCTGCCGTCGGCGTGCAGGTTGATGGTGATCTCGGTGCAGACGCCGGCCAGGGCCTCATCTACGGCATTATCCACCAGTTCGTAGACCAGGTGATGCAGGGCGCGTGCATCGGTGCCGCCGACGTACATGCCCGGTCGTCGGCGGATGGCTTCCAGTCCCTCGAGTACCTGAATTTGCTCTGAATCATACTGTCGCTGGCTCATCTGTCATGGTTCCATTTCTTGTGATGGGGTTTGGCTCTATTATAGCACAATTGTTCTGAATTGACCAGTCGGTTGCTCAAAATATGGCTGATGGTATAATGAATGGCAGGCAGAGCACCGGGCAGCGGGGCGTTGGTTGAGCCTGTCGAAACCAACACCCAAGCCATGCGCTGAAAGAGCGGCTCGGCGTCGGGCGGCGGTTGGAGGAGACGGGTATGCTAGATGAAAAATCGGAACTAGCTCGCTTGGGGCGGTCTATTGGAATCAAGGTGGCTGTGGTCGGGCTGGCGATGCTGGTTCTCTATTGGACAAGCCATCACCATTATCTGCTGTTCCACACTCTGGTCGAATTGTTCAGCATCGCCATCGGCTGGAGTGTGTTGGCGCTGGTGTGGAATGCGCGGCAGTGGATGAAAAACCCCTATCTGTTTGTGTTGGGGGTGTCTCTGGCGGCCGTCGGCTGTATAGACCTGGCCCATGCGTTGGCATACCGGGGGCTCTCTCTTTTTCCGGGTTACGATACTGATCTGCCCACGCAATTGTGGATCGCGGCGCGATATCTGCAAAGCCTGTCTATGCTGTTTGCACTGCTCTTGTTGACAACCCGGCGAGGAGCCAGGTGGCTTGAGCATGAGAAAACTCGCTCGATTTTTGAGGATGGGGTGCTGATCGGGTATGTTTTGCTCACCGCCCTGCTGTTGGTGTTGATTTTTTATCGCCGCTTTCCGACTTGCTACATCGAAAGGCAGGGGCTGACGCCGTTCAAAAAGGTCAGCGAATATCTGATCAGCCTGATCCTGGCTGTTTCGCTGGCGGTGTTGTGGCAGAAACGGCGGCATTTTGACCCGACCATGTTGTGGTTGTTGATGGCGGCCACTGTCGCCACCATTTTATCCGAACTGGCATTTACTTTTTATCTGGATGTGTACGATCTCTCGAATCTGATTGGGCATTATGGCAAGCTGCTGGCCTTTTTCTTGATCTATGTGGCCGTGATCGAGGTCGGGCTGCGGCGGCCTTATGGGCTGCTCTTTCAAGACCTGCGTCGGCGCGAGGCCTTGTTCAAGGGATTGAGCGATAATTCGTTCGACATTATGAACATTCTGACCGCCGATGCCACCATTGTTTACGAGAGTTATGCCACCCGGCGCATCTTGGGCTATGAGGCCGGCGGGCGGGTGGGGCAAAATGCCCTTGAACTTGTCCACCCGCAGGATCGCGAGCCGATTCTCCAGGTGTTTCAGCAATTGGTGGCGACGCCGGGCGGCAGCGCGTTGGTCGAGTTTCGTTTTCGGCATCAAGACGGTTCGTGGCGCTGGCTGGAGTCCAGCGGTCAGAACTTTTTGCACGATCCTGACCTGCGCGGCATTTTGATCAACTCGCGCGATGTCACCGCCCGCAAGCAAACCGAGGATGCTTTGCGGCAGTCTGTAGAGCGGTTGCACATTCAACACGAGATTGACACGGCCATTCTGTCGGCGTACACTCTCGAAGAGATTGCTGCGGCGGTGCTGCCCCGGTTGCAGGCGATCACCGGCTGTTGTCGTGCCAGCATCGGCGAAATAGACGCCGATCTGCAGCATGGCCGCGACCTCATTGTGGTCAGCGGCGATCAGATTGTCCAATCGAGCGAGTGGCATCCTCTGACCCGTGCCGGCGATTTCTGGGTCACATTGGAGCAAGGGCAGGTGTACATGGTGCCCGATCTGGCGGTGCTGCCCTCGTTGTCGCGGGTTGAGCAGGTGATGCTGGAGCAAGGATTGCGTTTTTGGGTCGCCGTGCCGCTCATAGTGCAAGGTGTGTTGATCGGCTCGCTCAACCTGGCCGATCCTACACCGCAGGTTTTTCAACCGGCATATATCGAGATGTTGCGCGAAATAGCCAACCCGTTGTCTATTGCCTTGCAGCAGCGGCGACTGTGGCAGCAGACGCAGGCCGACGCCGAGATCAAGGCGCGGCTGCTGGGCGAGATCAACCATCGCGTGGGCAACAACCTGACTCTGCTGCTGGCCTTGATCGAATCGGCCATGTGGGAGGCGACATCGCCCGAGACGCAAGATGTGCTGCAAGATTTGCACAGCCGGGTACAAAGCATGTCAGAGGTGCATCGTCTGCTCAGCCAGGCCGAGTGGACGCCGCTAGACCTGGCATTGTTGGCCGACCAGGTGATCGGTGGCGTGTTAGGCATTTCGTCGCGGCATCATTGTATTGATTACGTGGTGCGCTGCACCGGGCCGGCAGTTTGCGTCACCGCGCGCCAGGCCTTCAGGTTGGCCCTGGTTCTCAATGAATTGATCACCAACAGCCTCAAGTATGCTTTTTACGGGCGGGAGCAGGGACGCATAGAGGTGGACATTGCCGCCAAAGACGGACAGGCGCGGCTGGTTTTACACGACGACGGGCCGGGCTGGCCGGATGATGTGCTGAGCGGGCGGCGAAAAAGCGTCGGTCTGAACCTGATCTATGCGCTGGTGCAGGGCGAGATGCGTGGCGAGGTGTTGCTGCGCAACGACGGTGGCGCCGTGGCCGAGTGTTGTTTTGCCGTAGAGCAGGGGGGTAGGGGGTAGATATGCTGGCTCAATTGATCAATAATGCGGCATTGCTGCTGGCATTGGGCGTCTTGTATGATACCGTTGCCAGGCCTGAAAAAGAGAATTTGCCTTTATGGCGGCACACCCTGGTGGGCCTGGTTTTGGGTGTGATGGGCATTGCGGTGATGTTGAACCCCTGGAGGTTTGCTGCCGGCGTGGTTTTTGACACCCGTTCGGTGCTGCTCAGCGTGAGCGGCCTGTTTTTTCACCCCTTGCCTGTCTTGATTGCCGCCCTGATGATGACTGTGTTTCGCCTTTACCAGGGTGGCAGCGGGGCCTGGGCGGGGGTCGGCACCATCATAGTCTCGGTCGTGATGGGCATGCTCTGGCGGCGGTGGCAGCGTAGTCGGCTGCCAGAGATTCGCACGCGCGAGCTGTACCTGTTTGGCCTGCTCACCCATGTGGCGGTGCTGGCATGTATGTTGGGGCTGCCTCGTTCGACGGCTTTTCAAGTGCTGGCTCAGGTTGGTCCGCTTATGATGCTCATTCATCCGGTCACGACGGCTTTGTTGGGGCGGCTGCTGGCGGCGCGGCTGGCCCGGCAGCGAGATCGGGCCGTTTTGCGCGAAAATCTGGTCAAATATCGCACTTTGTTCGAGGCGGCGCCGTTTGGCCTGACCGTCGCCGATGCACATAACCGCATTGTCGAAAGCAACCCGATGGCTGAAGAACTGCTCGGACTTGGTGTGGACGAGCAGAAACGGCGCACTGTTGACAGCCCCGAATGGCAGGTTATTCGGCCGGATGGCAGTCCGATGCCTCCGCAGGAATTTGCCAGCTCGCGCGCGATGGCCGAAAAACGGCTGATCGAAAACGTGGATATGGGGCTGGTCAAACCGGATGGGGCGGTGACGTGGATCAGCGTCACCTCTGCGCCCCTGCCGCTGGAAGGTTATGGGGTGATCATTGCTTACAATGACATCGGTGAACGTATGCGCGCCCAAGAGGCTTTGCGGGCCAGCGAAGCGCATATGCGCAGGGTGGTGGAAAACATGCCGGTGCTGCTAGATGCCTGGGATGAACAAAATCGCATTGTGGCCTGGAATCGCGAGTGCGAGCGGGTGACCGGTTATAGCGCAGAGGAGGTGCTCGGCGATCCACACATTCTGGAGAGGTTGTATCCCGACGCCGCCTATCGGGAGCAGATGATCGCCCAAGCCGCCGCTCTGGGCTTTGATTTCTATAACCAGGAATGGGAGTTGACCTGCAAAAACGATGACAAGCGAATCGTGGCCTGGTCCAATATTTCACGGCGATTTCCCATCCCGGGTTGGCATACCTGGGCCACCGGCATTGATGTCACCGATTATCGGCGCAGCCAGGCCGAGGTTGTGCGGTTGGCCTCATTTCCACAGTTGAATCCTTATCCTGTGATAGAGCTAGATCGCGCCGGCGCCGTGACATTTTGCAATTTGGCTGCGTTGCAGGTATTGGCAAGCCTGGGGCGTGTCGGAGAGGTGCAGGCCTTACTGCCGCCCGATCTGCCCGACATATTACAACGGCTGGCCCGCGACGAGCAGGCCTATCTGGAGCGCGAGGTGGTTTTGGGTGAGACGATCTGGGGCGAGTTGATCTCACTGGTACCCCAGTTTCAGACTTTGCGCATCTATGCCCGCGATGTGACCGCTCGCAGGCGGGCCGAGGCGCAGGTGCAGGCCGATCTGGTGGAAAAAGAAGCTCTGCTGCGCGAGGTGCATCACCGCGTCAAGAACAATCTCCAGGTGATTTGTAGCCTGCTCGATTTTCAGGCTCAATATACCCGATATGTCCGGGCCAGGACGGTCTTGCAGACCACTCAACAGCGCGTGCGAGCGATGGCCCTGGTGATCGAGATGCTGTATCAGCAAGATAACCTGGCCGTCATCGAGATGGATGCCTATATCCATAATCTGGTGCAGGAGCTCTGGCCCGAGTTTGAGGAACAGAGCAGCGGTCTGGACATTCGGATCGAGGCCCAAAACGTTTTCCTGGAATTGAGCCAGGCCATGCCGTGCGGTCTGTTGATCAATGAGCTGGTTTCCAATACCCTCAAACATGCCTTTCCCGCTCAGGCCGCACATCTGCCTCTGCCACATCGAATTGATATCACCATTGACAAAACACCCTCGAAAGAGTATCATCTGGTTATACGCGATAATGGCATTGGTCTGCCGCCGCATTTCGAGTTTCCCAATTCACAGACATTGGGCATGTTTCTGCTGGATACCATGGTACGTCAACTCAAAGGACGCATCGCATGGTGCAACGATCCGGGCGTCTGTTGCCGGGTCACATTTGCCGTCTCTGGCCTGCAAGGAGCAACATGATGAGTCAAACGGATAGGTCCGACCCGGTTCGCGTGTTGATCGTCGAAGACGAGCTGCTGGTGGCGCGCAACCTGGCTGCCCGGCTGGAGCGCACCGGCTATGAGGTGATCGGCATTGCGGTGTCGGGGCCAGAGGCGATTCAGATGGCGCGCCGGTCTGCGCCCAACCTGGTCTTGATGGATATTCATTTGTTGAATGATCAGAACGATCCGATGGATGGCATTCAGGCGGCCGAGCGGATTTTGGCCGAGATGGATGTGCCGATTCTGTACCTTACCGCTCACACCGACCGTCCGGTTTTGGAGCGGGCCAGGCAAACCGCGCCCTATGGCTATTTGATCAAGCCGTTTCGCGACCGCGAATTGTTCAGCAACATCGAGATGGCCCTGTTCAAACACCATATCGAGCAGCAGTTGCGTCAGAGCGAGGCTGAACTGAGCGCCATGTTTGACGGCACTCAGACCTTGATGATCCTGGTGGACCGCGAGCGGCGGGTGCGCCGCACCAATCGCGCCGTCCAGGAGATCGGCAGGCAGGCCGCAGCCGAGACGACTGGACAGCGCGGCGGCGATGTGTTGGGCTGCCTCAATGCGCTGGACGACCCGCGCGGTTGCGGGTTTGGCCCGTCGTGTCGGCAGTGCCAGATTCGCCTCTGCGTCCTGGATACACTGGAGACTGGCCGATCGCACCGGCATGTGCAAGTGAGCCTGCCGATGGAGATGAACGGCTATCGCGAGGATCGCCTGATGCTGCTCTCGACCACTTTGCTTGAGCATGACCGGGATCCGCTGGTGTTGGTGTGTCTGGAAGATGTGACCCCGCTCAAGCGCACGCAGGCCTTGCTGGAATGGCAGGTATCGCTCAACACAGCGCTGGCCGAAATGGCCCATCGGCTGCTGGACACCGAACTGTCTATGCACGAGATGGCGACGATCGCGATAGAGTATGCCCGTCGGCTCACTGGCAGCGAACACGGTTTCGTCTTGTCTATTGACCCGCGCGGCGGCGACGGCGCAGGCTCGGTGCTGTCCATCATCATGCCGGACCCATGCCAGGTGCAAAGCGCAGATCGGCACGTGGTGCTGAGGCCCGACGCACAGGGGCAGTACCCCGGTCTGTGGGGCCACGCCCTCAACACCGGCCAGGCTTTTTACACCAACGCTCCAAACGAGCACCCCGCCGCATGCGGCACCCCGGCCGGCCATGTGCCTCTGCAAAATATGTTGGCTGCGCTGGCGGTGGTTCAGGGCCGGCCGGTGGGCGAGATTGTCGTGGCGAACCGGCCGGGTGGCTATAGCGACCGCGAGTTGCAAGCAGTGCAGCGCATTGCCGACCTGTATGCGACGGCCCTGATGCGTCGCCAGGCCGAAGAATCGCTGCGACATTCGCTGCAAACGGCCGCCGACATTGTGCAGGCCATTCCATCCGGTTTGTTCATCTATCAATTCGAGCCGCCCGACCGGCTGATCTTGATCGAGAGCAACCCAGAGGCCGAACGGCTGACCGGCATTTCGGCCCGCGAGTGGGGCGGGCGCGAGTTTGACGAAATCTGGCCGCAGGCACGGCAGACGGGCATCACGGCGGCCTATTTGAATGTCGTCTATACCGGCCAAACTTTTGAAACTGAGGACTTGTTTTATCAAGACGAACGCATTTCGGGCGCCTGGCGCATTCGTGTATTCAATATGCCGGGGCAGCGACTGGGCGTGGCCTTTGAAGATGTGACCGCCCGCAAACAGGCCGAAGAGGCGCTGGCCGGCGAGCGGCAGTTGTTGCGCACGGTGATCGATCATCTGCCCGATGCCGTCTATGCCAAAGACGTGCATGGCCGCAAAACGCTGGCCAACCGGGCTGACCTGGACAACATTGGCCTGTCGGAGGAGCAGGTGCTGGGCAAGACCGACGCAGAAATGTTCCCGCCGGAAATCGCCACTTATTTCGAGGCCGACGACCAGCGAGTTATCAGCACCGGGCAGCCGATCATGAACCGCGAAGAGTTTTTGGTCAACCGCGATGACCGGCAGCTCTGGCAGCTCACCTCCAAGTTGCCGCTCAAAAACGCTGCCGGACAGATCATTGGCCTGGTGGGCATCGGTCGCAATGTCACCGCTCAAAGGCAGGTTGAGCAGACCTTGCGGCAAAGCGAAACTCGCTACCGCACTCTGTTCGAGGCCATGCAAGAGGCCTTTGCCCTACACGAGATCATCATAGACGAGCAGGGCGTGCCGTGCGATTATCGCTTTCTCCAGGTCAACCCGGCTTTTGAAAAACTCACCGGCCTGCGCGCCGCCGAGGTGGTGGGGCGCACGGTGCTGGAAGTGATGCCGCAAACCGAGCCGTATTGGATCGAAACCTATAGTCGGGTAGCCCTCACTGGCGAGCCGGCCGAATTTGAGAATTTTTCGGCCGTGCTGCAAAAATACTATCAGGTCATTGCTTTTAGCCCGATGGCCGGGCAGTTTGCCACCATTTTTGTAGACGCGACCGAGCGTCGGCAGGCCGAACTGGCTTTGCGCGAGAGCGAGGAACGCTACCGTATGATCTTTCAAGACTCGCCGCTGGGTATTTTCCGCTCTACGTTTCAAGGGCGGTTTATCACCGTCAACCCGGCCCTGGCAGCCATGCTCGGCTATGGCTCGCCCGAAGAGGTGCTGCGCGAGATACAGGACATTGACCGGCAAATTTACATTCGCAGACATGTCCGGCAGGATATCGTTGCCCGCCAGTTGAATTCTCCCGGTGTGACCCGCCATGTCAACCATTATCGCCGCAAGGATGGCAGCGAGTTTGTCGCCAATTTGTACCTCAAGACGGCGCTGGATGCGCAGGGCCGGCCGGTGTGTCTGGAAGGGATCGTGGAGGACATTACCGAGCGCATCAAGGCTGAAGAGGCGTTGCGCCAAAGCGAAGCGACACTTAACGAGGCCCAAGAGATTGCCGATGTGGGTTCGTACATCTGGGATCTGCGCACCGATGCGCTAGAGTGGTCGCGACACATGTTTGTCATTGCCGGCCTCGACCTCGAGACATTCGACGGCAATTTACAAGACACCATCGCCCATCTCATCCACCCTGATGATGTGGCGTCGGTGCAGGAGCAGATCGCGGCGATGACAGCGCAGGGGCGCACCTGGCCGATGGAATTTCGATTGGTGCGGCCCAATGGCGAAATTCGCTGGCTGCGCTCGCGTTCGCGGTTCGAGCTGGACGATGACGGACGACCCATCCGGGCGATTGGGGTGCATTACGATGTGACCGAACGCCAAAAATTGGAAGCCGAGCGAGAAAGCTCGCTCGAGTTGCTGCATATCATCAACGAGCAAGAGCATCTGCGCGAGTTGATTTGCGAAGCGACGGCCTGGTTTCAACGTCTGACTGGCGTAGAAGCCGTGGGGGTGCGTCTTCGGCAAGGCGAGGATTTTCCCTATTACGAGACGCGCGGTTTTCCGCCCGAATTTGTGCAGGCCGAGAGCCGCTTGTGCGCTCTGGATCAGCGCGGCGAACTTGTGCGCGATAGCCGGGGCGATCCGGTGATCGAGTGCATGTGCGGCAATGTCATTTGCGGGCGATTCAACCCGGCGCTGCCTTTTTTCACCCCGCACGGCAGTTTTTGGACCAACAGCACCACCCGGCTGCTGGCCTCAACCAGCGAGGCCGACCGGCAGGCGCGCACCCGCAACCGTTGCAACGGACAGGGTTACGAGTCGGTGGCTCTGATCCCGCTGCGCACTGCCGCCGTCACATTGGGGCTGCTCCAGTTCAACGATCGTCGCCCCGGCCGATTTGATCTGGAGCAGATTGCCTTGTTGGAGCGGCTGGCCGATCACCTGGCGGTGGCCGTCGCCCATCAGCACGCTCAAGAACAGCTTCAAGCCAGTGAGGTGCGCTATCGCGAATTGTTTGACCAGATCAGCAGCGGCGTGGCCGTTTATCGCGCCGTGCAGCACGGGCAGGATTTTGTCTTTGTCGAGTTTAATCGCGGGGCTGAACAGATCGAACAGATTGTTCGTGAGAATGTCGTTGGCAAACGAGTGACGCAGGTCTTTCCTGGCGTTGAAAAATTTGGCTTGCTGGATGTGTTCAGAGAGGTCTGGCGCACCGGTCAACCGGCGCATCATCCCATCTCTTTGTATCAAGACGACCGTTTATCGAGCTGGCGAGAAAACTATGTCTACAAGCTGCCATCTGACGAGATCGTGGCTGTCTATCGGGACGTGACCGAACGCAAACGGGCCGAGCAAGAGCGCGAGCAGATGCTGGCGCAGATGCAGCGGTTGATCGAGACGGTGCCAGAGGGCGTGGCTTTGCTCGATTGGCGCGGGCGGGTGCTGATGGTCAACCCGGCGGCGCAGTGCGATCTGTGGCTGCTGGCGCATGTCGGGGTGGGCGATGTCATTGATCAACTGGCCGACTATCCGCTGGCGACGGTGCTGTCCTGGTCGGGCGAACGGGCCTGGCACGAGATCAAGGTCGAGCAGCGGGTGTTCGAGATCATTGCCGCGCCGGTATCGGCCGAGCGAGAAACCAATCACTCGACCCTTTGGGTGCTGGTGATCCGCGACATGACCCGGGATCGGCAGACGCAGCAGTACATGCGCCATCAAGATCGCATGGCCGCTATTGGGCAATTGGCCGGCGGCGTGGCGCACGACTTTAACAACATTCTTACTGCCATCAAGGGTTATGCCGATTTTGCCTTTGAAGAGCTTTTGCCCGGCGATCCGGTGCGCAGCGATATTCAAGAGATCAAGCGGGCGGCCGACCGGGCCGCTGCCTTGACCCGTCAGATGTTGATTTTTAGCCGCAAGCAGGTGATCTATCCGACCACCCTGAGCCTGAATACCATCATTGCCAACATGGATAAAATGCTGCGCCGGATCATTGGCGAGGACGTTGAAATGATCCTGGATTTGCACCCGGCTCTGAATTTTGCCAAGGCCGACACCGGCCAGATCGAGCAGGTGATTATGAACCTGTGTGTCAATGCCCGCGATGCCATGTCGCACGGCGGGCAACTCACCTTGCGCACCGACAATGTCACCCTGACCGCCGATGACCTGCGCCGGGACCCCGATGTCACCCCCGGCTCTTTTGTGATGCTGTCGGTGCGCGATACCGGCATTGGGATGAGCAACGAGGTGCAGGCGCACCTTTTCGAGCCGTTCTTTACCACCAAAGAACAGGGGCGCGGCACCGGGTTGGGGCTTTCGACGGTGTGGGGGATTGTCAAACGCAGTTTGGGACACATCCGGGTGGATAGCCAGCCGGGCCAGGGGACGACGTTCTATGTCTATTTGCCGGCCATTGAAATGGTAGAGCAGGTTGAGGAGACATTTGATAGCGATGGGGAAATGTTGCGCGGCAGTGAAACCATCCTGTTGGTCGAAGACGAGGACCCGGTGCGCGAGTTGACTCGTCGCACACTAGAGCGGCAGGGCTATACCGTGCTGGCCTCGCGCTCGCCCTGGCAGGCGATCAACCTGATGCAAAATTACACCGGCCCGGTCGCCCTGCTGGTCGCCGATGTGATCATGCCCGAAATGGACGGTCACGAGATGGCCATTCATCTGCTCAAGTTGCGCCCCGATCTGCGGGTGCTGTACATTTCCGGCTATACCGACGATGCCATTTCGCAGCACGGTGTCTTGGACCCGGGCATCGAACTGCTGTCCAAGCCCTTTGATCCAATGGAACTGGCGCGGCGAGTGCGCCGTTTGCTGGACAAAGAGGTGGGGGCGTGAAAACCAGGCTCTCGTTGTATCGGGGCGACATTACCACGCTGGCCGTTGATGCCATCGTCAATGCCGCCAACGAATCGCTTTTGGGCGGCTGTCCGACCGGACAGGCCAAAACCACACGGGGGTACCGGCTGCTGGCGCAATACGTCATCCATGTTGCGTAGCGGATGAGTAGGGGCAGGGCAGCCTCGCCCCTACATAATAGTCATCACCGCGTTCAGGCACACAGTGAAGACATTCGGCCGCCGGGTTGAAGGTGATCTCGATGGTCTGCCCGGCATAGACTCGACCGATGCCATAGCGCTGCGCGCCGAGGGAAAACTGACCTTGTTCGCTGGTCAGACTCGACCCCCAGTTGTTGCGCCAGTTCGACACATGCCGGCCTGGCCCGACCTTCTCCGGCAATGACGATCTCGAACTGTGCCAGGCCCCGCCGTCGCAACGCCTGCGCCAGCCTGGGCAATTGCAGCACCCCTTTGATGGTTTCCAGCCGACCGGCCAAGACCACCCGCCGCAGCCGCACCTGGCGGCCTGCTTTGTCAGAAGCAAGAGGCAATGGTATAATGTTTGTAGTTAAAAAAACGCCTCGCGACCATTGCCGGGTCCGAGGCTCGACCGGGACGGACACGGACCGCCCACGATGCCTACAGTATAACACCAGGCCCGTCCGCCGTCAACCCCGGCGCGACGGGCTATATTTATAGCCGCAGTGTATCCATTTCACATTCTTTGAACCTCTGACTTGCGCAAGGAGCGAACAATGCCGGTTCTTACTCCCGAAGAACTAGCGCGCAAAGCGATCGACCGGATGCTCGAAGCGTCCGGTTGGCAGGTGCAGACGCGCCAGCAGATGAACCGCACGGCCGCCCTTGGCGTGGCGGTGTGCGAGTTCCCGCTGACCACCGGCGAGGTCGATTATATGCTCTTTGCGCAAGGACGGCCGATCGGGGTGGTGGAGGCCAAGCCCGCCGGGACGACGCTCAGCGGCGTCGAACCGCAGGCGATCAAGTACTGCGAGGGCCTGCCGGATATGCTGCGTCCGTTAGCCTGGCACGATCCGCTGCCCTTCCGCTACGAGTCCACCGGCGTCGAGACCTATTTCGCCGACGACCGCGACCCCGACGCCCGCAGCCGCCGCGTGTTCACATTCCACCGGCCGGAAACGTTGGTGGAATGGATCAATGCAGGCGCGGTCCCCACGGATCGGATCGCCGACCCGCGCGCACCCTATTCCGCCCACGTGCAAACGCTGCGATCCCGCCTCAAGGCGATGCCCCCGCTGGTTGTGACGAACCTGTGGCCGGCGCAGATCAGGGCCATCGAAAACCTGGAAGCCTCGCTGGCCCAGGATCGACCGCGCGCGCTGATCCAGATGGCCACCGGCAGCGGCAAGACCTACACCGCCGTCAATTTCGTCTATCGCCTGATCAAGCACGCCGGCGCCGGCCGCGTGCTCTTTATGGTCGACCGCAACAACCTGGGCAGGCAGGCTTTCAACGAGTTTGCCCAGTTCACCACGCCCGACGACGGGCGCAAGTTCACCGAGCTGTACAATGTGCAGCACATGCAGTCCAACGTCCTCGACCCGGTGAGCAAGGTCTGCATCACCACCGTGCAGCGCCTTTTCTCGATGCTCAGCGGCGAACCGGACCTGCCGCCGGAACTGGAAGACCGCCCACTGAACGAGGTCGAGGCCATCCTGGGCGATCAGACGCGCGAGGTGGCCTACAACCCCAATTTTCCGATCGAGTATTTTGACTTTATCGTCATCGACGAGTGCCACCGCTCGATCTATAACGTCTGGCGGCAGGTGCTCGAATATTTCGACGCCTACCTGATCGGCCTGACGGCGACGCCGTCCAAGCAGACCTTTGGCTTTTTCAACCAGAACCTGGTGATGGAGTACACCGACGCCCAGGCCGTGATCGACGGCGTGAACGTGGACGGCTGGGTGTACCGCATCCGTACGCAGATCAGCGAGCAGGGCAGCACCGTAGACGCCGGCGCGTGGGTGGGCCGGCGTGACCGCCGGACGCGCGAGGAGCGCTGGGAGCAGCTCGACGAGGACCTGGAATACGCCGGGAACGACCTCGACCGGCAGGTGCAGACGCCGGATCAGATTCGCACCGTGCTGCAGACCTTCCGCGACCGGCTGCCGGTGGACATTTTCCCCGGACGTGACGAGGTCCCCAAGACGCTGGTCTTTGCCAAAGACGACAACCACGCCGAAGAGATCGTGCGCATCGCCCGCGAGGTTTTTGGCAAGGGCGATGCCTTTTGCCAGAAAATCACTTACAAGGTGACCGGCAAAAAACCCGAAGACCTGATCAACGACTTGCGCAACAGCTACAACCCGCGCATCGCCGTCACCGTCGACATGATCGCCACCGGCACCGACGTGCGCGCGCTGGAAGTGCTGCTCTTTATGCGCAACGTCCGCTCGGCCAACTTTTTCCGGCAGATGCGCGGGCGCGGCACCAGGGTGGTCAGCGAGACCGAGCTGCAATCGGTGACCCCCAGCGCGCAGCGCAAGACGCACTTTGTCCTCGTCGACGCGATCGGCGTGGTGGAGCACCCCATGATCGACGCCGGCGGGGTGGAGCGCAAGCGATCCGTGTCGCTGACCACGCTGCTGGAGCGGCTGGCCTGGGGCGTCTATGACGAGGACGATTTCGCGTCGCTGGCCGTGCGCCTTTCCCGGTTGGACAAGGAACTCTGCGACGACGAGCGAACGGCGGTCGGGGCGCTGACGGGGGGCAAATCGCCGTGCGACCTGGCCCTCGACCTGCTCAACGCCGTCGATCCCGACCTGGTGCGCGAACAAGCCGAAGCGCTGGCCGGCGCTGGCATTTCGCCAACTGACGACCAGATCGCCCAGGCCCAGGCGCAGTTGATGGCCCAAGCCGCCGCACCGTTCAACGATCCCGACCTGCGCGACAGGCTGCAAACGATCCAGCGGCGCAGCGAGATGACCATCGACACGGTCAGCCGGGACGCGCTGATCGACGCCGGGTACAGCGAAAGCGACACTGAACGCGCGCGAGAGATGACCGCCTCGTTCCGCCGCTTCCTCGAAGAAAACCGCGACGAGATCACGGCGCTGCAGCTGCTCTTTGCCCAGCCCTACCGGCGGCGTGAGCTGACCCTGGCCGAGATCGAGGCATTGCAGGCGCAGATCGAGCAGCCGCCGCACGCCTGGACCACGCAGTCGCTGTGGCTGGCCTACGCGCGGCTGGACAAGGACCGGGTGCGCGGCGTGCGCGCCGAGCGCGTCCTCACCGACCTGGTCTCGCTGGTGCGTCACGCTGTGCAGCTGGACGACGAGCTGATCCCCTACCCGGAGCAGGTGCAGCAGCGCTACGCCGGGTGGCTGGCGGCGCAGCAGGCAAACGGCAGGATGTTCAGCGAGGGGCAGCGCTGGTGGCTCGACCGCATCGCCGAGGCCATCGGCGTGAACCTGACCGTGACCGCGCAGGATTTCCAGTATGGCGAGTTGTTCCAGCGCGGCGGGTGGCTTGCGGCGCGGCGCGCATTGGGCGACGAATTGCCCGTGCTGTTGGAAGAATTGAACGCCGCATTGCTGTAGGGGCGAAGCATTTCCCGCACGCACACACTGGACAAATCACCTATGAAAACCACACAAACCGATCCTTCCCGGATAAAACTGGAAATGCTTCGCCCCGGTGACTGATTTGCCCCGTATCGGTATCGGATGTACAATGATTGAATCTATCCGATACCGAAAGGATGATCCCATGATCGAACCTCGCCTGTTAGCACGCCTCGAACAAAAAAAAGCCCGGCTCGATGCGCTGCGACCGCTGCCCAGCGCCGCGCTGCGTCGTTTGAATGAACAGTTGACCATCGAGTGGATCTACCATTCGAACGCCATCGAGGGCAGCACGCTCACGCTGCAGGAAACCCGCCTGATCCTCGAAACCGGGTTGACCATCGGCGGGCGCAGCCTGCGCGAGCACCTGGAAGCGATCAACCACAAAGAGGCTATCGAGTATGTCGAGGCGCTGGCCGCCGGAAACGAGCCGGTGACGTCGTGGCACGTGCGCCAGATGCACCGCCTGGTGCTGGCCCGCATCGACGACGAGAGTGCCGGTCAGTATCGCACGCTGCCGGTGCGGATTGCGGGCGCGGCGCACCAGCCAGCCGAGGCGTGGCAGGTGGAGGCGTTGATGCAGGACTGGAGCGACTGGTTGAACGGTCCGGCGCAAGCGTGCCACCCGATCGAGCGGGCGGCGCTGGCCCATCACCGGCTGGTGTCGGTGCATCCCTTTATCGACGGCAACGGCCGCACCGCGCGGCTGGCGATGAACCTGCTGCTGCTGCGCGACGGCTACCCGCCGACGATCATCATGCGCGCCAACCGCCGCCAGTATTACCGCGTGCTGGCCCAGGCCGACCGGGGCAGCACCTCGCCGCTGCTCAACCTGGTCGGGCGGGCGGTCGAGCGCAGCCTGACCCTGTACCTGGAGGCGATCACGCCGCAGCGCGGCCCGGCGGCCCCCGAAGAAGCGTGGCTTTCGCTGCGCGAGGCGGCGCAGGGCACGCCCTACAGCCAGGAATACCTGAGCCTGCTGGCGCGCAAGGGACGGCTGGAAGCGCTCAAGCGCGGGCGGGCGTGGTACACCACCCGGCAGGCGGTGGAAGCCTACCGCCGCTCGGTGGATGAGGGCGGCGAATGAAATGCGAGGAGCCGACTTGAGCGATAACAACGTGAAAGCTTTGCCTGAAGAGTGGGTGTGGACGACAATTGGCCAAGTTGCTGATACAACGAGTGGTGGCACGCCTTCTCGCAAACATCCCGAATATTACACAGACGGTATTATTCCTTGGATCAAATCAGGAGAATTGAGAGATGGTCTAATCACTCAAGTTGAGGAGTCCATCACAGAAGAAGCTTTGAGGAAATCTAGTGCAAAAATATTTCCACAAGGTACACCTGTCGTTGCGCTTTACGGTGCTACTGTGGGAAAAACAGGGATCCTGGGTATTGATGCTGCAACCAATCAGGCAGTATGCGCTATTTTTGCTTTGGAAAAGGCATTTACAGCAAAGTTTATGACATATTGGTTACAGTTGCAGCGATCCAATTTGATTGAAATGAGTTCTGGCGGAGCACAACCCAATATCAGTCAAGGTATTGTGCGTGCATATCATTTTCCTCTCGCCCCGCTCCCCGAACAACACCGCATCGTCGACGCCATCGAAACCCAATTCACCCGCCTGGACGCCGCCGTCGCCGCGCTGCAACGCGCCAAAACCAACCTGGCGCGATACAAGGCATCCGTGTTGAAGGCCGCCTGTAGGGGCGAAGCATTCGCTGGGGTGCGCGAATGCTTCGCCCCTACGGCCACCGACGATTACGAACCCGCCGACGTGCTGCTGCGCCGCATCCTGGCGGAACGTCGCGCCCGGTGGATGGCGGACAATCCGGGGAAACGGTACACGGAACCGGCGGGGCCGGACACGTCAAATTTACCGGAACTGCCGGAGGGGTGGTGTTGGAGTAGTCTTGGACAGCTTATTGAAAGGATCGATGCTGGTAAGAGTCCCAAAGCACAACCCAGGCCTGCTCAAGATGGTGAATTTGGTGTATTGAAAGTTAGTGCAGTGAGTTGGGAGCGATTCCTATCACAAGAAAACAAGGCATTGTTTCCGAAGGACAAACCTAAAAAGAATCTAACTATCAAATCTGGAGACTTGCTTATTTCACGCGCTAATACAGTAGAACTCGCAGGCGCAGTCGTACTTGTTGAACGTGACTATTCCAATTTGATGCTGTCGGACAAAACACTAAGGCTTGTAACCGCTTCGGAAGACATTCTAAAGAAGTACCTGCTTTATGTTCTTCGAGCGCCCATAGCACGTAAGTTTTTTGAACGCAATGCTACTGGGACCAGTGACTCGATGAGAAACATCTCACAAGCCAAATTTCGTTCTACACCTATTGCCCTTCCTCCCCTCGCCGAGCAGCGCCGCATCGTCGCCGAAGTCGAGCGCCGCCTGTCCGTCGTCGCCGAGGTGGAGGCCGAGGTCGAAGCCAACCTGGCCCGCGCCGAACGGCTGCGCCAGTCCATCCTCAAGCGCGCCTTTGAGGGGCGGCTGGTGTAGTTGGGGCGAAGCATTTGCGCACCCCAGCAAATGCTTCGCCCCAACCAGAACGGAGATGAACCGATGCCCTACGATCCATCCATCCACCACCGGCGGTCGATCCGTCTCAAGGGGTACGATTACGCCCAATTCGGCGCGTATTTTATCACCCTGGTCGTGCGCGGTCGCGAATGCGCCCTGGGCGATGTGATTGATGGCGTGGCGCATCTATCGGACATTGGCCGCATCGTCGAGGCACGTTGGTCAGCGCTTCCGGCCCATTTTGAATACGTGCAATTGGACGAATGGACGATCATGCCCAACCACGTTCACGGGATCATTTGGATCGACCACGACATCGTCGGGGCGAAGCATGTACGCCCCCCGGCAAATGCTTCGCCCCAACATCCCAACGGCACGCAACCGGGGTCGCTGGCAGCGGTCGTCCAAAATTTCAAGTCGGTTTCGACGCGCGAAATCAACCAATTGCACAACGCGCCCGGCCAACCCTTTTGGCAGCGCAATTATCACGAACGCATCATTCGCAACGACCGTGAATTGAACGCCATCCGGCAGTACATCGCCGACAACCCCCTGAAATGGGCACTGGATCGTGACAACCCGATCAAAGGTGGAACCTATGTCAACTGAATCCGCAACCATCGTCCAACGCCTGTGGAACTATTGCAACGTCCTGCGCGACGACGGCGTCTCGTACGGCGACTATGTCGAACAGCTCACCTACCTGCTCTTCCTCAAGATGGATCAAGAGCAGGTCGAGCTGTGGGGTCGGCCCAGCGCCATCCCCGCCGCCTACAACTGGGCCAGCCTGCGCGCACTGAATGGCACGGAACTGGAAAAACACTACCTCACCATTCTCACCGAACTCGGCAAAGGCTCCGGCCTGATCCCGGTCATCTTTCGCAAGGCGCAAAACCGCATCCAGGACCCGGCCAAGCTGCGCCGGCTGATCACCCTGATCGACGATGAGACGTGGACCGGGCTGGATATCGACGTCAAGGGCGAGATTTACGAGGGTCTGCTCGAAAAGAACGCCCAGGACACCAAGAGCGGCGCCGGCCAGTACTTTACGCCGCGCCCGCTGATCCAGGCCATGGTCGACGTGATGCGCCCCAAACCGGGAGACACGATCTGCGACCCGGCGGCCGGAACGGGCGGCTTTCTCATCGCCGCGCACGAGTACATCGCCAAACATCACCAGCTCAACCGCAACCAGTACGAACACCTCAACCACCAAGCCCTGCACGGCTGGGAGATCGTCGACAATACGGCGCGGCTGTGCGTGATGAACCTCTACCTGCACGGCATCGGCGCGAACGGCGCTCCCGGCAAAGCCGGGCATTCCCCCATCCGCGTGGACGACTCGCTGGCGGCCCACCCCGGCGAGTATTTTGACATGGTGCTGACCAATCCTCCGTTCGGAAAAAAGAGCAGCGTCACTTTTATCACCGACGAGGGCGAGATCCGCCGCGAAGCGCAGACCATTGTGCGCCAGGATTTCTGGACCTCGACCAGCAACAAGCAGCTCAATTTCGTGCAGCACGTGCGCAACATCCTCAACATCAATGGCCGGGCGGCGGTCGTCGTGCCCGACAACGTTCTCTTTGAGGGCGGCGCCGGCGAGACGGTGCGTCGCAAACTGCTCCACGAGTGCGACGTGCATACCTTGCTGCGCCTGCCCACAGGCATCTTTTACGCCCAGGGGGTCAAGGCCAACGTCCTCTTTTTCGACCGGCGCGCGGGCGGCGAGATGGCATCAACCGACACGCTGTGGATTTACGATCTGCGCACGAATACACACTTGACGCTCAAGGAAAATCCACTCACCCGCGCCAACCTGGACGAGTTTGTGGCCTGCTACAATCCCGAAAACCGCCACGAGCGGTCGCCGACATGGAGCCAAGAACCCGCACAGGGTGCGGGGCCAGATGGTCGTTGGCGGGCTTTCAGCTATGACGAACTGCTGGCCCGCGACAAGGTCAACCTGGACATTTTCTGGCTGCGCGACGAGTCGCTGGAAGAGACGGCCAACCTGCCCGAGCCGGATGTATTGGCGGAAGAGATCGTCCAAGATCTCGAGTCGGCGCTGGAGCAGTTCCGGGCGATCGTCGAGGATTTGGAGACATAAGAGGCGGTCAAGTTCATCGTTACGATGGCCTCCGTCGTAACGCCATCGGCAGCACCGCGCACCCTCGTTACCCGCCGCGCGCTCCCAAACTCGATGCTGCCGTGCTGGATGCCTACAGCTGGCCACATAATATCTCGGATGAAGAGATATTGGAGCGTTCCCTCGTTACAACGCTCCGCGTCGTAACGCCATCCGGGCGCTTTGCGCCCCTGACACACCGCAGGCCCAATGCACACCCATGTGCTGGAAGGGTGGATTGTGTTGGGCCTGCATTTGGGGCATCCCTTGCCAGAGGTCGATGGCATCTCGCTTGGCATTGAATTAGTATGTCCAAGCTGGTGTTGAAGGGTATAAATGTCGCCGCCGTTGCGCAAAAACATGATCGCAAAGGTGTGCCTGAAACGGTGCGGGTAAACCGGCTTGGCGACCTCAGCTTTGGCGCCCAATCGCCGGCAGATAAACCGGATGCCGGTTCTTCCCAATGGCCTGCCATCGCCGGCCGCAAACAGCGGATCACTGCCGGCCGCGCCGTGCGTGGTTATATAGCGCCACAGCGCTTTGCGCGCTGTGTTTCCCAGGTACATCGTGCGTGGCTTGGACTTGCAGCTCGAATTATGAGGCGAGACCAACACCGCGCCGGTGTTCAGGTCTACGTCGTCGACGTGCAGCCGGGCTAACTCGGAAGCGCGCAGGCCGGTATCCAGCAGAGACAAAAGCAGCGCCCGGTCGCGCCGGGCGGTGGGCCGGCGCATCGTATACGCAACCTTGCCATCTGGTTTTGCGCGCCGGGTGTGAGACGTGGCCTGGAGCAGCGCCTGCACCTCAGCCTCGGTCAGCGGGTCGATCTCTGGCGGCTCAAATTCGGGCGGATTGAGCGGCTTGAGGATATCCGCGATGCCACACTCGGCCATTGCCCAGGTGACAAATGAACGCAAGGTGATCCAATAATTGCGCAGCGTCTTGGGTGCAAGCTGTTTGGGCACGGCGATAGGGCGCGTAGACACATAATCTGTGCGCAAGTAGGCCATAAAAGCCCGTAGAGCGGCGGTGTCCAATTCGGACATTTCTGGGTCTTCCAAATACCCGGTCAGCAAGGCCAAATGCGCCTTGTAGCCGTCGAGCGTGCGTTGAGACTTGCCCTCAGCGGCCTTGTGTAGTATGAAACCTGTTGCTGCGTGTGAAAGTTTCATAAACCCGACGAGCTCCTTTTCTACTAGAAAATTGGCAACAAAAAAACGGACACCCGTCTATTAGATGGGTGTCCGTTCGGTTTGATAGCGGGGTTAGGATTCGAACCTAAGACCTCCGGGTTATGAGCCCGACGAGCTGCCTCTGCTCTACCCCGCAATGTTGTAGCTATTATATCCGGCTCTGTTGGTTTTGTCAAATCTCACCGAGTTGTCGTGGGTGTGGGTTCGACCGTCGCGGTGGGTTCGACCGTCGCGGTGGGTTCGACCGTCGCGGTGGGTTCGACCGTCGCGG
>CAYVBK010000011.1:0-130571 GCA_964449465.1 uncultured Anaerolineae bacterium
GGAGTCCCAATCCAGATTTATATCATTGGCCAGGACCCTGCAACAGATGAGCATGAGGACCGTGCCTGGAATTTGTTTTGCGAACTATCCGGGCAAACACGTCCGCCGACACCGGTTGAGCAGCAAGACCTCGACTGTCTGATCGTTGACAACATTCCATTTGACCTGATCGAACAGGCCATGCGGCAGTGCTTTGAAACGAGACGTAATGCCGATGGCCAACCCACAATGCGGGACTGCGCTCGCGCCATTCGCCGCTGCTTGAAAAAACGTACCGCGCCGAGATAGAGGCGTACATCGCCGCGCACCCGTTCGAGGAGTAGCGGCGTAAGGAGTTTGCCGGTGAACCAACAAGACATCCTGGGAATCCTCCAAAACCACAATCTGGACATGCCGGGCCAAACCTGGCAAAGAAATCCCAATGTTCATGTGGAGATTTATTGTGCCCTGGCCTCTTCCGGCATGCTGTCCAAAATTTCGGGCAATGCGCTCAAGGTGCTGGTGGCTATGGGGCTGCGCGCCCAAGTGCTGGGGAGTCATCCTCAGGGCGAGGCTTTGTTTCGTCACTTGATCGCCCTTCGATTGGTGACCCAGCAGGATTGCGGGCAGCTGTTTTGTTATGCCACTCAACAAGACTTGCTCCAGGAATGTGGTTTTGGCTCCCGTCACACCCTGATCGAGGCGATCAACTGCCTGATCGAACACAACCTGATCGAAAAGCGCAGTCGCTATCGCCGCCGCCGCAGCGATAACAAGAGCTTTATTGCCAACGTCTATTTCATCCGCCCTCTGTCGGGCATCCGCAAGTTCAACACCGGCTATACTCCAACCGACGATCCTCTAGCCAACAAGGCGGCCGCCTCTGATTCACCGGCGGCGGCCGCTGATCTGGTGGGTGTGCAGAAAATGCACACTCACCAGCAAAAACGAGATTCTGTCTGGAATTTGTTTTGCGCCCTGTCCGGGCAAACACGCCTGCTCACACCGGATGAACAGCAGGACCTTGATTGTCTGATCGTCGACAACATTCCATTTGACCTGATCGAACAGACCATGCGACGATGTTTTGAAACGAGACGTTACGCCGATGGTTCGCCCACACTGACTGACTGTATTCGCTCCATTCGCCGCTGCTGGAAAAAACGTGATGCCAACGCCTGCGCCGTTGTCACCCCGGGACTGACTCGCCAAACCACCGTTTCCGCCGGTACGGTCACCACCGACTCTGTCGCTGCTGATACGACCGATGCAAACTCTGCTGAAGCGATTTTGGACCGCGCTCAAGACGCCGCATCCGTCGCAATGAACGTGGATCCCATGAAACGGGTGAAGGAGCTGCTCCAGGCAGTCAGTCAAGAAAAGGCCTGCTACACCCATCCCGGCATCCTGGTCGGCCTGCAGCAGTTCTTGACCGGCCCCCGGCCCTTTTCGCCCGACGAGGTATATGATGCCGTGCTGGCTGCCGTGTCGCGCGGCGGCGCGGTGCCGCCCGAACGGCTGGTGTCATACGTCAAGGCTGTGCTGGAGAACAAGCGGCGCAGCGACAGCGAGAATGAACGTATGACCCAGGCAGTGGCGCGATCCCGCAAGGTCGAAGCATCTCGGTCTCCTGACCCGCCGACAGATGAACCAGATGAACCATTTGTAGACAAGAACGATGGCCAGGAAGGCGAATATCGAAAGCAAGACTCTCGTTGGTGCGTCGCCATGACCGAACTGGAGATGCAGTTCACCCGCGTCGCGTTCGACCGATGGCTCAAACCTGCCCACCTGCTGGCCTGGGACAACGACCGCGTAACCATCGGTGTGTCGGACGAATATGCGAAAGAATGGCTGGAGAGCCGCTGGCGCGTGCCTATCGAGCGCACCCTCACCGGCATCGCCGGCCGGCCGACCGCGTTCCAGTGCGTGGTTGCTGCCTGACCCGGCTCTGGGAGTGCAGAAAATGCACACGCTGATGGCAAAAAGTGCACACAATAAAAAAAGAAAGAGAAAGAAAAAAAAGGAGGTCTGATCTGGAATTTGTGTTGCGATTTGTCTGCGCCTGAACCGGCACCCTCACCGGCATCGCCGGACGGAAGACCAACCGCGTTCCGGTACGTGACGGTGTTCTGATGGACGAAAAAACACTCGAACAAAGCAGGCTGTCCAGAGCAGGCCGGCCACCTGCCTGCTGGATGAGCGAACCGACGCACCCATTCGTGCCATCGCCACCCTGCAGGACTGCCGGGAGATCCGACATGGCGGCACGCCTGACCTGGTCGGCGGCGGAAAAGCCAAGTGGAAAACATTTCCGCTTTCGCCCAAGACACTGCTGCCCAACTCGGCGTCACCGACCGTACCGTGCGCAACTGCATCACTCCGGAGCAGACAGTGCGCCTGCCGCGTGATGTACGTGATGAAAAGAGCTGACCCGGCGCGTTCACGCGCCGGACAATGGGAAGCAAGCCCCTCCGACCCGAGTTTTCGGGTCGGAGGATTCCCAAGGAGTCAACATGTCACATCAAAGCGATATTCAAGTTCTTTTGGCGTTCCTGGACAAGTGGATGACCGACATGGCCAGACTGTTCCAGGAAACCGTGTCTCTGGCAGAAAGATGCCGCACCGCGCAAAAAATTATGCGGGCCGGCGACATTCCCCCAGTCTTGCAAGAGATCGTCGCCGCGCAATATGATACGCTGCGCCAGCAGCGCGGGCAAGAATTGTCAATTGACATCACGGCCGGCGCATGGATGGACTGGGAAGACCGGGCCGACGAGATTGTCGAGTTGGGTGTGGACCGCCAGGCAGCCATTGCCAATCTGCAAAGAGAGTTGAACAAGAGCAGTTGTTCGGCCAGGGAAAGATTGGCCGGCGGCCGATGCCTGTTTTTGCTTGCAAGAGGAGAATACAACGCAAGCCAGCTCAGAACGCAGGCCGCCGCCTATCTGATGGCCGCCGTCCAAAGCGGCAATCTGGACGAGGGCGGATTGCGACAGGCGGCGGAGACGCTTGAAAAAGAGGGGTTCTGGCCCGAGTCTGGCAAAGCCTGGTGGCACCTGGCGCGAGAACCTCACGCCCATCCCTTGATCGCCAACCTGGCGATTTACAAGGCTCGAAAGTATGGGCTTGATCGCGAGCGCGTCTCGAAACAAGGCAGCGCCATCGAGTATGAGCGGCTGCATTGGCAAATCACTGAGCGGGTGGCCGCGCTCAGCACAGATGACATATTGGAATATCTGCAAGATTGGGGAGAATTGGACGATGCGGGCGGTATCGCGATTTTTGTGTAAAATGCTGCTTTGGTCTGGCAATCTGACGATTTTACACAACTTGCATACCGCCGTGAAAAGGGCTATGCCACGCCCGATCAGGTGGAGGAAATGCAGAATCGGCTTTCAATGTTTGAGCGGAAAACCGGTCTGGCTTGACAGCGGCGTATCGCCAATGCTGGCCTTGAAATGAAAATAGTTGTGTATGGCCCGGCGATCAATCGCCCGCCGGTCGCCGACGCGCAGGATTTCCAGCGGGTCTTGCTGGCAGATGGGACAAGAGCACGGCAGTGGATGCGCCAGACACCTGGCTTGAGGAATGATCCCCGTCGCCCGGCCCTTGTCCAAAATGCCGTAACGACAAAGAGGATGGGCTTGAGACGGATAGCTGTACAATATCTCGTTGTAAGCCGACGACTTGACCGGCCGCGACGAATCGAACGAGGTCACGCCCACGCGGCTGAGGGCGCGAATGACGACCGCGCTGCTCAAGCCAAAGACATGCACGCCGGCGCCCACCACGGAAACGACCGCCTGTACTCGCTGCACTGTTTCGTGCAAATCGAACAAACCGACCAGCGATCCGACGCCAAAAGTCGTGAACCCCATCGCCTTGAGCTCGTGAGCGCAAAAGATCAACGAGGGCACATCTTTGCCCTGGACGATGACCATCCACTCGACGTTCTTGCCCAGATCGTGCCGCGCGATCAACCTTTTCAATTCTTCGGCAAATGCCAGGGTCTGCGTCAGACGGCGATCCCATTCATTTGAACTCAGGCCGCGCTCGGCCATTGGAAAATCCAGCGCACACAAAGTCGCCGGAAGGTCCACATCGCCCAACATCTGCAACTGCCGCTCAAAGGTCTCTCGCGCGGTGGGCATTTTGTGTTGTTCCGTCATGTACCGAAACCCACCACTATCGATCATGACATGGCGCGGCAGAACCGGCAGATCGCGCAGCGTCCACTCTCGCGAGACCGAAGTCGGGCTGATCAACATATGACAATCCGGGTCGTAACATTGATACAGCGGGTCGCCATAATACCAGCTGACGTAAAATCGCATGGCCTGTTCTCCTTTGATTGTCGCTTGACCATAAATATAGTATCATAGAGACAGAATCCCGTCAAAATCACCTTCCAGGAGCGCAAGATGCTGTTTCGCACCGTGTACGGCCCCGAGCTGCAAGCCATCTATGCCTTTATCGCATACCAATCTGCCCAAGGACATTCTCCCTCTCGGCAAACCATTCACCAAGCGTTCCTTTCTGGTTACTCGAACAACGAAATGGGCAGCACGCAAAGCATAGACGACGCGCTGTCCTTTCTGCTGTCTGCTGGCCTGGTGCAGGAGCGATCGGGAAATTTTGCCGCCACTGACAATGACACCCGGTTTGATATTCAATTGCTGCAGGCGATGCGGCGATTGGAAACAGGCCGCCAAGCGGCCATCCACCCCACCGACGCCCTTTATTCGCTCCTGCTGAGCGAGCTGTTTGTCAGGCCAAACTGCCTTTTTCTGCCCGACCTGCACGGCGCGGCCAATGAACTGCGCCAGGTGCAAGAGGTGGGCGGCCTGAGCCGGGAAAAAATCCAGGCGTGGAAGCGGGTAATGACCTACCTGGGCGTCGGGCGGCGAGTTGGCAGCAGCTGGATGTGCGCCTATTCACCCGACCTGATCGCTGAGATCATCCAGACCTGGGAACACCAACAAGGCACGCTGCAATCTTTATTGGAGGATTGCCTGGCCCGGGTTTTGCCCTTTGAAAGCCAGGGCGGCGACCTGGCAGACTGCATCGCCGCGCCGCTGGAGTACCTGGCCCAACAAGGGCGGATCGCCTTGTATCCACTGCAAGACTCGCCCGGCAAGCCCTATTTTGGGGCCAGGCGGTGGCGGGGAATTGAGAGAAAAAGAGCATGAACCATCATAATCTATCCTGGCCTTGTATCGGCCCAGAAGGGCTAAAGGTCTTGGCCACAACCGCCGACCAACGATACCTGCTCGGTGCGGAGACGTTTCTGCGCACGCACACGCCGGTCACGATGCGGCAATTTTCGCCCCACCACAAGACAATGACCGTTCACGAAGACGATCTGCTGGCTGCGCTGCTGGACGCTCGCACCGCGCAGCCGGGCAACCGCGTGTTCATCCTCTTTGGCGCGGCCGGCTCGGGCAAGTCGGAGCTGATGCGCTGGCTGGAGACGCGCCTCACTCAGGAGATGACGGCCCGCCCACTGGTGCGCATCGCGCGTACCGAGTTGGATGTCGTCCGCATCGCCGAGCGGTTCAAGCACCTGCTCTCGCAGTCCTATTTCGACGACCGCACACATCGCCAATGGGAAGCCGCTCGCCGCAAGCCGCGCACGCTGGCTAAACTGCTGGTCATCGCGGCGCTGGAACGGCTGTTTGATTCAGACGACGCCGTCAACGCGCTCTATTACCGGCTGCTCAACGTGGTGCAGCCCAACATCGAGCGCAGCCTGGCGGCGATGGACGATCCGGCAGAGGGAGTGGGTGCGACGGTCGAACTCTTGTCCCGCGAAGACCTGGCCCAGATCGACAAAGAAACGGTGCTGGATGTGCCGCTGGAATACGAAGCGTTGCGCCACGTTCTGCTGACCGTCTTGCGCGAGCACTTGATGGAAGGGATATACCTGCCCGACACGCTGCGGCTGATCTCGGCCGATATGGCCCGGCGCGACGTTCGCCCCATCCTGCTGATCGACGACCTGGTGCAGTCGCTCAACCTCTTTGCCACCGACCTGCTGGATTATTTCATCACTCTGGAGCAGGGCAATTGGGACGTGGTCATCGGGCTGACGCCGGCCTCGTTTGAGGGCAGCGAGCGCGGAAGAGAGCTGCTCAACCGGATCAGCCACCTGGACACCATTGACGACCGCGTGACCAAGTTGTGGCTGTCCGATCAGCGCGGGCTGGATTCGTACTTGCTCGATGAGGGCAACTGCGTCGAATTTGCCTGGCGCTACCTGGACGAATATCGCCGGCAGAATGGGATGACGTGCGCGGGCTGCCCGCAATACCCACGCTGCGCCGGATTGCACAACCTGGATGCGCCCGGTTCGGTCGATGGACATCGTTTTCTCACTCCGCTCAACGCGCCGGCGACGGTGCGTCTGTTTCGCGCCCTGCCCGAAGGCAAGGGCAAGGCGCGTTACCTGATCCGCAGCCTGCGCCGGGTTTTGACGGCGGCCGCTGATGGTCAGAACGCGACGGAAACGCTGGCTTCTCTAAGCCGGATAGAGATCGCTGCTCGCTGCGCCGACCCACACCTGGCCCGCGTCTGCGAGTTGTACGGCCCGCTGGTGACCGATCAACGCCGGGTTGACCTGCCGGCGGGCGTGCTGGCGGCATTCGGCTATCCCGCCCAGGCCAGACAGGTACCCGTCGAGCCGCTGCTCAAAGCCAAGACCCGCCTGGCGCCGGCCGGAAACGCAGCGGCTGTCTGGGAAAGCGATCCGGACAAGCAGGCGGTCCGCGACTGGCTGGAGGGCAAGGCGGTCAACCGGCAGTCGCTCAAGAGACTGCGCCAGGGCGCGGCGCGCTGGCTGCGCGCGGTCTGCCCGACCGACTCGCTGCACGCCGAGGGCGTCGCCCAGCCGCACGGCGCGCTGACCTGGCGGCCGGTCTACCTGGATGTGTGCCCACCGATCGTGTTGGAAGGGATAGACGATCAAGAGGGGATTTTGCTGCGCCGAGAGGTCGATCACGCGGCGTTTCGCTTGAGCGAGTATGCACAGGCGACCGGCAAAAGGGCCGCCGCGCTGTCCGCCGAGCTGGCGCAAGACGGACGGCTGCTGCCCTTGATGTTCGCGGCGATGAACCACCGCCACAGCGGACTGGCCCGGCTCGAAGCGGCGCTGGGTATGCCGGTCGACCAACTGGCCGCCGCGCTGTATGTTTTGTGGCTGGTAATTGAAGGACAGACTGAGGATGGGATGCCTGGTCTGGACGCCGGGCTTTTGTCGCAGACGCGAGCCATTCACCATGAGGCGGCCCGGCAGGGCACGTCTTGGGAGCGCAAATGGGCGCAGCCTATCCCGCAACTTTATGACGACTGGTTCAAACTGCGCGAAAACGTCTATGACGGCCCGCGCCTGGCCCGGCTGCTGGGCGGGCGGACGGCAGAGGAGATATTGGCCCTTTTGCCCATGATACCGGCCAGGAACGTGGACAAAGACTACCGGCTGGGGCGCGAGCGGCTGAGCGAGGCGCTGCGCCAGGCCGGCGCGTTGGCGAAACAGCTTTTGGCGCGGGAGAGATCAAGCGAGATGAACCTATCGCCCGCCGGGCAGGCGCTGTGGGCCAGGCTGCAAGAGGCCGGAAAGCGAGGGGTGTTGTTGAGCGAGGTGGCGGTCGAGACGCTGGGCGAACTGCGCAGCAAACGACCGGAGCAGTACAAAACACTGCGCGTTTTGATCGAGGTCAGGGATGCAGGTTAGGATCGTCGCCGCTCCAGAACGACCTGGCTGAGCGGTTTGCCGCCGGCCCGCCCCAAAGCTGCGCTCACGTCATCCAGGCAAACCCGCGCGTCGGCGCGCTCGCGCAGGTGAGGGCCAAGTTCGGTCAACAAACCGGCATCGCGGAGCGCCTGGCGGGCCAATTCCCGTTCGCCAGCAGGCGTTGCGGCCGCCAGGCTCAGCTTTTCCACCAGCCATTCAGACGCCACCGCCTGCGGCGATTTGCCCAGGCGGGTCGCTTCCTCGCGCAGCCGCCGGTATGCGTCAGATGAGAGTTTTACAGTTAATACCGTCATCTCGATTTCTCCCAAAACCCGGCTCACAAATGATTCTGACTCTATTATACTACAAACAAGCCCTCCTTCGTAGAAGGGGTTCATTGCCCGCCAGACAGAGGCGGCTATGGAAAGCCGCCCTACATCCCCTCACCCACCAACACAGACCGCCGCCCCGACGCTCCCATCGTGTATCCGTGCGGGCCAGCGGGTTGCGAACCTTTTGAGCTAGTCGTCTGTATCCGGTTCATCGCTGACCATCTCGATGTGTTCCTTGACCAACTCGATCAATCCGTTCGCATCATAAGCCAATTGCTCATCCCCTCGGCACATGCCCACCACCATCGGACTGGCGCGAAGCTCATCCAGGCTGCACAATCCCAAGATCGGAATGCCGTTGGCATACGCCAACCCCATTTCAACACAAACATCTGCTATATCAGTCATAGCGCCGTCGAGCAAAGCCAGGCACAGATCGCTTTGAGCAAGAGCTTGTAAATTGTCATTGTACAATTTGGCCAATGTTCGCCAGTCGGCCGAGACACCTCCATCATTCCGTCGAGCAAGCACAGGCTCAAGGCCGATCTGTTGTAAAAAATCGGTTATCAGAGAATTTGTTTGCTCTTTTCCGCCGGTTACGTATACTGCACGACCCGGTTTCGGCTTGATCAGGTAACCTTGTGTCATCGTCAACTCCCGAATTGGTTGTACAGTTGCACCAGCCCCTTTGCCTTGTTGGGATTGAACAGGCTGCGTGCATACGGCTCATAAGGCGCATATTGCTCTTTGAAATAGCTCAAAATAGTGTCGGCAGCAGCAGGCACTTGACGCTCTGCGATGGCCTGGCAAACAGCCCGGTAGGGCAGCCAGTCTTTGAGCACGGCATGAAACAATGCGTCGTCTGGGCCGCCCAGCACATACGCCTTGCCCAGCGGCGACAGCGTATATCGTGACCGGCGACCATCCATCCACTTACGGGCTAATCCCAGCCGCTCCAAAAATTGCAGCGAACTGCGCACGCCGGCCGGGCCGGTTTTCCAGCCCATCTTGTGCAGTGCAGCCTGCACATCATCAATCAGACCATCAGGCATTTGCCCCAGCGCTTGTGCTGTAGCGCGGACGGCCTTAAAAGTGCGGTTGGCGTATCCCGAAAGCGCGTCCTGGATCGCCCAGGCTTCCTGCAAACTGATGTCGGTCAGCCGGCCTGACACCAATGTCACTTGCTCGGACGCCGCATCATACCAAAAGCGGCCGTTGGCCAACTGATCGAGCTGCAAGGGCAGGCCGGGCAATCGCCGCAGCCACGTTTCCAGGGTGTCGGGAACAGCCACAAACTCGGGAAATTGCGGCAAAAAAGGCGCAGCGACAAGTAATTCAAAATGCAGTTCGGCGGCGCTTTGGGTTGCTGTAGCGCAGACATCGGTCAGATCGAACTCGTCGAGCAGCGCCGAAGCATGGCGATCGATGCCCGGCAGCACGTCTCCGCGCAGGTCGTTCCAGGTGGAAAAGCGAACATCCAGACCGCCATGCGGCCAGCCGCGCAGATCGTCGGCAAAGCCGTTGAGCGAGATGTACTGAATCCCCGTGCAGTCCAGGTCTCGCGCCGCCGCCATCCGCCGGCCAGGGTTGACATCGCGCGCGGCCGCCGGGCGGTCGGCAAAGAACTTGGCCTCGATCAGATAACGCCCTTGAGCATCTTCGACAATCCCATCGCACTGCCACCACCGTCCCGATCTGCCGTGCAGATAGCTCGACCACTCGCGCACCCGGCATTGACCCGATTTGTGATAATGGCTGAGGATCAGGTCTTCAAAAGCAAAACCCTGTTCGGTGGCAGAGGTGGGAAAAACGATGTGCGCCATAGTCGGTTACTTGTGAAAAAGCCTCCCTATTTGTCGCCCTCAAACAACCTGCCGCCCCACCAGCCCAACGCCTGCCCGGCAAACGCCTTGAGCGCGTCAACATCTTTTTGTCCGGGCAAGCCTTCCCGCCACGCGCTCATCACCGTCTCGGCAAAAGCGATGGACACGTCCGGCGCCCAATCTTTGAACTGGGATTGGGATTCGCGTTCAAAGCGGTACAACCCCAGCAGCAGGCCCATACAGAATTGGTTCACCTCGTCGTTCAGGCGCATCCCTTGATACCGGCGCAGCTCTTCCAGAAACGGCTCAAGTATTTCTTTAACCATCTCGTAAGCAGCTTCATCCGTCTCGACATAGCCATAGCGCGTCTTGCCAGCCCGACGCCAAACCTCTTCGGCCTTTAATGTTTCCAATTCGTCGAACAATTCAATGGCGACCCATTCTGGATCGATGTCTTCCAGGTCGTCCAACGCCATCTCGGCAATGCGGACAGCCAGGGCGGCGTCGCTGCGGGCCAGCCTTTTCAAAATGGACAGCGCGTCTTGGGGTGCAAGGTGATCAACGATCTCGAACGGATCACTCATCGCTGCGCCGCCAGGTCGGCCTCGATTTCGGCAATCATCGCCGCGCACTGGGCCAGTTCGGCCTGCTGCTCGGCCATCTGATCCTCGGCCTGGATGACAAACATTTCCAGCACATCGTTCTGAATTCGCCAATCCTCCCGCGCCGCGTCGTCGTCGGCCTTGGCCAACAATCGCTGCGTGATTGCTTGTTGATAGCGGGCGGTTTCCAGTTCATGCGTCGCTTCTTCAAGTTCAGCCTGCGCCCGCGCCGCGCGAGCCTGCCAGTTTTGCAGCACCTCGTGTTTGATCCTTGACATCTCCCTACATTGAACATCAACGCCCTTTGATGAGATGGATAGAAACTTGGATACCTGCCTGCAAGTATAGAGGTTTTTATCCGGCTGACGAATCCACCTGGGCGGACACACCGTGTGTAAACAAGCCGGGTTCACAACCAGACACTGTTTCATCTCACCACCTGGCGAATTTCCAACATTATAACATACACTGTCCTTATCGTGAAATCACGCGCAATGATCGTCGCTTTCCTATAGAACAAGCCGATGTCTCGACAAGACTGCCGAGTTGCTGCACATGCCATATTCGCACCCAAGAGGCAAATATAGTGCTACTTCTGCTATTGGTTTGGCCTTGTCTAGAAATCTTGCACCCTCTCACTGCACATTTTTCATCCCCGACAGTTTGACGTACTCGCGAAAAATCATTTTCGCCCCAAAATCCATAGATTAAATTGACAAATCCATAGATTTAGAGTAGAATTTTGATATGAACAAAGATGGCTACACGTCTGTTTATGTATCAAAGGAACTCAAGCGTCAGCTTGTCGAGATAGCCAGGTCCCAAGATTATCACATTGGGTGCGGACGGGGGTCTCGTCTTGCTGAATTCATTGCGGCAATGCTCCAAGAGTACAGTGGCACGTCACAAAAGGATTCTGTTATCTCGACTTTTTCAGACGATCTCAGTCCCGAATTACGTCACTGCGTAACAAGGTTGAGCAAAATGGATCATACGCAGCAAAAGAGAGCCTGTGCAATGCTCAATTTGCTTTTTGATGATCAGAGATCAGAGCAAGAGCAATGACAGCAATTGCAAAAAAAGAGCAATCTGGCTATGATATATGTGGGAGGCTCAACAAGATATGCGTGAACAAGACTCTGTTTTCGATCACTTTTCACTGGATGACATCTATAAAGAAATTTGCCAGGTTTATTTGAACTATCCCCACCCTTGGGTCATCGGATATAGTGGAGGCAAAGACTCAACAGCCACGCTACAGCTAGTTTGGTATGCTTTGGCCAAACTACCCGTTGAGCAGCGTCAAAAACGAGTCTATGTGATCTCTTCAGATACGCTTGTCGAAACACCACCTATCGTCAGGTATGTAGATGAAACACTTCAAGCTATCGAAAAACGGTCAAATGAATTTAACATGCCGTTCGAGGTAGCCAAGCTCACTCCAATTTTGGATGACACTTTTTGGGTGAACCTGATTGGGCGCGGATATCCAGCGCCGAATACGATGTTCCGATGGTGTACTGAACGGCTCAAGATCAAAGCATCCAATCGCTTTATATTGGATCGAGTGTCGAAATATGGTGAAGTCATTCTGGTGTTGGGAATGCGCGCCGGAGAAAGTGTAGCGCGAGACCAAGTAATCGACAAACACCGTTTTGGCGGACACATTCTTTCACGCCATGGGCAACTACCTGGCGCATGGGTTTATATGCCCATTGAACATTTTTCGGTGGAAGATGTTTGGAACTATTTGCTGCAAAAACCTTCTCCTTGGGGCAGCGATAACCGTCGCTTGCGCGCAATTTATCAATCGGCCAATGACGGTGAATGCCCGATGGTTGTGGATGATACAACCCCGCCTTGTGGAAACAGCCGCTTTGGCTGTTGGGTATGCACTGTGGTTGAACAGGATACCTCAATGGAAGCAATGATTGATTCAGGAGAAGAGTGGATGATTCCTTTGCTCGAGTTCAGGGATTGGTTGGCATCTACCCAAGATCCCAACGTCAAGCCGATGCAACGCGAATACAAAGGACGAAATGGACGTGTCCGAATTACCAATAAAGGGTTGCTATGGCGAACGTTTACATTGGATTTTTCCCAAGAGATGCTCAGACGATTACTGGAAACACAGACGGCTGTTCAAAGATTTGATCCAAGTCTTGAGCTGGTCAGCGAAAGCGAATTGCGCGAAATTCGCCGTCTGTGGTTGACAGAACGCCAAGATTGGAAAGATGATCTGCCTCGGATTGTACAAGAAATGACAGGTCGAAAAATCGAGTGGGAAGTCAATGATGTGAACAGACCAGGACAGATGGAACTGGATTTGCTAATGCAGACAACGCAGCAGCACGACGTACCGGTGAGACTTGTCCAAAAATTGTTGGATGCCGAATGGCAGTACTATGGTATGCGGCGTCGAGGGTTAATTCACAAGACCATTGAGCAAATTCTAAGTGAAGACTGGCGCTCTTTGGAGCAAATACAAGCTGAGATAGAGCAAGAACGCAATCCGCACACAACACTTGCAGGCGGCGTTGTATGATCATCCATCAACTCAGACTAGAGAATTTTGGGATATATAGAGAGCAAATCTTTGATCTGACGCCTCATCCTTTTGCCGATTTGAACCGCCCTATTATTCTTGTTAGGGGACAGAATGGTTCCGGTAAAACAACGTTTATTGAGGCTATTCGGTTATGTTTGCATGGCTCATTGCTGTTGGGCAGTCGCGTCAGTCGAACAGATTATGAAGCATATCTGGCGCAGCACATTCACGTCCCGTTGAAAGCAAATGGTCATCCTCACAAGGCCAGGATCGCTCTCTCTTTGGATTATGTAAGCGCGGGTCAAAAAAAACACTATGAAATTGCACGTGAATGGCAAGTTGTTCAAGGCAATGTTAGAGAATATGTACATATTCTGGAAGATGGCCAAGAGATTGATGATTTAGAAACGAGAGAACATAAGGATAGTTTTTTGCGTGAATTGATCCCTCCTGGCATAGCCGATTTGTTCTTTTTTGATGGCGAGAGGCTTTTTGCGCTGGCTGAAAATGGAACGAGTAGCGAATTATTGGCGGGAACCATCAAATCTCTGTTAGGGCTTGATCTGGTAGAGCAGCTACAAAAGGACCTTGATATTTATCTTGCTCGGCAGAACGACAAGCAAGATCAATCACACTTGCAGGATCAACTATATCAACTTGCTCAAGAAATATCAGCATTGGAATGCGAGCGGTCTGATCTGTATGCCGAACAGCGGACGAATGAAAAAGCAATTACTCGACTCCATTCAGTTATTGCTCAGCAAGAACAGCAAATTGCCAGCGCGGGAAGCTGGTTTGCTGAACGGTTAAACGAACTCCAGCTGAAGCGCGAACGGTTGACAACCGAGATCGACCTGCAACGTCGTCAGGTGCAGGAGTTGACCAGCGGACTGATGCCTTTTGCGATCGCGCCCCAAATATGTCTCTGGGTTGCTGAACGCCTGCGTTTGGAGGCCGAATATGAACGTGGAAAAGCCGCGCAACAGGTCTTGGTAGATCAGATCGAACGCATTTCGAATGAATTGTCCAAGCCCGAGTTTTGGATTGATACAGGTCTGGATAACCGCGCCGTCCAGGAAAAAATTCTTGCCAGACTCACCGCGACTCTGCGGCAGACTATTCAGACGCCGGATATTTCCGCCCAAGAGATCATCCTGCGCGTTTCTGAACAGGAGCGGCAAACTTTGCAGGGGTGGATTGATTTAGCCACAACCCAAACACCACACGAGTTTTGCCGGGCCATCGACCATTTGGAGGACCTGGAGCGAGAACTTGATCAGGTTAAACAAGGGATGTCGCAGATTCCAGCTGATGAAGCACTCGGGCCATTAGCGGAGACATTGCAAAACCTCAATCGACAACTAGGCAGCCTTGAAAAGACCGCCGCTGATTTGAATGATCAGATGAAGAGTCTGAACTATCGCCTGGAACAAATGGGATATCAGCGGGAACGGGTGCGCCGGCAGCTTGTAGAACAGGGGCAAAACGATCAACGAATCCGCCTGGTAGGACAAACACAGCTTGTGCTCCAGGCTTATATCGACAAGTTACAACGGGCAAAACTCGATGCATTGAAAAAAACATTGTTGGCCCGATTCAACGCGCTATGCCGCAAAGAGGACCTGGTCAATGAAATCGAAATAGACCCTGTGACTTGGGAGATGACGCTTTATCGCCAGAAGCATCGTTTCAAGTTCAAGCAACTCTCGGCCGGCGAACGGCAGTTGCTGGCTATGGCGATAATGTGGGCACTAAAAGAGATTTCAAATGTGCCGATGCCCGTGATCGTAGACACGCCTTTGGGACGGTTGGACAGCAGCCACCGTTCGAGTGTCATTCAGAACTATTTGCCTTACGCCGGTCATCAGGTCATTTTGTTGGCGACAGATACAGAGATTGATGATCAAATGCTAGACTGGCTGTCTCCAGCCATTTCACGATCCTATCATCTAGATTATGACACGTCTCTAGGAGCAACCACTGTTTGTGAAACCGTGCTCACAGATCATCCGGTTTTGGAAGAGGTAGCGACCTGATGAAACTCTATCGTTTACGTCTAAGTGAACAAGTATCGCATCATCTCAGTCTTTTGAAGGCACGGACAGGATTGACACCCAATATTCTCTGCCGCATAGGTTTTTGTCTCTCTTTGAATGATCCAGCGATCCCAAACCTTGATGACTATCCTGATGACACAGAAAAAGAGATCAATCGCCATACGCTAACCGGCCAATGGGATTCTTTGTTTGTAGCACTAGTAAAGGAGCGTTGTTATCGCGATGGTCAACTTTTCGATGAAGAAAATCTGGCTAACTATTTTCGTGCGCATGTGAATCGAGGCGTATTGTTGCTTTACAAACGAGTTCGTTCGCTAAATGATCTTGGGCAATTGATGCCCAGAGATGTTTGCCAAGAAATCCAGACTATCCAAGACTCGGAGACCGAATATGCCAATTGAGAGGATTTATCTGGACTATCATGCTACGACACCTGTTGATCCGCGCGTGCTTGAAGCCATGTTGCCTTATTTTACCGAGATCTTTGGTAATGCTGCCAGCGATCATTGCTATGGCCTTGAGGCAAAACACGCCGTAGATGCTGCGCGCGAGCAAATTGCGGCAGTCATTAACGCCCGACCAGATGAGATTATCTTTACCAGTGGGGCGACCGAGTCCGATAACATCGCGCTTTTGGGCGTCGCAGAGAAATACGCGGATAAGGGCGATCACATCATTACCTGCGTCACCGAACACAAAGCGATCTTGGATTGCTGTCATCGACTTGAACGTATGGGCAAACGGGTGACATATTTACCTGTAGACGCCTATGGCCTGGTTGACCCCGACGCTGTGCGCCAAACTATCACGCCGCAGACAATTCTGATCTCGATTATGACGGCGAACAACGAAATCGGCACGCTTGCACCTGTGCAGGAGATCGGCGCTATTGCCAAAGAGCACAACATCCTGTTTCATACCGATGCGGCCCAGGCAGCAGGTTACATCCCTATGGATGTTCAAGCAATGCACATTGATATGATGTCCCTTTCGGCGCACAAGATTTACGGACCGAAAGGCGTTGGCGCACTGTACCGACGGCGCAGCAACCCGCGAGTTTTGCTCGAACCAAGGATTTATGGCGGAGGACATGAGCGAGGCATTCGCTCCGGCACGTTGAACGTGCCGGGTATTGTGGGATTTGGTGAGGCTGTACACATCGCACGGCAGGAAATGGATGCCGCGGCCCAGAAATATCGCGACTGGACACAACAGATCTATCAGCAGCTACAAGAAAAAATTGAGGGTGTCCAGTTGAATGGACACCCTACACAACGACTGCCGCACAATCTAAATGTGAGCATTCAAGGAGTAGATGCAAAAGCCCTGGTGATGACCCTCAAGGATATTGCCATCTCCACCGGTTCGGCCTGCACTGCGGCGTCAGTCGAACCCTCTCACGTCATCTTGGCGCTTGGGTTTGGCGAAGAACGGACGCATAGTGCGATTCGGATTGGAGTGGGACGGTTTAATAAACATAAGGATATTCAAATAGCGATAAGTAGACTTTTACAAACAGTGCGATCTCTAGCTAATGGGTAATTCTGCTTGTGGATTATCAACTACTTTCTTATATTCTGTAATAACATCGTAATTCTTGCGCGGATTTTGTCTAATATAGTACAAAAATATCCCTTCTCTCAACAAATCACTTGACTTTGAGTTGATCCTCTGTAGCGTTGGGTTCCAAAGTACGTGTTTCCATGGAGCATTATTTAGTATCATTGGCGCCGCAGATAAAGTTTGTACTGCTAGCCTCATCTCAGTACCTCTATCCATCATTATTCGTACTACTCTAGCAAAGGTTTTTTGTCCTAGCGGGCGGAACATTAAATGCCCACCATCTTGAGTACGATATTTGCTCACAATCTTTTCATGCGGCTGAGAATCAAATACTTCTTGGTACTCTGAAATATACTCTTTTAAGAGTTGCCAATATTCAACCTGTTCTTGGTAAATAGATTCTAATATTTCATCAGCCGGTCGTCGGTGCTTGAGTTTTTTTATAGCTGATCGCTGATTCCTATCCAAGATTGGAGTGTGAATAGTTTCTACAATATCATAAAGTGCCAAGATTGAAGTCAGACTGGTTTCGTTTTGTACTGGGATTGGCGTAGTTTTACCAAAAGAGACAAATCCAGCCGTATTTTCTTTTTCAATTGTAAAACCGGGATTTAGAAGATCAAATTCTTCGACCAATCGACGTGTAACAATCGCAAAAGCATCATCTTCGTCTAGGGCAACTATTTCACCTTTGGAAACAGGTTTTGCATATCTGTTCAAAGTAGAAAAAAGTCGTCTTGTACGTGTTCGTCCTGCCTCATTAATTCCATGAGCGACAAATATTGCTGCCAAGTCCTCATCTGCCAATTCCGGTTTGTTTACTAATGCTTTTTTTATTGCCTCAACTCGATGTTGTCCATCGATAGCAAATAGTTGCTCATTGCCTTCAAATGTTAATAACCCAATCTTGTTACGCGAGTCCTCATCTAAATCAGGTGATCCCAACACAGGACTATTTCCTACTTCAATAGGGTACCATTGTGGTGCGCCCCCGTAAACCCCTACTACAATTGCATTGAAAAAACGCTCATCTTGCTCAAGTAAATAATCGACTATAGGCAATATTCTCTGACTGATTTCTCTTTGAATCATATCACGCAAGTTTTCACTTTTGTGAATTTCGGTTGTTGGTTTTATCCAGCAATCAACATCCGAGAACTTGAGTGAGGTAATATAGTAAAACCAATCACCCATTGAACAACGCAATGCCGGAAATGTTTCTCTTTTTTGTTTTTTCATCTTCGCAATACTCCCATCGGTGTACGGACACTTGCAGGAAATTCTTTGTTATATGGAGGAAGGTAAGCCTCGATAAGATCGTCTTCCATTTGTTTTATGATATTGATCTGTGTGATCGGAGCATAACAAAACCAAAGATAATCTTTCCACTTAACAAGCATCTCGTATTTATGAGCTTCTATATTTTTACCAGTTTTCTGCCCATATAAATATTCGGAATACCTCTGCCGAAAGCTGCGTTCTGTTTTGCCCACATAGAGCAGATACGCACAAGTACTATGATTAGCAATTCCTGGCATAACTACGAAAGAATAAACTCCGCATTGGCTATCTGGAATATACTCTCGCTGTGATTCATCAAATTGTATTCTTTTCCAGTCAAGATTGATTCGATTAGGATACTTTCGCCAGAGATTAGGATTCAGAATGATGTTAGATATCTGAAATGATCGAAATTCATCTGTTAATTGAATAGTAATCAAATCATGCATATTATTCATCCATCAATAATCTTAGATGTGCTTAAGAACTCAACATCCCCACCAAATTCCACAACGCTCGTCCGCCTTGCCCTAACAAATCCGCCTCAAGGTCGTAGATTCCGGCGTGCGCGTATTCTTCTGCTATCGTCAAAATATCACCCAACTGCAATAGAACATTCACGTCGCGTGTATGCGAGAGTGCAATGGCCTTCAAGAGGACAAAATCATCCTCTGTGAAAACTTCACGCCGTATGGTGGTTTTCTTCCCCCCAGGTAACTTGCGACGTTCACCTTTACGATAACCACATAACACAGCGAACATAAATACATCTTTGTAGGTTTTGAAGGGCGAAGTTTCGATACTAGACTCCTCGGTCAAGTCTTTATAAATTTGCATCACCGATTCATCAATGTTCACCCGCTCGCTGCGTGACGACTCGATTTCAGCCATGATGCACCTCTTCAATTGTAGTACAACTTGTAGTATGATCAAAATTCAGCCGGTACTCGGCCCCGATGCGCGATTCCAGATTTAAGCGGGCTTGTCCATAGAGTTCTTCATCGGTCACAAATAGTACCAATTGGTCGGCAAGCTCAGGAAGATGTTCCGTAATAGTATTACGATGTTGAGAGGAGAGCCGACCAAATGGTGTGTCCATAACTAAAGGCGCTTCTTCCTCGCTAACTCGTGACATGGCAGTAATAAAGGATAGGCTCAATACTTGGCGTTCCCCGGCAGAGAGTTCCGGGCGCGCCGGCAAACCATAACGATCTATGACCTCTAGGTTGAAATCAGAACCTAGTTGAATATCCTGAAAATGGCTTTCTTTCCAAACCAGACGCTTGAAAATCTCTTTGGTTTTGCTTTCGATGCGTTGGCGCATATCGTCGGCAAACGTATGATATATTTCACCAATAGCATCGGCGGCCCGTTGCGCCAAGTCTAGCTTGACGCTGAGAAGCTGTTCTTTTCGTTCTTCTTTGCGTGCCGTTTCGATAGCTTGTTTCAATTCCTTGAGCTTGCGGTTATGCGCTTCAATTTGCCCCTTGAGTGCGCCAATCTCGATATTATTGCTGTCTATATCGGCCAGAAAATTTTGCCGCTGACTTTCTAATGCGCTGATTTCTTCTAGTGGTGATCCTTTGAGCTGACGGCGAATATCATCTAGTTCAGCGTCAAGCTGTTGGATAAAATCCACCAACTGCGCTCGTCTGCTCATCGCACTACTTAGGTCTTCTCCTCGTTGTTTTCGTTGTCCTTCAAATCCCTGAAGCGCGGCGTATGTGTTTAGAACATCATCTTCCAACGAACCCGGCATACTGCTATGCAGTAAAGCCAACAATTGCTGGTGTTCAGGACTGCCTATCTCAAAGGGCCGCCCACAGATGCAGCGCATTTGATCTAACAAGTCTTGCACAAACTGTTGCCGAACGTTGCTTGGAATCTCCCCTCGCTCGCGCTTTTCATTCAGTATTTGAAGTGCGCGTTCGATGACCGGCTTTCCTAATACAAAATAGGCTCCTGTTGCCAGATCCCGAATCTGCGCGATGACCGTCTCCAGTTCGCTGCGCCGTTGCTTGAGGTCGGCCTCGACATGATCGCGCTGCTGTTGTAAGGCTTTGGCATTAGGCTTTTCGCGCAGTGTCTGATCAATTTCAGCAACTTTGCGCTGGGCTGAAGAAATTTCCTGCCCAAGTTCCTCCATACGCTGTTCAGCCTTTTCGCGTTCTTGGCGCACTTGTTCTTCGCCATCCAGCAAATCACGTAATTTCTGCCCAGAGACTTTTCTAAGCTGTTTGCGATAATCTGTAGCCATATCTTCGAGATGACGGCGAGATCGTTCAAGTACCTTTAGCTTCAACACCAAATAGATCGCTTGCCGGACCTGATCTGCTGATTCTGGTTTGGCAAAGTTGTCAATCTTTTCGCCATCAAACAGAAAATATTCGCGTACATTGACAGGCAGGATAGCATTCATCATTCCAATTGGGTTATTGACACGTTCAGCTTGCCCGTCAGAGCGCGTGCGCATAACAGTGAACTCGTCGTCCTCATACCATTTGACATTGCTATGTTCTTGTTTGATACCCAGCAACGCGCGACGCACCAAATAACGGCCACCATTGTGCAAGAAAGTGATCTCCACTGAGGCTCGGACTAATTCGCCCACCGTGGCCTGACTCACAGCTTCCTTACTAGCAAGCTCTCCTACGTTTTCAATGACTCGCACATTTTCGACACTTGTTCCATAAAGACACCAATTAATTGCTAAAAATAATGAGGTTTTCCCGGCGCCGTTAATGCCTTCAATCACCGTGACGTTGTGTTGCGAATCTCGGGCAAATTCCAGCCGTTGGCGGCCATAATATTGTCGGAAATTTTCCAAAGTGATGCGTTCGAGTTTCATATACTATTCATCTCCGCGTCAAACATTGATTATCTTGCAGATTGGAAAAGCTCGTACTCGTCAGTGTCATCGCGCTCTAGCTGCTGCCGCGCAATCCGCGTGATGATTTCGTCAATTTGCTCTTTCACGCGAGGACGTTCCATCGAGATATGCTGCTGCTCCAGTTCACCCACTTCGTAGACAATCCTTTGAATGGCCGGATCATAGGTTAAGAACAATTCCTTCAGACGATCCTTGAGCACTTTTACCTCCGTCAAAAATCACGCAATCCGTATCGTGTGGCAATATCCCAAATCACATCTAATGCCTGATGTTTGTTTCGCGCTGGGCCAGCAAATTCCTTGAAACGCTGTAATTCCCGGCGGATTATGCTGCGCTCAGACTTGAACTCGGACGAATCCTGCGTCATTATCCATACATCTGGCGGCACGGCGATCAGGTCGTGAATAACCGCAAATTCCTTGCCCGACGCCTTGCGCAAGATGCGTCCGCGCCGTTGGATGAATTCGCGTGGATTGCTGCTGCTTGCCAAAAAGTAGGCCGTCCGCGTATCCGGCACATCTACGCCTTCGTCCAAACATTTCATGGCTACCAAAGCTTGCCATTCGCCATTGGCGAAACCGGCCAACAATCGCTGGCGTTCCTCGGCGGTTTCTTCGGCGGTAAATCGGTGAACCAGTAACCCTTTATCCCACCCCAAAAGCTGCATGACTTGATCGATCTGTCCCGGCGCGCAGTAAAAGAGTGTGTGTTGCATATCAGTCACGGCATCTACCAATTCGGCCAAGACCGCCAGTTTATTTTTGGCCTGGTTGAGCAAATCGGCGCGTTTGATCAAGAGCCGCTTGAGAATTTCCTGGCTATCTTGGTCTTTGCGGCTGGTCAACCGCGCAATCTTGAGCGAAAGCTCTTGGTAGGCTTGCATTTCCTCATCCGTCAGAGCAACCAGATGAGGATAGTAATAATATTCGGTGAGACTCAATCCAATTGCAGCTTCAAGTGGCAAGGCAAAAACGGTCTCGCCAAAATAGGCGCGCAACAAGGCCGTTCCCTCATCATCAAACCAGCGGTCTGGCGTAGCAGACAACGCCAACCGGAACGCAACGTGTTCAGGATAACTCTGTCGACCGCGTTCTGCGCCCAAATGATGCGCCTCATCTGCAATCAACAACATTGGGCCAGTCAAGCGCGCCAGGCTGCTCTGAAACTCGTCGGTAATAAATGTAGTATGAGTAACAATCACCGAGATGACCTCGCGGTGCCCGCCGTTAAATTCAATGATCTGCTGGTTCAGTTTGTCTATCCAACGGCTTTTGCTTTGGTAGGCCAGCAAGGGGTGATAGCCGAACGCCTGCGCCTCTACGGCCCATTGATCCACCAAATGTTGATAGGGCACAGCGATGACGACAGCCAGACGTTTCTGCTGATCAAAAAGCCGCACAGAAGCCGCCAGCGCCGTAATGGTTTTCCCTGTGCCGGTTGCCATCTCGAGGAAACCATGCCCATGAGCCAGCCACGCAGCTATGGCTTGTTCCTGATAGTCGCGCAAGGCAATATCTGGCGACATCGTGGGACGCGCCGAGATCGTGGCTAACCGGTATGGAAATTGAGCTTCTTTTAAGCGACGCAGATTTTCCCAATCGGGTTCTCTGTAGGGTCGTTCTTGTGTGCGCAGCCGCACAATGCGCTCGCGCGCGGCAGTAGACAAATCAAAGACTTGTACATTGACGTCCTGATTGTGCCACAGACATTCAAACCGTTCCACGTCGGCCTGCACCAAAGGCGCCAAAGCTGGATCCCAAGAACAGAATACCTTGATAGATTCGTAATTGCGCGTTCCCTGGACGCTATCATTGTAGGAGCCATTAAAGCTGACCTGGTTGCCTTCAGCGTCAGTGAAAATGCCAAACTTGTCATGGAAATCTCCGCGATCCAACTTGTTACGCGGCAACGCCAGCTTGAAAGTTAGAATCCCGTCTGCAACCAACCATGCCAACGCTGAAAGCGTTTTCTCTTGCAACTCGCATTCAAGTTGCCCCACATTGATCAAGATCGCTTTACGCAGAACCTCATCGCAACGCGCCGCTTCTCCAATCGTTAACGCCTCCCAATCTTGTTCGCTCAAAATGGGGCTGGTGACCCAACGTGCATGCCCGCTGTTTCGCGCCAAAGCTGCCATCCCTGCCGCAGCGATCCGCAACCAGCCGGCGCTAAAAAAGCCGACACCACGATTGTAGGTGACTGCATTTTCCAGAGCCGGAACAAAAAAACTGTTCACCAGATCATGCTCAGAAGTATTCATCACAGTTGTGAAGCGCAATTGCCGCAGATTCATTGATTGTTGTTCTGCCTGTATTGATTCCCGCTACATCCGATTGTGCTCAAACAGAGCATCCTCCACAGCCACTCCTTCCACTTTGTTCATCTATCTAGCGAGTGACTTGTCGAGTTATAAAGGTTGTCACTACATATCATTGTTTGTTGTTTCGGGCAAATCGATATCAGAATGAAGGAACAAAGATAGTGCCAATCGACAATTCGCCGCATTCGGGCGTCCGGCTTGGAGCAGATCAAAATCAGACGCCGTTTCATCTCACCACCTGGCGAATTTACAACATTATAACATGCGCTGTCGTTATCGTAAAATCACGCGCAATAATTGTCGCTTTGCCATAAAACAACGGGTTGACAACATGGCCCACAGCGGCTACAATACAGGGCTGGTCGAAAAAGCAACCCGACCATGCCAGACGTTTTGCTTGTATCGAGGTCGGCTCAGACGAAACCGTGACATCCAAGTCTTTCACTGGTGGTGGAAAAAGATGGGGCGCCTCCCGCAGTGGAGTTGCGTGTTGGTTAGCAATGCCCTTGAGCACGATTCCTTTGCAGATCGGCGAGCGGATTGTGTGGAAAGCGGTGTTAACGGTAATCTTGCCGGTGTAGGAATCGCCGACCCGCTGCCCTATCGCTGACTCAACCGGTAGAATTTTTATCTTTTAATATACATATAAATTCATAAATAGGTAATTAAAACCGGGTTGATGTGTGTTTTTGGGCAAAATAGCTTATGAAAAGGATAGTTTTAGAACTTTATTCGGGAGCATTTTGATGACCGAACTGACCTCTGCCCTGACTGGCCTGACCAGTGAACTCAAGCACGCAGACGCCTTGCCGCTTGACCGCAGCCCGGCCGCCGTCTACCTCGGTGGGCTGTCGGCCGCGTCCCGGCGCACCATGCGCGGCGCGCTCGATGCCATCGCCGCGCTGTTTGACCCGACGCTGGACGCTTTTTCGTTTCCCTGGCATCGACTGCGCTTCCAGCACACCCAGGCGATCCGGTCCGCGCTCGATGATCGCTATGCGCCGGGCACGGCCAACCGCATGCTCTCGGCGCTGCGCGGCACGCTGAAGGCCGCCTGGCGGCTGGGCCACATTGATGCCGAAACCTACCACCAGGCCGTCGACGTCGGCGCGATCAAGGGCGAATCGCTGCCGGCCGGGCGCTCGCTGGGGCGCGGCGAGCTGTCGGCACTGATGGATGCCTGCGCTCAGGACGCGACAATCAAGGGCGCGCGCGACGCGGCAATGATTGCCCTGCTCTATGCCGGCGGCCTGCGCCGCGCCGAGTTGATCGGCCTGGACCTGGCAGATTACGAGCGGGGCAGCGGCGGGCTGCGTGTGAAAGGCAAGGGGAACAAAGAGCGGCTGGTTTACGTCACCGGCGGCGCAGCCGACGCGCTGGCCGATTGGCTGCGGGCACGCGGCGAGGAGGCCGGCCCACTGTTTGCGCCCATCCGGCGCGGCGGGCACATCCAGCAAGGGCGGCTGACCACGCAAGCGGTGTACACCATGCTCAAGGAGCGCGCCGCCGAGGCCGGGATCGCTTCGCTGTCGCCGCACGACATGCGCCGTACCTTTGTCGGCGACCTGCTCGACGCCGGCGCGGACATTTCAACGGTGCAGCGACTGGCCGGGCACGCCAGCGTCGCCACCACCGCGCGCTACGATCGGCGACCCGAAACGGCCAAACGCAAGGCTGCCGAACTGCTGCATGTGCCCTACTCGCGGCGGGATGAATGATGACGATCTTTACCTTTCCAGCCGTCGGCAAACGAGGCAAGTGAAAAAGATTGAATCTGGTTATGTCACGTCCCGCCTCGCGCGCCAACCGCCCATTATGGGCATGATCGGAAAATGGACAGTGGTCAATGATGACTCCCCTGAAAAAAAGGTCATTTGAACCGCCAAGACGCCAAGATCGCCAGGCTTTGGTAAAAATAAAGCTAGTAAACGATACCTGGTATTCTTTGTGTCCTTTGCGGTGAACGAGTTTTTTCAGTGGACTCGTCAATTCAATTCCGCTTGTGCTGCCCATGCCTGGTTGCCCCGTTCCCACGCAATGTTGCGCAAAAAGGTGATCTCGTCGGCGACGACTTGGACGCGAATGGCAGACTGACCGCTGCTGTCGCGCTCGGCGCTGCTGCGCGTGCGCAGCCAACCTTCGACCAGAATTTCGGACCCCTGCTGCAAAAAAGCGTGGTCGTGCAGCGCAACTTGCCCGTAGGCAACCACCTGCAAATAATCGACGCCCGGCCGGCGTGACGGTGGGCGGTCAACGGCGAGGACAAAGCGCATAAAGGGCGTAGGGCTTGTCTTACCGTCCAGATAATCAAAAAAGGGATCGGCGGTCAAGCTGCCTTTGAGCGTGACGATGTTTTTGGACAATGCGGACTCCTCCGTTCGAGTGGCAAATCGGCGACTCTATCATACCACAAACGGACTGCCGGAACGGCTGACTTGGCTTCCAGTTTGGCAGTGGCAATTTCCGCCCAGGCTACACAATCAGCAGCTTGCGCATTGCATCTCGCCGACGTCGATCAGCCGGATGGCTTGCACGACCTCGGATATGTTGTCCGTCTTGGATATAGCCGTCTACGCTCAGCAGGTTGTGTTCGGTGGTGGATAAACCAGATCGCACAAAAACGCATTCCTCCTCGGATGTACTCATCCGCCTTGCAAGGCAAAATAAAACGTGATACAATGATGTTAACATGCATCGCTTATGGCCACTCAAGCTGGCCTCTACCAACCCTGCTTTCTGGCCTCACCACTGCCCCATCGCCCCTTCAACGACCGAACGCCGCCGGCCGGCCGCTTCCCGTCACGTTTTCGTCACGCCTGTGTGGTATCATGAAGCAAAACGCGGCGAATGACGCTTGCCCATTCGTTGTTCTTCTTGGGAGGTGAACTATGAACCGCACATCATCTGCTTTTTTCTTTGCGCACCACGTTTTACGTCTTATTCATCGCGCTGCGCCTTTTTTTGTCCTTATCCTTCTCATTCTCTGCCCCTCGCTGGTGCGCGCGCCTGTCCCAGTCCATGCCCAGTCCTCCGCTCCTTTTACCGAAGTGTGGTTCGACGATGCCAGCGACAATACCACCAGCATGGCCTGGGGCGATTACGACGGCGACGGTGACCTCGATCTGGCCGTAGGGAACTATAGCCAGTTGAACCGCCTGTACCGCAACGACGGTGGAATGTTCGTCAAAGTCGCTGGCGCGCTGGGCGTGGCAACTGATAATACCTACAGTGTAGCCTGGGGCGATTACGACGGCGACGGCGATCTTGATCTGGCTGTAGGAAACTGGGGACAGGTGAACCGCCTGTACCGCAACGACGGCGGGACATTTGTCGAGGTTGTTGGCGCGTTGGGCGCGGCAGCCGACGCTACCACCAGCGTGGCCTGGGGCGACTATGACGGCGACGGCGACCTCGACCTCCTCGTGGGGAACGGTTATGGACAGATGAATCGCCTGTACCGCAACGACGGCGGAGTCTTCGCCGAAGTGCCCGGCGCGCTGGGCGCGGCAGCCGACGATACCACCAGCATCGCCTGGGGCGACTATGACGGTGACGGTGACCTCGACCTGGTCGTTGGGAACATTGGTCAGGTAAACCGTCTGTACCGCAACAACAGCGGGACGTTTGCCGAGGTCGCCGACGCACTGGGCACGGCGACCGATAGTACCTATAGTGTGGCCTGGGGCGATTACGACGGCGACGGCGACCTCGACCTCCTTGCGGGAAACTCTTATGGGGTGAACCGCTTGTACCGCAATGACGGCGGGACGTTTCACGAGGTCGTCGGCGTGTTGGGCACGGCGGCCGACGATACCACCAGCGTGGCCTGGGGCGACTATGACGGCGACGGCGATCTCGACCTAGCCGTAGGAAATTTCGAGCAGGTGAACCGTCTGTACCGCAACGACGGCGGGGTGTTTGTCGAGGTTGTTGGCGCGTTGGGCGCGGCAACCGATAATACCTACAGTGTAGCCTGGGGCGACCATGACGGCGACGGCGACCTCGACCTCCTTGTGGGAAACTATCGTCAGGTGAACCGCCTGTACCGCAACGACGGCGGGGTGTTTGCCGAGGTTGCCGGCGCGCTGGGCACGGCCACCGACTATACCTGGAGCGTAACCTGGGGCGACTATGACGGTGACGGCGACCTCGACTTGGTCGTTGGGAATATTGGTCAGATAAACCGCCTGTACCGCAACGACGGCGGAGTCTTCGCCGAAGTGCCCGGCGCGCTGGGCGCGGCAGCCGACGATACCACCAGCATCGCCTGGGGCGACTATGACGGTGACGGTGACCTCGACCTGGTCGTGGGGAACTATGGTCAGGTGAACCGCCTGTACCGCAACGACGGCGGAGTCTTCGCCGAAGTGCCCGGCGCGCTGGGCGCGGCAGCCGACGATACCACCAGTATCGCCTGGGGCGACTATGACGGCGACGGCGATCTTGATCTGGCTGTAGGAAACTGGGGACAGGTGAACCGTCTGTACCGCAACGACGGCGGGACGTTTATCGAGGTCGTCGGCGCACTGGGTGCGGCAGCCGACAATACCACCAGCGTGGCCTGGGGCGACTGTGACGGCGACGGCGACCTCGACCTCCTTGTGGGGAACTATGGTCAGGTAAACCGCCTGTACCATAACGACGGCGGAACGTTGGCCGAAGTCGCCGGTGTGCTGGGCGCGGCAGCCGACTATACTCATAGCGTGGCCTGGGGCGACTACGACGGCGACGGCGACCTCGACCTGGTCGTGGGGAACTGGGAACAGGTGGATCGCCTGTACCGCAATGACAGTGGGACGTTTGTTGAGGTTGGTGGCGCATTGGGCGCGGCAACTGATGATACCTACAGTGTAGCCTGGGGCGACTGTGACGGCGACGGCGACCTCGACCTCCTCGCGGGGAACACTGGTCAGGTGAACCGCCTGTACCGTAACGACGGCGGGACGTTGGCCGAAGTCGCCGGCGCACTGGGCGCGGCAGCCGACTATACCCATAGTGTGGTATGGGGCGACTATGATGGCGACGGCGACCTCGACCTGGCTGTGGGGAATAGTGGACAGGTGAACTGCCTGTACCGCAACGGGCGGCAGGGCGGGCGAGCGCTGCCGGATAATGCGCCGTTCGTGCAGATCGCCGGTCCCTACACCTCCACCGCCAACCTGTACGCCGCCGCCAAAATCCTGGACCGCCCCACCATCCCCATCACCTACACCCTCTTCGACCCGGAAGGCGACCCGATCGGGCATGTAGCGGCATCCTATTCGCTGGACGGCGGCGGCGAGTGGACACCGGCGGTAGCCACTAACACGATCACTCGTCACCTTTCTGCCAGCATCTGGGACACATTTGACCCCATTGCCAACGCCCAATGGCGCAACATCGCTGGAACGACCGTCGTGACCTCGGGGCTGTGCGGCGGCGTCTCCGGGAACGGGCTCAATTTCAACACCGCTTCCGGCATCACCCGCTCGGCAACCACGCGGGATATGGATACCACTTCCGGCGGCGTTATCCGTTTTGCGCTGAGAATCGGCGGCGTCGTCCCTTGCGACAATGCCGAGAGCGGCGAAAACGTTGTCCTGGAGTATTCAAACAACAAAGGGCAGACCTGGACGACCATCAACACCTACCTGGCGGGCGGCTATACTACCTTTACGCAGCTTTATCAAGCGATTCCGGTGGCTGCGCAGACCCAAGCTACGCGCTTTCGCTGGCGGCAGTTGGCGCACAGCGGGCTGGGATTCGACAACTGGGCGTTGGATGACGTGTCCATTGCGCTGCCCCACGTCTATATCTGGGATACGCTGGCCTCCGGCTTTTTCGGCCAGTCGGACAACGTGGTCTTGCGCCTGGTGGCCTACCCGCAGCCGGCCCAACCGTCTCCGACGGGCACCTACAAATACTACAACAACACACCCGGCCCCATCCAGCGCCCTTACGCCTCGGCCACCACCTTTCCCTTCCGCGTGCGCGGCACGCAGGTGCGGGTGATGGACGGCAGCGGCCCAGCCGCCAACGCGCTGATCTACCATCTGCCGGCCGGCCAATCCACCGGCGGCGATCTGTTCGCCAGCGCCGCCGGCGTGCCCTTCCGCACAGACCACAACGGCTACCTGCAAGGACGCGGACGGTTGGACATCGGCGACCGCCTGTTCGCCATGCAGCCGATCACTTGGACCGACAGCTACACCCTCTACCACACCTCCGGCGCGCCGACGGCCCTGGGCGTGAACGCCCACACCGTGGCTGCCGCCGGCGTGCAGACGCTGACCGTCTCCGCCGCCCACCCGCTCTACCTGTTCAACCTCGACGTTTCGCTGGAATGGGACGCCAGCCACGATCCCACCTACCTCGACGAACTGGCCTTCAACCTGCGGCGCGCCTCCGAGTACCTCTATGATTTCACCAACGGCCAGATGGCCCTGGGCCAGGTGCGCGTCTTTCAGAACGCCGACGACTGGGCCTACACCCACATCGTCGTCCGCGCCAGCAACCGCCAGCGTCCCTTTGCCGCCCAGGGCGGCATCGTCCTCACCGACACGGTCGATCCCCAGCATGTCGGCGCGATCACCTATGTGCCCGGCCAGGTGGTGATGGGCTCCACCTGGAACCGCTACGGCCGCCCCGGTACGAACATCGGCGAGGACTGGGCGATTGTCCTGGCCCACGAGCTGAGCCACTATTTGCTCTTCCACGACGACGTCTACCTGGGGCTGGACTCAAACGGCTACCTGGTCGCCGTGGACACCTGCCGGGGCAGCGCGATGGGCGACCTGTACAACGACCCCAACGCCAGCGAGTTCATCTATGATAATACGTACTGGCAGTCCCACTGCGCCAACACGCTGGCCGCGCAGACGTTGGGGCGCAATGAATGGCAGACGATGCAGCTGTGGTATGCCGGCCTGCGTCCACCGCCGCCGGCCAACACCGGCCCCGCCTTGATGCCCTTTGGGCTGACCACGGTCAGCGTCTACCCGCCGCTGACTCCCACCCTGGCCCTGGCTGATCCGACCTTTTACCTGCTCGGCCAGCCCAGTTCGTCGCAGGCCAAAGCCTTTCTGCTGCGCGATGACCGCTATGTCATCGACCTGGGCAGCCCGTTCGGCGGGCAGAACCGCGTGCTGGCCCGCGGCGCGCAGCCGGGAGATCGGCTGTGCGTCTTTGACCCCGGCGCGAGCCAGTTTGGCTGCGAGTCGATCGAGATCGGCGACGACCAGCTCAAGATGAAACAGGACGCTGCCTGGAACCCGGTGATCCGGGTCACGCCGGTCAACTCGACCACCTTTAGCCTGGCCGTAGAAGGCGCGCCATCCGGCCTGACCCTGCAGGCGCGGCTGTACCCCGAGTTCGGATCGGGCACGGCCGCGATCCCACTGGCGCAGAATGGCGCGGTCTATGAGGGCGTGTTTGCCTTGCCCGACCCGACGATGTACGGCCACGTCCAGGTATGGGTGGCCGAGACGGCGACCGAGGAGAACCCCCGCCGCGAGGTGATCGTTGCCTTTAGCGTCGGCGGGCACCCGGCCACCTTGCGCCCCGGCGGGGCCACGCAGCGGGTGGGTGGAGCGACACTCAGACCCGGCGGCGCGACCTTGCGTCCTGGCGGGGCGACGCTCCGCCCCGGCGGGGCCACCTTGCGGCCGGGCGGCGCGCCCGTCTCTTCGCCCGACGGGCAAATGATCCTCTATACGCCCGACACGGTGCAGTTCCAAGAAGGGCAGTTCTATGCCATCCAGACCATGTCCGGCCTGCCCGCGCTGCCGCCGGGCCGGGCGGGAATCGGGCAGGGCTACCGATTGGTGGCCACGCCCGGCACGCCGCTGGTCGATGGATCGGTGAGCATCCAGTACCTCTACAACGACCTGCTGGTGGCGGGGATCGCCGCCGAAGACCTGGCGATCTATTACCACGATGGCGCCGCCTGGCGCGAGTTGAACACCGTGCTGGCGCCCTATTTCAACCTGGCCTCGGCGCCCAACCAGGGGCCGGGCATCTATGCCCTGCTGGCCAGTGTGCAGGTGGCCTTGTACAGACCTGGCTGGAATCTCATCGCTTATCCGCTGCGCGAACCGCAGCCTGTCGTCGGCGCGCTGACTTCGATTGCCGGCAAGTATACGGCTGTTTATGGCTATGAAGTGCGAGATGAAAACGATCCGTGGAAAGTCTATGCTCCGGCCGCGCCAGGATGGGCGAACGACCTGCACAACCTGGAGTTTGGACGCGGCTATTGGATCAACGCCACACAGGCTGTGACCATCTACCTGAGTCCGGCCGAAGAGATGGCTCCTCTGGCCAGCGTCCCGGCCTCGCCGCCGGATACCTACTATGGCGATGTTTTGAGCAGCGATGCGTTCATCCCGTTGGCCGGGATGGCCGTCGAGGCGCGCATCGGCAGCGCGGTGTGCGGGTGCGGCGTGGTGCAGAGCTATCAGGGGCGGCTGGTCTATGTGGTGGATGTGGAAGCGGACGACCCCACCGGGCGCTATGCTGGCTGCGGGCAGGCCGGGCGGGCAATCGCGTTCTATGTGGGCGGGCAAGAGATGTCGCCGCCGGCCATGTGGGACAATGCCCAGCTCAACGAACTGGCCCTGTCGGCCGCGCCCCGGCGCATCTATTTACCGGTGGTGCTGAAAAACAAATAAACAACCCCGGGCAGTGGATGACACTGCCCGGGGTTGTTTTTTTCCCCAACAGATTTTATGCCAGCCAGTCTTCCAGAGTCAACCCAGGCACCCGCTCAAAATGCCGCTGGTTGTGTGTGATCAATGGCGCGCCATAATGCAGGGCAATGCTGGCGATTTGCAGGTCGAGGTCATCCAACCGCTCTCCAACCCGCTCCAACGTCGCTTTGAGGTGGCCAAACCGGTTGGCGGCGCGCTCTTCATAAGGCAAAATGATCACTGCTGCCAGCAGTATTCCCAACCGGGCCAGATTTTCTTCATATTGGGCTGATTTGCACGCGCCATGCGTCAATTCACCAACGCTAATTGCCGTGACTGCCAGTTCTTCGTCGGGGCGCACCCAACCGCTCAGGTTCAACTGACCGCGCAGCACGGCGATACAATGGTCGCTGTCCAGAATTTTCACCACTCGACTCCTGTCCGAACAACCTGGCGATTTCGATTGGCAGCGATCTCTTGGGCCAGCGTGGCCAGTTCTTCCTGCTCGCGCCACAGGCCAAACGCCGCCATAGCCGGATGTATTTCTGCTGCCTCAACCTGACGGAGCAGTTCGCTATCCTGGCCTAATGCCATCGCCAACCGGCCTGTCATCTCTGACAGCCGTTCCAGACGTTCCCACTCGGTCGAACCGATCAAGGCCGCCATTGGACGGTCACGCCGCCGGATCAAAAACCGCTCGCCGGCCATCGCGCGTGAAACCAGTTCCGAAAATCGGCTCTTGGCCTCCCCCATACTGATCGCTTCCATGATCCATCCCTCCTATCCCGAATCAATCGGAACTGAACAAGGATTTGCCGTCGAGAAAATCGTGGCCCAAAAAGCAAGAACTTGATAGGATAGGCCCTAACAAGTCAAAATGACCTGTTCGACATGATAGCACATGATCCAGCACAAGGCAACTCTTCCGCGCATTCAGAAAGACTTTTATGGGCTGCCCAACCGTCGCGCTTCCTCGACGATCTGCCGGTTGACCGCTACCCGTTCCAGAAACGAGCGGCGCAGGGCCGGGTCGACGATTTTGTCTGCCCGCGCCATCACCAGCTCATAGGCAGCGCGCAGCGCCGCCTGGGCTGACTGCGTTTGTCCATGTGCCGACAACGCCTGGCCGCAGATGAAATAATCGCGCGATGCGAACTCGACCCCCTCGCCGCCGCTTTCCTGCAGGATGGACAACGCCTCTCCGGCGCAGCTGACCGCCTCACCGACCCGCTCGCCGGCCAAATAGATCGCCGCCAGGGTGGCCCAGTCGTCGGCCATGCGCGGGCGCATGTCCAGCGCGCGGCGTATGGCCAGCGATGCCTGCACTGCCTGCTCTGCCAGATCGGGCTGTCCCAGGCAGAGATAGACCTCACCCAGGTAGCTGTGATAGCTAGAGATCAGGTAGCGATCCTCCTGCGCCTCGGCCAGCTTGAGACCCTCGACCAGCGCCTTGTGAGCCACAGCATATCGACCGGCATCGCGCAGGGCCAGCCCCAGGTTGACCAGCGCGTACGCCTGCCCACCCTGATCGCCGATGGATTGGGCAATCTGCAAGCCTTGCTGAAAACACGTCTGCGCCTGCGCCAGATCGCCCAATTCCAGGTGCACGGCCCCCAGTCCCAACCAGTCGTTCACCTCTTCCCAGCGGTTGCCGATGGCCTGCTGGATGGCCAACGCCTGGCGGTAATCCTGCTCTGCCCGGGCATAATCGCCCAGATCGAAATGCACCTGCGCCAGGTTCAGCAGGCCCACCCCTTCGCCGGCGCGGTCGCCGATCTCGCGGCGGATTTCGAGAGCCTGCTGATAGTGATCTCGTGCGTCGGCCAACCGGCGCTGGTAATAGTACACGCCGCCCAAGTGGTTGAGCGCCTCTGCCTGGCCCAGACGGCTGCCGCACGCCTGACTGAGAGACAGCGCCTCCTGGTAGCAGGCGCGCGCCCACTCAAACTGCCCCGTTTGGCGATGGACGGCGCCCAGCCCGCTGAGCGTCTGCGCCAGCACGCGCGCCTGCTCACCCTGGCAAGCCTTTCGATCCTTGAACAAGACCAACGCCTGCTCGTACCAGCGGCGCGCCCGCTTGTAATCGCCCTGCCGCCGGGCGACCAGCCCGGCCTGCGCCAGGCAGCGCGCTTGGCCGATCTCGTCGCCGCGTTCCCAACACGCTTTGGCCGCCCGGTTGATCGCCGCCTGCGCCTTTTTGAATTCGCCGATCGTTTCGTAATACTGCCCCCACAGATAGGCCGTCTCCTCGACCGGCGCCTGCGGGTGGGCTGCCAGCCCTTTGAGCGCGGCCAGCTCCTCCTCGCGCCGGCCCAGGATGTGCAGCGTCTCCACCTGCCCCTTGCGCCACTCCCAGCGATCCTCCAGCTTGAGCGCCTGGCTGTAATTGTGCAGGGCAATCTCGTTGGCATATTCCTGCTGCGCTTTGCGCGCCGCTTTATCAAGATACACCATCGCTTTATCTCGCACATCGCTGCGCCCATAGTGATAGGCCAGCGGATCGACCGCGTCGGGCTGCAATCGCTCCATCGCCTCGCCCACCGCGCCGTGCAGCTCGCACCGCTGCTCACTCAGCAGCGTGCTATAGGTCACTTCTTGGGTCAGGTTGTTGCGAAAGGCGCACGACAGCGCGCCCTGCGGCGAAATTTCCTGGCGCACAAAGCTGCGCGTCTCCAGTTCCTTGACCTGTTCCAGCAGCGCGGGCATGTCGGGGTGGACAGGGTGCGCCTGCGACAGCAGGTTCAGGCCGGCGGCGCGCCCAATCACGCTGGCCACCTTGAGGGTCAGCTTGGGCGCTTCCACCAGCCGGTCGAGGCGCGACAGGATGGTGTTGTGGATCGAATCGGGGATGTCCACGCCCGGAATACTGGCCAACGCCGCCGACAGCTCAGCGTCGGGAGCCAGCACCCAACCGCCGTTGCGCTTGAGCAAACAGCGAGCCTGTCGCAGCGCATCGAAAACCGGCCTGGACAGCGTCCAAATGCCTTCCTCCTGCACCAGCCCGCCCGATTCCCGCAGCGCGTCCACCAGCTCGCGGGCAAAAAAGGGATTGCCCTGCACGCGCGCCTGGATGAATGACAGGGCCAGCGTCGAGGGCACGCCTTGCAGCCGGCCGGACACCAGCGTGGCGATCCCTTCTGGTGCGAGTTCGCCCAGGACCAGATGATGGTGATAGGGCAGCCGGTTCAGGTCGGGCAGGAGCGGGGCATCGGCGCGGTGGGTCAGCAGGAGCAGCGCCGGCGTCTGCGCCAGCGCCCAGGCCAGGTTGAGGGTCAGGCGCAAGGAGGCTTCGTCCATCCACTGCGCGTCTTCGATCAGCAAAAACAGCGGTTTTGACTGCGCCCAGGTTTGCACCAGTTCGGCCAGCAAGGTGAACAGCCATTGCTGGCGCATCTGCGGGTCGAGGACGGCGGTGGTGGGGTTGTCGGCGATGGGCAATTGCAGCAGGTCGCCGAGCAGCGGCAGGCGAGTCAGCCAATCGGGGTTGAGATGGTCGATCACGGTCTGCACGTGTTTGACCTGGCCGTTGATCCAGGCCATCACTTCTGACATACGTTCCAGGCTGGACGGCTCTTCGGCCATATTGAACAGAGCGCGCAAGATCGCCCGCCAGGCCGCATAGGGTTCGCCCTGCCCCGCGCTCTGGCAGGCCCCTGTCACCACCTGCAAGCCGCGGTCGCGCGCCTCTTGGGCAAAGGTGGCGGCCAGGTGGCTCTTGCCCACTCCAGCCGTCCCTTCCAGGCGGACGATCTGCCCTTGGCCTGCCATCGCCTGGGCCAACGCCTGGCGCATCTGGGCCAACTCGGCGTCGCGCCCGGTCAGGAGAATGGTAAAGGCCTGGGTAGCGGCTTGCAGCGGCTCGCGGCGCCGCTCCAGAGGACGAAAGACCTGCATTGGCTGTCGCTTGCCCTTGAGTGGGATGGTATCCACATATTCAAAGCGATAGTCGCGAGCGGCCGCGTCGGCCACGCGCTGGCTGACCAGCATGCGCCCCGGCGCGGCGGCTTCCATCAACCGCGCGGCCAGGGTCACTTCGTCGCCGAGCACGCCATAGGTGCGGCGGGCCGGGCCGCCGTAATCGCCGGCGCGCATAGCCCCCTGGCAGATGCCGATCTGGATGCCGGCGATGGACCGGCGCAGGTCGGCAGGCAGCGCATGCAGCTCGGCCGCGGCAGACACCGCGCGGGCCGCATCGTCGTCGTGGGCGCGCGGCGCGCCGAACGCGGCGTACAGGTAGCTGCCCTTGTCGCCGGTGATCAACTGGAAAAGATAGCTGTCATAGCGGAGCAGAACGTTCTGCACCCAGCGAATATAGGTATCCAGCTTGTGCTGTACCGCATCGTCGCCGTCATAGTCCAGCCCGCCGAACTTGAGAAAGAGGGCCACCGCCGGGCGCAGTTCGGCCAGGAAACGCGCCTGGCCGGTCTCAAGCTGTTCATAGATGGGCGGCAGCACCCAGGAACGGGCCTGCGCTTGGGTTAGCTGAGGGGCCTGGATGGACTCGATCGAGCCGGGCGAAAGGGGATGCTCGGCTTGGCCGATGACGGCAAAACGTTCGCCGCCGTCGTATCCGGGAACAACCAGCGGGCCTGTGCCACTCTGCGGCAAAGATGTATCCGCCGGGTCTTGTCGCCATTCCCGCACCTGGCCCCAGCGTTCCGCAATTTGCTCATCGACCACCACCTCGCCGCGCCCGGTCAGCTTGCCGGCATGCGCCACGCGGTCGAGGGTGCGCCCGGCCAGCACGTCGATGACCTGAATGGCCGGGTCGCCAACTAAGAAGCGACGCGCCGGCCCGGCGGAGATCGAGACCTTGATCGCCAGCGGCACGCGGCCGCCGGAGGGCGTCTCGATGGCCGCAAAGCGCGCCATCACCCGCTGCATGGTCAATCCGCAGGCGGCGGCGCGTACAGACCCTTCGGGTTTAGGAAAACCCGAAGGATCTGCATCGTCAAACCAGCAGGTGATGGCATCGCCGGCAAAACTGACCACGCTGCCGCCGCAGCGGTGAATTTCATCGATCAGCGCGCCATAGACCAGGTTGAGGTTGCGGGTCAATTCCTCGGCGGCGCGCCGCGAGCCAAGTTCACGCACCAGCGCTTCGGTCAGCGGGGTAAAGCCGGAGATGTCGGCAAACATGGCCGCACCGGACGTGCGCTCCGGCAGAGTTTCGCCGCCGGCAATGGCCCGGCAGCGATCCAGGGGAATATAAGCGGTCAGCAAGTCCATCCTTGATCACCTCCCGTGAACGATCAATGCTCACCTGCCTCAAGGATACCACAGTCTGGGCAGGTTGGCAACAGAGGTTGATGTTCTTTGACGCAAGAGTTTACTTGCTGAAAATATGTTGTGATTGGTTTGCCCTGAATATGATATTGGGCAGTGTAGACAAACGGGTGAATTGGCATCAAGGCCAATGGTGACTGATGTGTGAGTAAAGACCGCCTATGATACAGGCACAGGGATGATCGCCTCTGATGATCGAATTGGGAGAATCCCTACCAGGTGACAACAACCCACCGACTTGGGCCATAATCGGAAACTCGGCATGACTTCTGCGGCGAGGAAAAAGTCAAACTGAACGGTGAGCAAATGGGGAATCTCTAGTGAGGCACATATCAGACCCGCGCGAGGTATAAAACCGCATCGCCGGTAAACGGCGCGGCCGTCACAACATAATCGCCGCCGGGCAGCAGATGCGGGCCGTGAAAGGTGCGGTTGACCTGCGGCAGAAACCACTCGACGGCGAATGGCCCTTTGCCCTCGCGCAGGTTCAGCGTCACACTGCCGCCTTCCGGCAGATAGACCAGGTACTCGACACCGGGGTTCGCCAGGCAGTAGCGGGTTGAGCTCAAGTCGGGGCGCGGCGTCATGGCGACCAGGTTCATCCTTTGAGCATAGCGGCGCGTGTCCCCCATCGCCCGGCGCGTCGGCTCCCAGTCCGGATAGTCGCGCTGGTCTTTGGTGATGCCGCCGACAAATGTCCAGGGCGTCACTGCCGGGTCGGATTCGATGTACAGCGGCCACCACGGGTCCATAAAAATCGGGTTCAGTCCGCGCATAAAGCTCTTCCAGACCCACTGTGGATTGCCGCCATGCCCCCACAGGTGGTCGGTGTCATTGAGAATCACTTTGCGTCCATCGGCAATGGGCGGATCGTTTTGATAATCCTCCAAAAAGGCGGCGCCGGGGTACATCCAGTCCTGCGGCTCTTTGGCCGGCGAGACCCATTCGGCGGCGCTGGCAAACAGGTCGCTGTTGAACTGCTTGCCGCGCGCGCTCATCCTGATGAATCAGGTCGATGATGCGATACTGCCACGCCGTTGCGCCGCCTTCGTTGATGATCTCATAGAGCACATTGTCCAGGTCGTTGATGGTTTCGATCACCTGGCGGACATAGACTTCCTGCCGCGCCAGCACATCAGGATTGAGGATGCTGTGCAGGCAGGCGTGTTCATCGCCATCTACCTGCGTATAGGGCACATCCACCCCATTGACGTTGTTGGCGACATTGAACGGGTGAAACGGCCACGGGTCGCCATAGTCGGCGCCGGTTTTGTGCAGACTCCAGCCATGGAACAGCATCACGGCGCAATAGATGCCTCGTTCGCCGGCCTGGACAATCCGCTCGCGCATCCGCGTGAAATAGGCCGCATCCCACTTGTCCAGATCGAATTTGGGTTTGCCATCGGCAGCCACGCCAGGGCCGCTGCGCGCCCAGGGCAGCGGCTCAAAGGTGATGCGCGCAGGCGTCCACGATGCGCCTTCCGGCTGCTCGAACATCCAAAAGCGCATAAAATTGTGATTGTACGACGCCATCAAGTCCAGATACTCTGTGTAGGGGAATGGCGGGCCGCCGGGCAGACCGATGTCTTGCAGGTTAGCCCAGGTGTGTGAGCCGGTCAGATAAATGGCCCGACCGCTGTCGTCGGTGAAATAGCGACCATTGTCGGGATGCACCCGCAGCCGGCCGCAAAACTGTTTACACATCGCTCTTGCCTCCTCAAATGCGTTTGAATCGTCTCGCCTTCCACCTGCCCCACGGGGGCCTCGTCGGCGCGGCGGTCAGAGTGCAAAACCAGGTTACCCCACCAACAACTCCATCAACCGCGCCAGTTCTTCCACTGCCCACGCCGGCGGCTCCTTGCCGTCCCAGCACAGCGATTCAAGGGAGGGTAAAATAGCCCGTAAATGGTCCAAAATGACCTGATCGGCAAACAGGTTGATCGACGCGGCTGGCAGCGTGAACACAAACAGCGCATCTCGCCCCAATTTGAACGCCACACGATCGATATGCGGCCGGCTGGCGTATTCTGCCGGCGCAGCGCCTTGCCAGTCCTCATTGTTCAGGATCAAGATACTGCCTGTCTCCAGCCGGTCGGCGATCTGGCGCGCATAGTGCATTGGCGCATCGTCCGGCTCAAGGCCGATCCAATAAAAGTGGTGGTGGGCAAACAAGAACTGCGCCAACGACTCCATCGACGGCGAACACGGCCCCGGATGCTCCAAAAAAGCCAGCGGCCCTTGCTGCACGATCAGCGTGCGATCCAACTGCGCCGGGTCGGCGATCAGCATCAAGCGCAGCCCGTGGAGCAGCAGCAGCTGCCTGATTGCCTGCATCTGGCCCTGCACCAGCCGCACCGGATTTTGGACGGCAGACTGGTGCAGTCCGAGCACATCGCTCAAATAGAGCGTCCCGCCGCATTCGGGGCAGGCAAACTGTCCCTGCCCGTCCATCCCACCACGAGCGAGTTGAACGGATGCCGCATCGCACAGCGGACACTGTGCCAACGTCACCGCATCGCGCGGCCGGTCGTAGGTCTGAAACAAAAACCAGACCAGCGTGTCGAGCAGCGAGGCGCCAGCCACCTCTTGCCCGAAAAACCGCCCCCACCGCTCGCGCCAGTCGGCGACCAGGTGCGTTTGCAGAAAGACCATCTCGCCAAGCGTACTCAATGAATCGCGCCCGTCAGGCGCCGCCCAGATAGCCTCAACGCCGCGCCTGACTTCGTCAAGCAACTGCTCGACATCTGATACAAAGTCATTCGGCGCCACCGGCAGCTCGTAACGCAGCAGTGTCGTCCCAGATGGCGCAGCAAACAAATCACACCCTTGGATCCGATCGACAGCAGGCCACTGCGCCAAATCAGCGCGCGGCCAGAGATGCATCGTCGGGACCAACAGGCCGGTGTTGCCCTCCCAAAACACGCGCCCGTCGATCAAGCCAACCTGATCGAGCCAATCTGGCCCTGCCGGCACATATTGGAGCATTTGGCGGGGAAGATTGCGCCGCGCTTTGAGATAAGCATCAACCAAAGCGCCAAAAGCGTTCAGCACCGCACCGCCGTCGTACCAGTTCCAAACGTGTTGGAGCTTGGCGGCCATTTTCTGAATTTCGTCATCCAACGCAATGTCGCCGCTCTGCCGGCGTTCGAGATGGGGCAGCGGTTCATAGCCAGCAGCGCGCAGCATTTCGTTGGGACTGATGCCAAAACGAACGGCAAGCGCAATGCAGGCTGTCTGGCTTGGACGTTGGCCTTTCAAGTACCTGGAAATTGAAGACACGTCAAGTCCAACGCTATGCGCGATCTGGCGATAGCTCTCGCCGCTGGTCTCGATAAGCTTGTGCAAAAGCTGCTCAAAGGGTTGGGGGTCGTATTCTTGCGACATAAAGCCTCCCAGAGTTGTTTTCACCAAATATTTTTCCATTTGACAACTGTGCAGTTTAGGGGTATAATCTCGTTGTACTAGACAACGGTTTTTGCAAGAAACAACAACGGAGCTAATACCTATGCCTAATCGCCGTATCGGGGTCAAAATTCCCCGCACGCTCATCATTCGCCTCCCGCGTTTGATGGAAATGCAATATACCGTGCCCGAAATCGCCCGCGAGCTGGCCTGCTCGCCCAATACCGTTCACACGTTGCTTGCCCACGGCTGCCCACACCAGCGCGATGAGTCCAGTCGGGTCTGGATCGTCGGTACTGACCTAGCTCAGTGGGCCGCTGCTACTCTGCAACGTAATCGCCAACCGCTCGAACCTGGTCAGGCGTGGTGCTGCCGGTGCAATCAGGCAGTGACTATGCTCGGTCCGCTGTGGGTGCATCCGTCCACCGCGCATCTCGAGCTTGTATCCGGCACATGCGCAATGTGTGGAACAACCGTTAACCGTGGACGGGCCAGGAGTCAATAACGATGATCAACCGCGAAAACTTTGAAGCCGTTCAGAAATACCTTGAACACTGCGCATCTGTCCGCAAAAACACGCCGAAAACGGTCGGTGTCAAACGGTGGCATTTGCGCCATCTACTGGAATGGGCCGATGAGACACCTCTGACCAAACTCGAGGCGATCTCGACAACCTTTGTCCAATATCTGAATGAGCAGAATCTGGCCTATGCCACGCAGCAAGACATCTGCCACGATGTGAGGCAATTTCTCAAATGGTTGAAAACCCGACGATCCGAGTATCGTGCAATTTCGGAGGACATGATCGACGGCCTGCGCCCTGATCGCGATCCGCAGGCCGAGCCACAAAATAAGGATGCCTGGACGCTTGAGGACGTGCGCAAAATTGCCCGACTCGAAAGCCTTTCCCTGACCCTTCAACGCGCTCAGGCCGCAGTGGTGTTTTTGTTTTTGTCGGCCATGCGCATCACGGCGTTTGTTACGCTGCCCATCCAGGCCATTGACCTGGCCAATCGGCGCGTCAGACAGTGGCCCTCTTTGGGCGTACGCACCAAACTCAACAAAGCCGCGACCACCCATCTTTTGGATATTCCTGATTTGTTGATCGTCGCGCACGTTTGGGATGATCTGGTGCGTCAGCGCCTTGCACCAACCGATCCCTGGTATGCACACATTCACTGTGACGGCAAGTACATGATGCCAGATCAGCCGCCCACACCCACACGCAGCAGCCGCTTTCGTAAAGAACTGAAAACCATTTGCAATCTGGCCGGCGTCCCTTACAAGCGGCCGCATGCCCTGCGGCACGGCCACGCACTCTATGCGTTAGGTCAGGCTGACACCTTTGCTCAGGTCAAGGCCATTTCGATGAACCTGATGCACGAAAATACCTTGATCACCGACCAGGTCTATGGCGTCTTGAGCGCCCAAGAGCTCCAAACGCAAATCGAGAGTTTAGGTAAAACAAAAAACGCGGAAACAGACTTTTCCGCGTTTAAACAAGAGATCATTGCCACGATTCGCCAGGCACTAGTTCAATAGGGACAAGACACAACCCGGAGCAAGTCAGAGCCGGACGATCCAGTTGCCGGCAGTAGATTGTCTGTCCACAAAACGCACCTTGAAAACCGAATAAAAAAGCGGGAGACGGGATTTGAACCCGCAACAGACAGCTTGGAAGGCTGACGCGCTACCATTGCGCCACTCCCGCAAACACCCCTATTATACCCCGTTGAAGCAGCACGGTCAAGTTTCGACCCATCGCCGATCTGTGGTAAAATATGTGTTTACACCGGCCTGTCTGATGCGTTTGATGATTCAAGGAGGTTATTCAATGAAACAAAAGGTTCTTTTGCTGTTGTTACTCGGCCTTGTGGTGGCCTGCCAACCGGTCGCGCCCACGGCCACACCCTCTCCCACCGACACGCCTGCGCCGCCCACATCCACCCCCTTGCCGCCCACACCCACACCCTGGCCTACGGTGACGCCGCCGGCACAGCCCCTCGACCGCTTTGAGCAGGGCAAGCGGTTGGGGCGCGGTGTCAACCTGGGCAATGCCCTCGAAGCGCCCACCGAAGGCGAATGGGGCATGGTGCTGGAGGAAAAATTTTTCACCCTGATCGCCGGGGCCGGCTTTGACACCGTCCGTGTGCCAATCCGCTGGTCAGCCCATACCCAAACCACGCCACCCTACACAGTAGACGAGGCCTTCTTTCGTCGTATAGACTGGGTAGTGGATCAGGCCATAGCCAACGATCTCAATGTCGTCCTCAATATGCACCACTATGAGGAAATTTTCATCGAGCCCAAAGCCCATACAGAGCGATTCATCGCCATCTGGCGGCAGATTGTCTTGCGCTACCGTGACCGCCCGGCCAGCCTGTATTTCGAGCCACTAAACGAGCCGCACGATAAACTGTCGGGCGACACCTGGAACCGCATCCTCGGTCAGACAATAGAGGCCATCCGCGAGCTGGACAAATTCCACACCCTCGTGGTCACCGGTGCTGAATGGGGCGGTATCAACGGGCTGACGACCCTCAAGCTGCCCGCCGAAGAGCAAAACTATGTCTGCTCATTCCACTATTACAACCCCTTCCTGTTCACCCACCAGGGCGCAGAATGGGGCGGCAAAGAAGTGCAGACCGTCGGTGTGCGCTGGCCCGGCCCACCCGAAACGCCCATCACCCCTGTGCCAGAAGCACAAACCGGCTGGCCCAAACAGTGGTTCGATGCCTATAACACCCAGCCGGAAAAATACAACCCGGCTGGCCCCAACGAGGTGTTCAAAGAGTTTGACTGGGCCGAAAAATGGGCCAAAAACCTCAATTGTCCGTTGTGGATGGGAGAATTTGGCGCGTACAGCAAGGCCGATATGGATTCGCGGGTGCGCTGGACCACCTTTATTCGCAGCGAAGCAGAAAAACGGGGATTTGCCTGGGCCTATTGGGAGTTTGGCGCCGGGTTTGGCGTATACGACCGCAGCGCGCAAAAATGGAATGATGGCTTGCTCAATGCCCTGGTGCCACGTCCGTAGGGGCAGGCCTTGCGCCTGCCCTTTGATCAGATCACCAGCAATTGCAGCAAAACGGGCAACACCGAAATCAAAAACCACGCCACTGCCCCAAGCAGCACGACAACGGCCAGACCGATCAACAGGATGGCCGTTGTTTTGTTGCTGCGGCGAGCACGAGGCATCACCACCACCTGCACCGGACGAGGCGCACCACCCTGCACCTGCACCGTCAATTGCGCGCTGTTGACCCGCCGGGGATCGGGCAGTTTGTCCACCCGCCCCACCAGTTCGACCATCTGGCTCTGTTTGGGCAGGCAGGTAAAGCGGGCCGGCGACAGCACCAGCCATTCAGGCTGCCCCTCAATGGCGCAATCGGCGCGCACCTCGCCCCGATTGCTCACCTCAAACGCCGCCCGCCCGGTGAACAGCCCGCTGTTGTTGCCCATCTCCAATTCGATCTGTGCCGGCGACACGTCAACAACCGCCGGCGGCACCTTGACTTCAACCTGAACCAGGGCCGTCTGCGCACCAGAGGCCTGGATTTTCACCTGTGCCTGATACGTCTGCCCCGGCGTCAGCAACTCGGTGCGCACCACCACCGGCAGAGCTTGCGTCTGGCCCGGCGGACAGGTCAGACGGCCCTGCACTTCTATCCACGGCACCGAGCTGCTCGCCACGCCATAGAGGTATCCCCCACCGGCATTTTGCACCTGGAGCTTTTGGGTGGCATTTGGAGCCGCCATATGGTCATAACGCAGCCGCCCGGTCATCACCTTGAGCTGCGGCTGCGGCATGGCCTGCGGCGACAGGGTGCGGATAAAATACTCTAGCCCGGCGTTGACATCTTGGGGATACTTGCGAACAGATTCTTCGGCGGCGCGGGCAGCGGCGACGTCGTGCAAGGCATCGCGCAGCCAGCGTGCCATGCTGCCGTCGTACAACACCTCACCGGCAAAAGCCCAGTGTTTGACGCTGAGCAAGATCAACTCGTCGCGGTTGCGCGCCAGATCGTTCTGCGGAAAGGTCAGCGGCAGCGGGGGAGCAGCCTGTTCTTTGAGCAACGCCTCCAGCCGACGACCAAACTCGGCTGCCGAGGGACGATCTTGCACCTTGACAGCCAGCCCCCTGTTCAACACCTCGCGTAGCATTGCAGGGATAGCATCCATCTTGGGAAACTGGAACGGATGCAGGCGCGGATCGTCGTCGGTGAGCAGGTGATAGGCCGTGGCCGCCAGGGCGTACACATCAGAGCGCGGCTCGGCCTGCCCGTCGTACAGTTCGGGGGCGGCATAACCCACCGTGCCATACAGACTCGACTGTTGGCGACCGGGCTGCCCGGCTGATTGTTGAGAATAGCGCGTGCGGGCGGTGCCAAAATCCACCAACACCGCTCGCCCGGTGTTCTTGTCCAGGATGATGTTGGCCGGCTTGATGTCGTTGTGAATCACCGGCGGCTGATGCTGCTCCAGATAATTCAGCACTTCACACACCTGGATGGTGTAGCGGGTCACGTCCTCAGCCTTGAGCGGCCGCCCCTTGATCACTTGATTGTCCTCCTGGCGGGTGAGCATTTGCGCCAGGTTGGGGCCCTCGATATATTCCATCACCAGGTAATTGCGCCCATTTTCGCTAAAATAGGCATAAATGTCGGGGATGCCCTGATGTTTCAATGTCGCCAGCATGCGCGCTTCGATCTCGAATCGCTGCGCCGCCTTTTTGCGCTCTTCGGGGTTGTTGGCGTCGTAATACTCGATCACTTCTTTGATCACGCACGGGCGATCAAAGGCTTTGGTGTTGGCAGCCAGATAGACCGCTCCCATGCCGCCTTTGCCCAACTGCCGGATGATGCGATAGACGCCCCCGTCCATCAACTGACCGACGTACAGGCTTTCAGATTCAGAATCAATCACCAGCGCATAGCCGCAAAAAGCGCAAAAGTTTGCCCCGGCTTTGTTCTGGTTGCCACAGGCCGGACATTGCATCTCTATTCTGCCTTTTCCATGACCAAAAAATGCGATAGCCCCAGCCGATTGAACCCCGGCCAGGTTTCCAGGCGATAGCTGATCGCCCGAATGGCCGGACTGATGGCCGGCATACGCCGCGCCACTTTGTCGAAACCCGGATACACCGTACACCACACCGCCACCCGCAGCGGCAGACCGGCGCACAGATCGAGCAGGTTCTTTTTGGTATAGATACGCACATGCCCGGCCAGTTGGTTTCGCCAACGGTTGGGCAAATAGTTGATCAAAGGAATGTTGCCTTGATGATATTGGCCGCGCCAGTAAAAGCCGTGCGTCTCCCAGGGCCACAGGCGGTTGGGTGCAAAGATCACCACGTAGCCGCCGCGCCGCGTCACCCGCGCCATCTCGACCATAGCCCGACGGTCGTCGGACACATGTTCCAGCACCTCGTGACTGAACACCACATCAAAGGTACAATCGGGAAACGGCAGCGACTCGCCAATCGCCTGGGCGATACCCCTGGCCCGCGGAATGGCCTCCATCGCCCGATCATGCTCGATTTCGATACCATATACCTCATTCGAGTATCTCAAAAAGGCATCAGTATACATCCCCAGCCCGCAGCCTACATCCAGGATGCGACAATCTTGCAGCGGCACAGCCTGCCGCACCATACCCAGCCGTCGCTCTTGCCCGGCCTGCCACACATAGCTGGGGCGTCCGCGATATATGGCACGTTCATCGTTCATTTGCGTGTCTTTTTGGTCTGAACAGAAGGCGACACCGGCACTGGTCGTTCTCGTCGCCAGCGCACAATGGGCGGTTCATCATCCTCATCCTCATCCTCATCCTCATCCCAATCCTCGTCCTGAACATGCGACATCGCCGACGGTGTTTCGACCAGGATACGTACAAAACCATATACTGTAATCAACCCTGCGCCCAGCGCCAGCAGGCTGCCTTGAAAGACCGACAAAGCGGGAAAAATCAAACTGACCACCCAACCGATCAGTGCAATGCCCAACGTAGACAGGCCAGCCATCAACAATGCGCTGATCACCACGATCAGGGTGACTAGAATTCCCGTAATGAAAAATTGTGGTTTCATCCTGTCTCCTTAGACTTCTTCACCGAACAACTTGCTATATCGGGCAAATACAGCATATCCCACCATCAAAACCACCAGTGAAGTCAGCGCTGTGCGCGCCAAAAAGTCTGGCCCCACCAGCCGGCCATAGAACAAAATGTCATGATACGCGGCCACCAGCGAGGCCATCGGATTGATGATGCGGGTCAGGCGGTGAATGTCAGCGGTCATACCCCAGATTTCTTTATGCTGAGGCAGAATGGTGATAGGGTAAAAGATCGGCGTGACAAAAAACCAGGCCATAATGCCCACATCCATAATCGCCCGAGTGTCGCGATAAAAGACGTTCAACGTGCAGAGCAGCAGAGCTACGCCGGTGGTAAACATGGCCTGGATGAGAATAATGGCCGGCAACATCAACACCCATGGAGTCAGGCGCACCCCGAACAAGAGCAGCATGGGAAACAGCACCAGCAACGCCACACCGAAATTGACCAGGTTGGACAGTACCACCGACAAGGGCAACATCTCGCGCGGAAAATAGACCTTTTTAACCAGGTTGGCATTGTCTGCGATGCTGCCAATAGACTGCATCACCGAGCTGGAGAAAAAGTTCCAGGGCAGCAGGGCGCACAACACAAAGGCCGGAAATTGGCCCTGCGGCACCACGCCGCTGCCCGACTGCATCACCGTAAACACCACTGTGTACACAGTCATCATAAACAGAGGGTTGAGCCACGACCACAAGATACCCAACACCGAGTTTTTATAGCGCACCTTGAGATCGCGCACCACCAGGTTGAACAACAAATCGCGGAATTGATAAAATTCTTTCAAACGCTCCCACATACCCCAGTACCTTTTACTTGATTTCAGATGGACGGCTCACCGGCACGCGCCGCGCCGCCAAAGACCTGACCCGGCTCTGGCAGATTTGATCGTACACTTCGACGATCTGTTGCGCGCCCTGCCGCCAGGTATAATGCTCCAAAATGCGCTTGCGTCCCAGTTCTCCGCGCCTTTGCGCTGCCGCCGGGTCTTGCAGAGCAACCAGCAACTTGTCGGCCAGGCTGTCCACATTGCCGCGCTCGGCATAGAGGCCATATTCGCCCAGGTACTCGCGACTGACCGGCGTATCAAAGGCCACGGTAGGCAATCCCATGGCCATATAATTCAAAATTTTGCCGGCGCCCTCGGTGGCCGACAGCTTGGGAGCCACAGCCACGTCACCCAGAGCCAATCGCAGCGGCGCCTGTTCATAAGGCACGCTGCCGGGCAGCCGCACGCGGTGCGCAATGCCCAGGCTGTGCGCCATCTCTTGATACAACGGCACGCCCGGAAAGCCAAAAACAAGAAAATAAGTATCAGGACGCTGCTCGATCACCTGTCTGGCCGCCTGGAGCAGATGCGGCGTGCCTTGATAATCGGCCAACAGCCCCAAATAAACCACCACCTGCGCTTGAGCAGGAATGTCATATTCGGCGCGCAAGGCAGCCCGCTCGGCCTGGCTCAACAGCCCCGGACAAAACGTGTTGGGATTGACACAATCCGAGATGGTGCGCACCTGTTCGGCCCGACAGTGGAAATCGTTGCACAACAGCCGTTGGGCATTGTGCGAGCTGGTGATCACGGCATCGGCCAGGTGATTGATCCGGTTTTCCAACCACCGAAAATGACGGTACGATACGCTCTCAGGAGATATAAAATGATGATCCACCATCTCGCCGGTCAGGCTGCCTTGAAAATCGAACAGCAGCGGCACACCCCACAATTGGCCGAGGACAGCGCCGATCAGGGCCCCTTCGTGCAAGTGTGCATGGATCAGGTCGGGTTTGACCTGAAACATGGCCGGCAGGCTGCGCAGCGAGAGCATGGCATCCAGGTAAAACTTGTGCCGCGACGACCCGACAATCACCCGATAGTTGAACGGCACCCCCCAGCAGCGCAGCACGCGCAGGCCGGCCACGTCGCGCCCGTTGGGATAGGCCAGGATGGTGACATCGTGTCCCAAATCGCGCAGGCTGACGGCTTCTTCCAGGATGCGCACATGCGAGCCATAATCGGCAAAAAACATAGTGGGGGCGATCATCAGCACTCGATAACGACATGGACCGCTGTTCGATAATGGATTCAAGGCTTCACCTGTATGTCTATCACCACGATATGGTCACCGCTGACCTGCCCCTGCTCGTCGCGCACCGGCAAGCGCGCCATGTTGAGGGCGTTGTACATGCCGACATGCCATTGCAAAGGGCCGGCCGGCGCATCGGCGGCGACGGGAATCTGATAGGGATCGGCCACCACCTGGCCCGGCCGCCAACGGGTGGTGGGCAGTGCACCACGCTGCGGCTGATTATCCCACATGCCCCAGGCCTGCCCATCCTGCCCCATCAGATGGTTGAACACGGTATAATTCTGGTCTATTTCCCGGATGGCCCGCCAGTACAGAGTGCAAGAGACCACTTCGCCGGGACGCACCGTGTCGGCCTCCAAGTCATAACCCAGCAGTTCGATCTGATCGCCCAGGTTGACCACCAGCGAGTGCTGCATAGTCGGCATGTTCAGGTTGGCCTGCTCCGAGTCGGCCTCAACGTGCAGCCCGCCGAGCGTCAGTGGGCGATTGAACGGCCACATTCCTGCGCCCTGGCCCGCCGTCAGTTCAAGGCGATATTCGCCATCTTGGGCCTGGATCGGCACCCGAAAGCGATACTGCGACCAGATCAGTTCGCCCTGTTGCCATTGAGCGGCCGGCAATCTGGGCGAGGCCGGAATAGAGCGTGAGACGATCACCTCACCGTTCTGCCGCGTCAGGCGCAGGCTCCAAGATGGCTCATTTTGTGGCCGGCGGCGGGCCTGCCAGTACAGATGAACGAGCAAAACCTGCCCCGGTCGATAAGTGCCCTGCACTGTCTGATGCCCTACCAACGCAATGTCGCCATACTGCCGCGGTGCCGATTGCATGACCAGCATCTCGCCCGCTTGGAGTGGCCCGGCCGACACAATCTCAACCTGGGCAACCGGCACGATCAGGCCTTGCAGGGTACCCGTCTGCCCGTCGCGCACGGTCAAAGCCGGCCCGCTGTGATCGGCCGGATAGACCGAAAGAGTCAACGTATAGCGCCCGGCCGGCACACCGGGCGGCACATCCAGGTCAATGTCGTCGCGCACCAGTTGTCCAACCAGCCACTGTGAGGTAGGATACGCGCCCTGAAGCGGCCAGGTATCGGCAGACGCCCAGATCAGCCCTTCATCGTCCTTCAAAGCCAACGCCAGCCTGTAATCGGCCGGCAGCGAACCGAGCGTACGCCAATAGAGACTGAGCTTCAAAGGCCGACCGGCCGGCGTTGCCTCATCTAGCAACCGCAGCCCCGCCAGAGCCAGTTGGTCTTGAAACACCAGATCGAGCGGGTGAGCGCCGTGCGGCAATGCATCTATAACAGGCAGGCGCGTGTAAAAAGTGTGCGCCTGCAAGGTCACTGTCGAGCTATCAAAAGAAACCAGCGACACACGATGAGCATGCTCTTCCAGCCAACACATCACAACCTGATCGATATTGGCCCAGCCCGGCGTGGAAGAAAAAGCCACCCAGATGCGATCATACTGCCCGGCCAGGCGGGCCACCATATTGCTGATCTGACTGGCCGATTGACCGAGTTGGGGTAGGCCGATCCATCGGGCATCGCTCTGCGTGTAATAGGTGTACAGATCAAAGACCGGCGCCGGAACGACAAAGACAATGTCATCGGGACGCACATGCTCGCTGAGGTAACGTCCCCAACTGCGGTGATCTTCGTTGACGTATCGCGGATCCAGGCGATAATTCCAATTGGAAATCAACATACCGGCCAGGATGATCGCCAACAGGCTGCCACACGGCCAGATCAACTTGAATCGGCGATTCAGATCAATGCCGCGCGCCATCGAAACGCCGGCGGCCAGCAGCACATAGTAAAAAGGGCTGGCAAACATCACGTGCCGCGACCCCAGATAGGCCGGTCGCACCAGCGAAAACAAAAACATGGCCATCACCGGCACCGCAAAGCCCATCACCACAAACCAGGCATAGACGCGCGGTACCTGCCGTTGTGCGATCAGCAACACGCTCGCCATTATCACCAAAACGACGACAGCAAGCAAAATGCCGGCCAGCGCATCGCCCGAAAGCCCCAGCGTAAAGGCTTGCAGCACATCGCGCCACAGTTCAACCAGCGACAGGGTGCGATATCCGCCTCCGTCGCCGGGCGGAGGCGTCGTTGACCAGCTCCAGACAAATAGAGCGACGGCGATGCCCCCAGCCAATCCCAAAAACCATCGCAGCCGCCGTTGCCGCTGCGCCCGGCCAATCAGCCACATGCCGGCCTGCGCCGGCAAGATCAGAAATGTATAATAATGAGTGGTCAGCATGGCGACCACACTGACCACATACACCCAACCCCAACGCGCCGACCTGCCCGGATCGCCTAGCAAACGCAACAACGCATAGCATGACAGCAGCGTCATCAAGGTGGCCAGCATATAAGGCCGCGCTTCTTGTTGATACCATAGATAAAAAGGCGAGCACGCGCCCAAACAGGCCGCCAAAATGCCACTGCCAGAGCCGAACAGGTATGCGCCATAGCGGTACAACAGAGGAATGATCAACAAACCCGCGGCGACCGAAAGAAAGCGCAGCGTAAACTCGCTGTCTCCTCCCACCAGGATCAGGCCGCGCAGCAGCACAAAATACAAGGGCGGGTGATTATCCACCGACGAAACCACGATTTCACCAGCCGGAAAATCAATCCGGTTGGTCAGGATACAAGCCACAGGCCGGGTAGCTCGATAGTGGCTCAGGCTTTCATCCCACCACAAACTCTGCCCTCCCAGGCCATAGACACCGCGCCCAAAGGCGATGCCGCACAAGATCAAGACAATCCAGGTATTGACTCGATGTTGGATGTCAGGTTTCAGTTTCAGACTCAACGCTCGGTCCGTTTGCGAATCCAGCCGCCAAAGAACATGTCGCCAAACATTTGCCCGGCTGTAGGCAGTTTTTCCTGGCTGGGCGCCTGATCCCAGTTTTGAGTGGCCTGGTCTTGCAACCACTGTCGCCGCTCTTGCATCTGCCTGGTGTAATAGGCCTCAATGCCGGCCTGATCTTGCCGCTGGATCAGGCCGCGAAAACGGCTGATTTCATCTTGCAGCGTGTCCATCCAGCGCAGCACATTCTCGCGGTTGAGCAGAGCGCGGTCTCGATACTCTTGGGCGTCGTCTACCGAAAAACAGGTCACGCGATCAAAAGTGGCTCCGCACAGACGGCGCATATCGCGCCAGCCACCCGACGCCGACAGCGCGCCCAACAGGGTGACGGCCATAATGTCAGCCAGATGCTCGGTGCCGCCGATCATCCCATCGTGTTCATACGGGTCAATGTAATGCGGAACGGCCCCCAGCAAGGCCACCATATCGGTGACCAGCTTGACCGCTTCGCCGCTGGCCTTGGCCGACGGAACCAGGCAGTACAGTTTGCCTTTGAACAATGTATCGCTCGCCGAGTCAATGCCGGCCTCGTCGCCAAACAGGATGGGATCGCCGCCCACAAAGCTGACCGTCGGGGGCAAAATCGAGTCGGCCCATTCCAACACCTGAACCTTGACGCTGGCTGTGTCGGTGATCACGCAGCCTGACTTGAGGTCTTGGGCCACGATTTCTAGCGTCTCGCGGATGCCCGATGCCGGGATGGTGAGCACAATCATGTCGGCCTGAGAGCAGGCCGAGATCAGGTTGCGCTCGATCTTGTCTACCGCGCCGATGCGCCGGGCCAATCCGGCCTGTTCGGGGTTGCGGTCGTGGCCGACAATCTCCAGTTCGGTGTTGCGGGCCTTGCGCAGAGCCATACCAATCGAGCAGCCGATCAATCCGGTGCCGATGATGGTGATGCAGGGTTTCGATGCCATATTTCCTCCGTTCAATGTTGTTCGTCGGCCCACTGCAAGGCCGCCAACTGCGCCTGGAGCGGCGCGTCGTCTGGCCCTGAGCCAACCGGCGAATGATGATGCCGGATCAACCACACCACGTCGACCGATCCGTGCGCCTGCGCTGTCAGTTCTGCGCCAACGGCCGCATGCCGGGCATGCGCGGCCAGCGGCGCCCTCCAGCCGCGCCCATCGGCGGCCAGTCTCTCAAACTGATATGGCGCAACATAACGCATTAGAACGATAAAGGTACGATACAACAGGTTCAGGCCTTGCCCGGCCTTGCCCACATCGTGCAGCAATGCCGCCTGCAACAGCGACACATCATTGTGACCCGCCTGGCGCAACGTGTGAAACACATCCAGGCAGTGACGTTGATCGCGACGCGGCATGCGCTCAAACAAGGCCACCTGCGCCGGAGCAAGTTGCTCCGCGATCAGCTGGCGTTCATCGGGGCGCACACGGGCCAGCAGCGAGCCGATAAACTGGCGGGTGCGATACCACGCCCGCTCGATCAGGCGACCCGACATTAACCCATCCCCAGAATCAACGACATGAGCAAACCGTGCAGCGGCCCTAGGACGAGGCCAACCAGGCTGCCACCTGGCAACAGGCGGCCACCAAAGACCACAAGGAGAAACACCACCGAGCCATAAGGCTCAAACCGATCCAGCCAATAGCCCAGTTGATAGCCCCAGCGGGTAGGAATCAGGCTGACTCCGCCCCGCAGCACGCTGAATCCGTCCAGCGGCGGGATGGGCAGCATGTTGAACAGAGCCAACCCGATATTGACGCTGATGATCACGATCAGAATCAGCCACACTTCATACGAGATACTTATCCCCAAAGCCATCATGATGCGGATCGGCGCGGCGCACAAGGTGGCCAGCACCAGGTTGGCAAAGGGGCCGGCTATGGCCGTGATAGCCATGCCCACGCGCGGGCCAAAACGAAAATAGAGCGGGCTGACCTGCACCGGCTTGCCCCAACCAAAACCAAACGACGAAAACGCGCTGAACAAGATCATCAGCGCGCCAATCGGGTCAAAATGCGCGATGGGGTTCAGCGTGAGGCGGCCCTGCGCCGACGGCGTCGGATCGCCCAGCAGATCGGCCGAGAGGGCGTGAGAAAACTCGTGCAATGTGATGCCGGCCACCAGACCGACGATGGTGATAATGCCCAGCAAAATATCGTTCAACACAGCCTCTTTCAAATTTGTGCGAAAATTCAATTTTTATGCAAATTGTAATCTCGACAGACCGGGCAAAATTATAGCACGAAACACCCCAGCAGTCGAATTGTGCCGTTTTCATCAAATATGTTATACTTGGCCTGTCTGCCCCAAACCGGCAACCTGGTCTTGCTCATTTTCAAAGGAGAAACCCCATGACCTCGTTTACAGCCCAATTTTCCAACCTGTCCGAATCTCTGCAATGCCTGGCTCAGACCGCCGCAGTCGAGCGGTTGACCGCCCAGCTTGAATTTGCCCGCCAGCTCTGCCTGGCTCATCCCGATCGAGCCGAAACCTGGCAGCCTTTGATCCTGGAGGCTGGTCGCCTGGCCTGTGATCAACTCCAACGCGGCCGCCTCGACCTGCTTGCCCTGGCCGAGGCCATTCTGTCGCCGTTGACCCCGGCCGCCAAACAATACACCCTCTTGTGCGTCAGCCACGCCCACATTGACATGAACTGGATGTGGAGCTGGCCGGAAACCGTCGCCGTCACCCACGACACCTTTCAGACCATGCTGCAATTGATGGACGAGTTTCCCGACTTTGTTTATTCGCAAAGCCAGGCCTCGACCTATCGCCTGATCGAAAAATACAATCCCGAAATGTTTCAACAGATCAAACACCGCATCGCCGAGGGACGGTGGGAGGTCACGGCCAGCCAGTGGGTAGAAGGCGACAAGAACATGGCCGGCGGCGAGAGCCTCAGCCGACACCTGCTGTACACCCGCGAGTATATGGAGCAGCGATTTGGCCTCAAGCCTGAGGATGTGACAGTGGCCTTTGAGCCGGACACTTTTGGCCACCCGGCCACGCTGCCCACCCTGCTGGCGCGCGGCGGGGTGCGCCACTATTATCACTGTCGGGGCAGCCACGGACCGCACCTCTACTGGTGGATCGGGCCAGACGGCTCTCGTCTGTTGACGTTTAACGATGTCACCTGGTATATGTGCGCCATCCGCCCGCAGATCGTCAAGCCGATGATCGAGTTTTCGCTGTCCACCGGCCTTCGACAGATGCCAGTGTTGTACGGCGTGGGCGATCACGGCGGCGGCCCCACCCGTCGCGATCTGCGGCGCATCGGCGAACTGAACACCTGGCCGGTGTTTCCGCAAGTGCGCTGCGCCGCCCTGCGCGAGTTTTTTGAATATGCCGAACAAAACGCCATCCGCCTGCCTGAGGTGGTCGGCGAGCGCAATTTTGTCTTTACCGGCTGCTATACCTCGCAGGCGCGCCAAAAGTGGGCCAACCGTCACGGCGAAAACCTGCTCTATGCCGCCGAAGCTGCCGCGCTGTTGGGCCATCGCCTGGCCGGCGTGCCTTATCCGCAGCAAAACCTCGACGAGGCCTGGCGGGGGCACCTGTTCAACCAGTTCCACGACATTCTGCCCGGTTCGGGCGTGCGCGAGACGCGCCACTATACACTGGGCCAGGCCCAAGAGACACAGGCCGCCGCGGCGATGGCGCGCACCTGCGCCCTGCGCGCGCTGGCCGAGCACATAGATACCGAATCGCTGCGCCGTTCGTTCACCCCCAAAGGCGAAACGCCCGATGACACAGCTCTCGGCGCGGGCGTGGGCTTTGCCAGCGGCAGCGGTGACGAATCGGCGTTCAGCGCGGCCGCAGCCGGCGAGCAGGCCTTGATGATCTGGAACCCGCTGCCTTACCCGCGTCGCGAGGTGATCGAGGCCACCCTGTGGGATGTCAAACTCAACAAGGACAGCCTGGTGATGACGACCGAAGGGCTGCCACCCTGCCGCGTTCAGGTGTTGGAAGAAGGCCGCTATTGGGGACACACTTTTGTGCGTGTGGCCTTTCCGATTGAGGTGCCGGCATTGGGCTATCGCGCCGTTTGCATCTCGGATCGCCTGGCCGAACTGGGCCTGGACGCTGCCGAGGTGGGCGATCCATGGGCCGGCATGCTGGGCAACTGGCGCAAGATTATGCCGGACGATTTTGTGCTGGAAAACGAATGGCTGCGGGCGCAACTTGACCCGGCCTCCGGCGGCCTGATCAGCCTGGTTGATCGGCGCAACGGGCGTGAGTGGGTGCCGCAAGGCGATTTGAGCGGCATTTTGCAATACAGCATCGAGGGGCATATCGGCATGACCGCCTGGGTGATCGGCCCGTTTTTGACCCAGCAAGACCTGATAGACGGCGGCATGTTGAAGCAAATCCACGGCGGCCCGTATGTGCGCACATTCCGTTGGACGCGCACGGTGTCCAACTCGAAACTGGAACTGGACATCACCCTGCGCCAGGGCATGCCGCATCTGGATTTCAGGCTGCGGGTAGACTGGCGCGAAATCGGCAGCCCGGCGGGCATCCCCAACCTGCGCGTGCGCTTTCCGCTGGCCGCTCAAGAGGCGCAGGCCCGCTACGAGATTCCCTACGGTTCCATCCTTCGCAGTTTGAATAGCGGCGAAGAAGTGGTGGCGCAGCGATGGGCTGATGTCGGCGAGGCCGATGGCGGCGGCGTGACGCTGGTCAACACATCCAAATATGGGCACAGCCTGGAGCAAGGCACCCTTAGCCTGACCCTGATGCGGGCCAGCATAGACCCCGATCCACTGCCCGATCTCGGCGAGCATCTCATCGAATACGCCCTCGTTCCGCACCCGGCCGGCTGGTCGGTGGGGCAAGCCATGCAGGCCGCCGAGCAGATCAACATTCCGCTGGTGGTCAGCAGTTGCGGGTTTCACTCTGGCGATCTGCCGTCGTCGGCGGCGCTGGTGTCGGTCGAGCCGACCAACGTGCGGTTAGGGACAATCAAACAGAGTCAATGCGGCCGGGCGATGGTGCTGCGCCTGGTCGAAGTGGAAGGATGCTCCACCGAGGCGCGGGTGACACTGACCGCCGGGCTGCTGCCAGTGGGTGTGTCGGCCATAGAGACCGACACCCTGGAAAGGCCGTTGGAGGCCAATGGCGCTCGCCTGGAGGGAAACTGCCTGACCGTCCAGATGCCGGCCTACGGCGTCAGCACGGTGCGGGTGGGGTAAACGAGGAGGCACAAGATGGGTACAGCCAAACCCCCGCAGCCGGTCAAGCTGATCGTCAGCGCGTTTGCGCCAAACGACGATATTTTACAGCAAGCCCGCTCGGCTTTGGTGGCCGAATGGGGACACATTGATTTTGAAAGCGCGCTGCTGCCCTTTGATCACACACCCTACTATGCTCCCGAATTTGGCGCCGGGCTGGTGCGACGGGTATGGACATTTGCCCGGTTGATTGACCCCGGCGATCTGGCCGGCATCAAGGTGCGCACTAACGAATTGGAGCAGCGTTGGGTCACGCAGGGCAGGCGGCAGGTAAACCTGGATGCCGGCTATGTCTGCCGCGCCAAACTGGTGCTGGCCACCACCAAAAATCACGGGCACCGCATCTATATCGGGCAGGGCATTTATGCCGAAGTCACCCTGCAATACCGCGACAAGGCTTTTCGCCCCTGGCCGTGGAGCTATCCCGATTATGCCACACCCGAATACTGTCAGATGTTTCAAGAGATTCGCCGAATTTACATGTCACAGCTCGGTGCGCTGCGGGGGAGTGTGATGTCGTGAGCGCATGACGGCTTCGGCCAGCGAACGCACATCGCCAAAAGGGCCATCGGCGGCGGTGATCACCCCAAACGACAGGTAGAGCTGCGCCGTGACCGGCCGCGGCGCATCAGAGGAACCAGACGGGTCCATGGCCATCCTGAACACCCGATCCATCCGCGCCCGCAGACGCATCACCCGCGCCGGGTCGGTGATAATGATAAACTGCACCGTACCGACCCGGCCAACAAAATCATCGCCGCCGCCGATCTCGTCCACCGTCTGGCGCAAGAGCTGCGCCACATAACTGGCAAATTTGTCTTTGAGGTGACGATAGGCGCCGGTGAAACAGCTAAAATTCTCCACCCCCACAACCATCAATGCCCAGTCCTGACGGTAGAGCAGCGTCTTGAGTTGCTCTTCCACCAGCGGGCCGCTGGGCAGCCCCGATGCCTGATCGATGCTGGACTGGTAGCGCGCTCGCCGCATAGCATTGTTGATGCGCAAACGCAGTTCTTCCATGTCAAACGGCTTGGTGATATAATCGTCGGCGCCGCTGTCCAGACCGACAATTCTGTCATCGCGCTGATTTTTCTGGGTCAAAAAAATGATCGGCGTGTTGCGGGTGGCCAGGTTGTCGCGCAGCCGGCGGCAGACTTCGTATCCGTTCACGTCGGGCAGGTTGATGTCCAGCAAAATCAGATGCGGGCTGTGGTTCTGGCAAATCTCGACCACCGAGCCGCCAAATGGGGTGGCGATGGCGCGGTATTGCTTGGTGCGCAAAAACGTGATCAACATGTCCGAGATATTGGGGTCGTCTTCGACAATCAAGATTAAAGGACGTTCTTTATCCAGAGTCAGATTGCGATCCGCGGCCGGTATGCCCCGGATTCTTTCCTGTGACATCCTGTTTCCCCCCATTTTTCTGGGCGCACCCGCATCAAAACGAACAAAAATGTAGGGGCGAGTCTTGCGCTCGCCCTGACGGGGCAAGGGCAAGCCCTGCCCTACCGGGCGGCGACGCGGACCGCCGTCAACAAATCGGTTTCCTGTTCAGGCAGCACGGTGCGCAGGTCCAGGCAGACCAGGTCGTTCTCGATGCGGGCGATCACCGGCGGATGACCTGCGCGCAGGCGGGCGGCCAGCGCATCGGGCGGGCCGGCGATGCCCACCAACCAGGTCGGTAGGGTTTCGCCGGGCAGGCTACCGCCGCCCACCGCCGAGCGACCTTCCAGGACGCGCACGGACAAACCATCAGCCTGCCACGCGGCGGCCCAGCGGCGGGCGCGATGCTCCAACTCGTCTAGAGGGGCGGCGATCATGCGCCAGATCGGAATGGCCTGCTCGACGTCTCCTTTGATATAGTGCAGCAGCGTAGCCTGCAATCCGGCCAGCGTGGTCTTGTCCACGCGCAGGGCGCGGGTCAATGGAAAATCGCGCAGCCGGGCAATGATGTCCTTTCGCCCCAGCAAAATGCCGGCCTGCGGCCCACCCAACAGCTTGTCGCCGCTGCACGAAACCAGATCTACGCCGGCGGCCATGACTTCTTGAATGGTCGGTTCGTGTACCAGGCCGTACCGTTCTGTCGGCATCAAGGTGCCACTGCCCAGGTCTTTATACACCGGCAGCCCATGCGCACGGCCCAAGGCCACCAACTCGGCTGCCGAAACCTGGGCAGTAAAACCGGTGATGCGAAAGTTGCTTTGATGCGCCAGCATGATCAGGCCGGTATCCGGCCCGATGGCCTGCTGATAATCGCGCAGGTGGGTGCGGTTGGTCGTGCCAACCTCGACCAGACGGGCGCCGCTCTGTTTCATCACATCGGGGATGCGAAACCCGCCGCCGATCTCGACCAGTTGGCCGCGCGAAATGATGGCCTCGCGGCCGCGTGCCAGCACACTTAGGGCCAGCAGCACGGCTGCCGCATTGTTATTGACCACCAGAGCGGCCTCGGCGCCGCACAACCGGCATAGCAGGTCTTCGGCATGCACATAGCGCGAGCCGCGTTCGCCGGCCTGCAAGTCATACTCCAGGTTGCTATAGCCGCCACCGACAGCAGCCATCGCCGCCAGCGCGTCGGCACACAAGGGCGCGCGCCCCAGATTGGTGTGAATAACCACGCCGGTGGCATTGATCAGCGGCGTCAGGCTGGGGCGGGACAGCAGTTTGAATGTCTGAACCGTCTGCGCGACCACCTGCGCCAATGACGGACATGGCTGTCCGGCCAGAATGTCTTGCCGTGCCTGGTCTACGGCCTGCCGCGCTGCCTGCGTCAACAAAGCATGTCCATATTCCGGCAGCAAGGCCTGCACATCGGGTTGACGCAGCACCTGGTCTATGGCCGGCAGGCTGCGCAGAGCTTGTTCACGTGAGGGCATCTCTGAAGGTATCTCTGATAACATTGGAATTCTATTCTCCGGGTGTGGGGCCAGGGGGAGGCTGCTGATCGCGGGTCAGCCAAAAAGTTTCCAGCAGCACCAATACCCCCACCAGAATCAGGACAATGGTCATATCCAGCACGCGCAGCATTTGCAGCCAGGCGGCAATGCTGACAAACACCCCGGCTTGAAGGCTCTGACGGATCGCGCGATGGCGATAGACTCGGGCCGACCGACCGGTGGCAAAACGCACATTCAAATACGCAGCGGCGGGCATCAGCGTGCCAGAGATGGCACCGGCCAGGGCCACAAAGAAAACGCCCAGTGTAAACCGATTGACCGGCAGCCAGACCACCCCCCAGAGTATGGCCCAGCACACCAACGCGGTCAAAACAGCATAGGTGATCCACCGCCGATATTCGCTTGTCCAATTGAGGTTCGATGGTTGGTTTGACATAGATTGCGACGATACACGAAATTGTGTTGATGGCTATTGAGAAAAAGAGGTTCTACAATGTGTAGTGAAACCGGGTCTTTATTTCAGGAATCGGACTCTGGCAGCCTGTCGAAGAGGCTACTCGTTGCCCCACTTGAGCATGTCGGAATCCCGAACTTGTTCGGGAACACCCCACCGCCCGGGGATCTCCGACAGCCTGCTAGCGAATCGTTGATCCAGGTCGGGTCCCAGCGGCCTTTTCTGACCAGCAACATGGCCGGCATTGGCGGGCAGATCAAGACGGAAAATGCCGATTTTGTGGTCGAGGAAATTCCTCTCTACAGGCCGGCCGGGCATGGCGAGCATACCTATATCACCCTGCGCAAGGATGGGCTTTCGACATTTGAGGCAGTGCAGCAGATCGCTCGCGCTTTGGGCATCGAGTCGGCTGCGGTAGGCTATGCCGGCCTCAAGGATGCCCACGCAGTGACGGTGCAGACCATTTCGGTGGGCAATGTACCGCTCAAAGCCGTACACCGCCTGGCCCTGCCCGGCATCCACATCCTGGAGGCAGCCCGTCACACCAACAAGCTCAAGATCGGCCACCTGCGAGGCAACCGCTTTACCATCCGCGTGCGCGGCGTTGCGCCCGATGCGCTGCCGCAGGCCCGCCGCATCCTCGATGTGCTGACGCAGCATGGCGTGCCTAATTGGTTTGGCGAGCAACGGTTCGGCCTGCGCGGCGACACACACCAATTGGGACGGGCCCTGGTGCTGGGCGATGACGCCTCGCTGGTGCAACAATTGGTGGGGCGGCCACACCCGGCCGAGACGCCGCGCGTTCAATATGCTCGCTGGTGCTATGAAGAAGGGCGTCTGGCCGATGCGCTGGAGGCCTGGCCACATGCCATGTCGCTGGAACGGCGGGTGCTTCAAAGCCTGATCGCCCATCCGCACGATGTGGCGCGAGCAGCGCGGGCCGTTCCTTTCAAGATGCGCGATTTTTTCATCTCGGCCTATCAAAGCGATCTGTTCAATCGCCTGCTGGCCGACCGCCTATCCGCTCTGGGTCGCCTGCAAGAGGGCGACCTGGCCTGGCTGCACGACCGGGGAGCCGTGTTTTTGGTCCAAGACCCTCATACAGAGCAGCCCCGCGCAGACCGGCTGGAGATCAGTCCGTCGGGGCCTCTGTATGGCTACAAGCTGACCTGGGCGCAGGGGCGGCCCGGCGAGATGGAGCAACAGGTGTGGAACCAGGAAGGTCTGACCGTCGAACACTGGCGACGGATTCAGGTCAAAGGGGCCCGTCGCCCCCTGCGTTTTCCCTTGCAAAATGTCCACGTCTGGTATGACGAGGGCGTGATGGTCTCGTTCGAGCTGCCTGCGGGATGTTATGCCACCGTGGTGTTGGCCGAATTGACCAAAACGTCGTCGCCTGCGCTCAGCACGACTTGACCAGCTCACAGGAACGCACATCCACAATCTGGATGCCAATGTTTCTGAGATGTTGAGTCAGCGTCTCTCGCTCCACATCCGAAACCTTGATCGTCAGCAAGCGGTTGCTCATATTTTCGCCCAAAAAAGTGCCCAGCGAAACAATGTTGCCGCCCAATTCGGCAATGACCTGAGTGATGCGATTCAACTCGCCTTTTTTCTCCGGCACCAACACGGTCAGCCGCACTCCTTCCTGGCGGGCGGCAAACATCTCGATAAAGACCTTGAACAGGTCGGTCTCGGTGATAATGCCCACCAGAACATCGCCGCGCATCACCGGCAACGCGCCGATGCTATGGTCTACCATCATTCGCGCCGCTTCTTCAATGGGAGTGTCTTCGGTGGTCAGGAACAGGTTTTTGGACATAATCTGTTCGACCGTGACTTTGGAGAGCAAATAATGAATCTCGTGGATGCTCAATGATGTGGCCGGCGAAGGTGAAGCGTACAGCAGGTCCTTTTCGGTGACAATGCCGACCAGTTTTTGATTTTTTCTGTCCAACACCGGAAAACGCCGCACTTTTTCTTTGCGCATCAAATCCAGTGCAGCCGAGATGGACGTATCGGGCGGGACGGTGATGGGATGATGGGTCATTCGTTCGTAAACCAGCATGGCAGACTCCTTTGTCAATCAAATCAAGTTTTGCAAGATGATGCTGATCGCGCCATAATCGCCCACCTGGTTGCCCAGCGGCGAAGGCAAAATTTGTACCACCTCAAACATTTGCGGCCAGGTTTCGCGACGCGCCACCTGGCGCACCCGATCCAGAAACCAGTTGCCTTGTTCGGTGGCGATGGTGCCCAGTACAATCACCTGTGGGTTGATGATCTGAATCAAGTTGGCCAGGCCTACCCCCAAATAGAGGGCGGTCTCATCTACCAGGCGCAGCGTCAACGGATCGCCCTGCCGGGCGGCGGCAAAGACATGCTCGGCCGACACAGCCTGGACACTGCCGGCTAGCTCGATCAGCGCGGCGGCATCGGCAGGGCTTTGTTGAACCGATTCTTGGGCGCGGCGGGCAATGGCCGGCCCGGAGCAAAAGGCCTCCAGACAACCCAACTTGCCACAGCCACATAGCGGCCCACCCTGCGGCACCACACGCATATGTCCCACCTCGCCGGCGTTGCCGTTGGCGCCGCGATACAGCCGCCCATCCAAAATCAGCCCGCCGCCGATGCCGGTGCCCATCGTCAAATAGGCCACATTCTGATACCCCTTGCCGGCGCCCCACAGCCATTCGGCCAAAGCCCCGGCATTGGCATCATTTTCCAGTTGAATATACAGGCCCAGCGCGGCCTCTAGCAGCGACTTGATCGGCACCGGGTTCCAGGTCTTGAGGTTAGGCGGGCCGAGGATGATGCCCTGTTCGGCGTCCATCGGGCTGCCGCAAGCCACGCCAATGCCCATCACATCCGATGGGGCAACGCCGGTTTCGGCCAGATTTTGACGCAGCATATCTATCAGCCGCGCCACGCCATACGCCGATCCACGATGCGCTTCGGTAGGCAAACGCACTTTGTGAATCAAACGACCATCGCGAGACATCAGAACAGTAGCCAGTTTGGTGCCGCCAATGTCTGCGCCGAGAATGTATTGAGCCTGAGGGTTGAGCGTCACAGTGTTCATCTTGTCACGCACCGCCAGAAACAAGCATAGGCCTGAGCCGATTGATCGGTGAGCCGGTTGACCAGTGACGTTGATTATATCATTCTTTGGAATGACAGGCAAAGAGTCAAGGGAAGAATGACCGGTCAGATTGACGGCAGTCTCAAGATGTGATATAGTCAATTGAGTTGCTTTGGGTTGATTTGATGTGGAGGTCGTTTATGGTTCGACGAGTTGCTTTTGTCGGCGGGTTGATTTTGGGCAGCGGAATTTGTGCCGTCATGCTGGGCGCCGGTCTGACCTACTTGTTGACCGGCAAGTTGCTGGCATTTCAGTTCAGCCGGGCGCATGGCTTAAAGGCGACGTTGGTCGACCCGCAGGTGTGGCAAGACCTGGTTGAACATACAGAGGAGGGAGCAGGCGCATGAAAGAACATGAGCAAGTGTTGGCGCAATGGCTGGCCGCGCCGCGAGATGCCGCGCAGGGTTTGATCGGGGGATTGCTCGCTCCGCTGCTGGCCCTGGCCGGCGTCATCGGGTTGATCTATTGGGCCACGCAAAAATTGCCGGCGATCAAAGAGATTGCCCGACACGACGGCACGACACAGCGGGCCATCATTTGGGCCTCGCCGCTCGAGGCGCGGGCATCCTGGTCCCGCTATGGCGGCGAATTTCGCAGTACGATGCTTGAATTTCAGGCCCAATCCAACAAATCCGCTCAATCCAGGCAGGCGCGTTCTCAGCCGCATCAGGGCTAAACGCGGGGTGAGGTGCAGCGATGCGTGTGGCGATTGTGGGTGGCGGCGTCACCGGGCTGAGTGCAGCCGATACGCTGATTTCAGCAGGGGACGATGTTTCGTGCGCCATTTTTGAGCGCGACGACCGTGTGGGCGGGCTGGCCGGGTCGTTTCGGGTCAACGGGGTCTATCTCGAAAAGTTTTACCATCACCTGTTCACCAGCGACCGGGCCATTGTGGAATTGATCGAACGGTTGGAGTTGGGCCATCTCATGGAATGGCTGCCCACCTCAAACGGCTTTTACGCCAACCGCATCTACCGCCTTAGCACGCCGCTGGATTTGCTGCGATTTTCTCACCTCAGCCTGGTGGAGCGAGTGCGCCTGGGGCTGCTCTACCTGGCGGCCCGCCGGGTGCGCCGCTGGCAGCGGTTAGAAGAGATCACCGCCCGCGAGTGGCTGATCCGCATAGCCGGCGCAGGCGTCTATCAAAAAGTCTGGCAGCCCATGCTGCGCACCAAGTTTGGCCCCTATGCCGATCAGGTGGCGGCGGTATGGATCTGGAACAAGCTCAAGCTGCGCGGCAGCTCACGAGGGCGCGGTCAGGAAGAACGGCTGGGCTATTTGCGCGGCGGTTTTGGGCAGGCCATTGATGCCTGGGAACACCACCTGACCCAAAACGGGGTGCAAATTCACACCCGCGCTCCGGTGCAAGAGGTCGTCATCGAGTCGGACCGGGCTGCCGGCTTGCGGGTCAATGGGGAATTTTATCCTTTTGACCGTGTTCTGGTGACCACGTCGCCAGAACTGTTGATCCAAATGGCGCCCGACCTGCCTTCAGACTATGCAGCCCGGCTGTCTCTGATCAAATACCTGGCCAATGTGTGCCTGGTGCTGTCGCTCGACCGCAGCCTTTCCGACACGTATTGGCTGAACATCGGCGATCTGTCCATTCCGTTCACCGGCGTGATCGAACACACCAACATGCAGCGGCCCGATCAGTATGGCGGCGCACATCTGGCCTACCTGTCGTGCTATTTGCCCGCCGACGACCCGCGCTATGACTTGACGGCGCCCGAGTTGCTAGCCGAATACCTGCCACACCTGCGCAAGATGTTTCAGGGATTTAGCCCGATATGGGTGCACGACATGTGGGCCTGGCGCGAGCCGTATGCGCAGCCGATCATCCGACAGAGCTATTCGCAACTCAAACCGCCGTTTCAAACGCCGGTGCGTCACCTGTGGCTGAGTTGTATGGCCCAGGTTTATCCGCAGGATCGCGGAATGAATTACGCCGTTCTTTACGGACGGCAGGCTGCGTTAGAGATGCTTGAGGACGTTCGGCATGCAGGCATTGGATGAACCGCCGCCCCTGATCGCCGATGCCATGTTGGGCCGCCTGTGTCGCTGGCTGCGCCTGTTGGGCTATGACACGCTCTATGCCGGCGACCGCAGCGACATTGAAATTGCCGCCCTGGCCCGGGCGCAAGAGCGCGTGGTCTTGACACGGGATCGCGGTATGGCGCAGCGCAAGGGGATTCGTTGTTTGCTGCTATCCGGCCAGACATTGAGCGACCAACTCGATCAGGTGCGTCGCTCACTGGGCATTTCGCATGGACAAACACGCTGCTCGCAGTGCAATACGGTATTGGAAGAGATGCCGCCCGCTCTGGCTCGCGAGCGAGTGCCGCCGTATGTCTGGGCCACTCAAGCACATTTTTATCACTGCTGCGCCTGCGACCGGGTGTACTGGCACGGCACGCATTGGGATGGTGTGCAAACGTTTTTGCAAGACCGGGTGAATGAGTATGTCTCCGAATGATCCGGCGCGCCCACATTCTATCTGGGCTGCCTTGCTCGACCCATCGGCAGAGCAACGGCGCGAACCAGCCGAACGCGACCTGGCTTATGCGCGCTGGCTGCTGTGGGCCGTCGCTGCCCTGTACCTGATCTTTGGCGACACGCCCGATCCGCTGCTCGGCGGAGTGACCGTCGGGTTGGGGGTGGCTCTGAATGCCCTGTTTACCTGGCGGGTGCGTCGGCCGGGTGTCTCCTGGCTGTGGAGCATCCTGATCCAGGTGTCCAACATCGTTCTGGGGCAGACCTTTTTTGGGGCCTGTGATCTGGCAATTGATCTGTTGTATGCCAGCCTGATCATCACATCAGCCATCCGTTTTGGGCTGCCTGGCGCCCTGCTCACCGGATTGGTTGGGTTGGGGCTGGCGTTCGGCATTTCTCAAGCCGGCTGGCATACTCTGTGGGTGGTGCTGGTCGAGATGGCTTTGCTGTCGTATGTGGCTTATTCGATGCGCCGACAATATCGGTGGTATCGAGACCAAGAGTCCAAGCTGCAAGAGCAACTCGTCAGCGCGCGCGCCCTATACCAGGTCAGTCGCACGGTTCACGATCTCAAGTCCGAAGATGCGCTGCAAAATATCGTAGATATTGCCACCGGCACGATGGGTTTTCAGCGAGCAGCTCTGTTTCTGTCGGCAAACGTTGAGGCAATTGAAAAGCGACAGTATAGCAGCCTCAGCCGGCAGGCTCAAGAACTTGGGCTGGCTCATTTGTTCATGTCGCCCGATCTGTTCCAGGCCGTCCTGCAAGCCGACACCCCTTTTATCGTAGACGGGTCGCAGGGATCGCCCGATGAGGCGCAAAGTGCCACGTTGATGGTGGCAGTGCCGCTGCACGGTGACCATGCACCCATCGGTGTGTTGGTGGCCGACCGCAATGACCGTGCCCATGTCAACCCCCAAGAGGACAAGGAATATCTGTCCAGCCTGGCACACTCGGCGGTGACGGCCATCGAAAACGCCAGCCTGCACCGCCGCACCCGACGCATGGCCAATCACGACGGTGTGACCGATCTGTTCAATCATCGCTATTTTCAAGAGGCTCTGCGCGCCAGCCTGCAAGAAGCGGCAGACCGCTGGCCGGTTTCGTTGTTGATGATTGAAATAGACAAATTCAAGCGATACAATGATACATTTGGTCACCGGCAAGGCGACCTGGCTTTGATCAGCCTGGCGCGCAGCCTGGAGGTCGTAGTGCAGCCGTGGCAGGGTGTGGTGGCGCGGTATGGTGGCGACGAGTTTGTGGCAATCTTGCCGCGCATCTCACGCGACGAGGGGGCCGCCGTGGCCCGTCAGATCCGCGACCGCGCCTGCGCCATGACGGAGGACATGCTTCGGCAGCACCGTCTGCCATCCATCACGCTGAGCGTAGGCGTTGCCACCTATCCCGACGATACCCAAACGGCCAGCGATCTGATCGAAGCATCTGACCAGGCCATGTATGTGGTGAAACACAGTGGGGGAAATCAAGTTCACGCTTTTTCAGCATACGCAAGGAGGACAAACTGAACGCACAAGAATTGGCTCATGCCATCGTGAGCATGCTCGAAGAACGTCAGGCTACAAATATTTTGCTGCTCGATGTTCAGTCGGTCACCATTCTGGCTGACTATTTTATCATTTGTTCGGTCACCAGCGAACGTCATCTCAAGTCGCTAACCAGCGACCTGCGGCGACAACTCAAAGCCGATACCGGCAGCCCGCTCAACATCGAAGGCGAGCCAGAATCGGGTTGGGTGCTGGTGGACTATGGGGATGTGGTAGTGCATCTGTTTATGCCCGAAACGCGCCGCTATTATGACCTGGAAGGCTTTTGGCAGCAGGCACAGACGGTGGTGCACATCCAGTAAAACCAGGTTTGGCTCATTCGACCACGATCAGGGTGATGGCCTCGCTGATCACCGATGCGCCGTTGGCCTGGAGGCCTACTGCATAGATGCGATGCTCGCCCGGCTGCAAAACCCACCAGGTACGAAAAGGCGGCCGGTCAAGCGTGATCAGCGGTTCATCATCCACATAAAGCGTGATCTGGGCAAATGACGTTCCCTGACCGGTGCGCGCCTCGATCATGATGCGCTGATCCTGGCGTGGCAACGACGAGGAAATGCGATAGCGGTCCATCTGGAACGGGCTGACGATTTCCAGCGGCGCGTTGAGCGTGGGTTCATCCGCTCCCGGAAGGGTCGGGTCGGCAGCCTGCGGGTCGGGAGGTGGCTGGGGAATATCCTGGCCGATGGCCCAGGCCAACGCCTCAGCCGGATAGACAGCATAGACGCGCTGCCGTACCCGCTCTGGTGGAGTGGCGGCGGTAGCGCGCAGGCCGGTGACCGTGTCAATGGCGATCAGTTGATGCCAGTCGCACACGGCCGTCGGCTCGGTGTCGGCAATGAACAGTTCGCGGCGGCGATGTGAGCAGTAGGCGTTGGGACGCAACCCCGACAGCGCACAGACCTCTTGTTCCACCAACCCCTCTGGACGCACAAATTCTCGCGCCGGGCGGCCCTTGAGCGCCCAGATCATCAAATCGTGCCAGATCGGCCCAGCGCCGGTGATGCCCGACACCTGATACATCGGTTCGTTGTTGGCATTGCCCACCCAGACGGCGGTCAGCAGGTCGGGCGTATAGCCCACTGTCCAGTTGTCGCGCCAATCGGTGGTGGTGCCGGTTTTGGCGGCAGCCGGCCGGCCGATGTACAGCGCGCTCTGCTCGCCAAATGAGGGCAGCCGCGCCCACTCGTCCGACAAAATGTCGGTGATCAAATAGGCCACCCGCCGGTCCAGCACGTCGCGTTGACGGTTGCCCGGCGCGGTGAACAGGGTTTGACCCTGCGCATCCAGCACTCGCTGTATGCCAGTCGGCTCGATCCAATCTCCTCCGGTAGCAAATACCCCAAAGGCGCCGGCCAGTTCGATCATGCGCACTTCACCGCCGCCTAGTGTCAGCGCCAGCCCCAACTGACGTTCGGTCTGATCAAAAGTCGAGATGCCCATGCGCCGCGCCTGGGCAATCATCGGTTCGATCCCCACCGCCTCCAGCACTTTGACCGCCGGCAGATTGTAGGACGCCCCCAACGCCACCCGCAGCGACACCGGACCGTGCCAGCGCAGATCATAGTTCAACGGCACATAGCCCACTCCTTCATAGGTGATGAACGAGGTGCGCACATCCATCAAGACGGTGGCCGGGGTAAAAGGCAGGCGACCCCAGCGCGTTTCGGCCTCGGCGGAGCGATCCTGCCAGGCCGGATCGAATGCGACGGCATAGGTGATCGGCTTGATCGCCGAGCCGGGCTGCCGCAGGGCCAGGCAGGTATTCACCGCGCCGCTAATGGCCGCATCAAAATAGTCTGCGCTGCCCACCATCACCAAAATCTCGCCGGTCTGTGGATCGAGGGACAGCACGGCGGCATTGTTGGCGTTATGGTCGAGGCTGCTGCGCTCTTGCAGGGCTGAGAGGTGTCGTTGAATGATGTTTTGCGCTTTTTCCTGCAAATCAACATCTAACGTGGTATAGACCTCCAGCCCGCCCTGTGCCGTCCGTTCGGTGCCCAACCGGTTTTCCAGGCTGTTCCAGACATAACTGACAAAATGCGGGGCGCGAATGGGGAAAGGGTCGGTGGCAAAATGTAGTGTTTCGGCGGCGGCCAGGTCGGCCTCAGCGGGGGTGATATAGCTCTGCCGCACCATCAGGTCCAGCACCACCCGCTGACGGCGGCGGGCGGCATCCAGGTTGATCAGCGGATTGTACAGGACCGGCGACTGGGGCAGCCCGGCCAGCAGGGCACACTCGGCCAGGTCCAATTCGCCGACCGATTTACTAAAAAAGGACTGTGCCGCCGCCTCGATGCCATAGGCAAAATTGCCATAGTAAATCTCGTTGAGGTACAGTGCCAGCACCTCGTCTTTGCTAAAGGTGCGGGCAATGCGCCAGGCCAGGATGGATTCGCGCAGCTTGCGGGTGAGGCTGCGTTCGGCGCGCTGCTCTGGGGTAAAAAGCAGGTTGCGCGCCACCTGCTGGGTGATAGTGCTGCCACCCGACAGCACCTCGCCGCCGCGCAGGTTGATCCAGACAGCGCGCAGGATGCCGCGCCAGTCTACGCCGGGGTTGCGGTAAAAGTCGGCATCTTCGGTGGCGATGGTGGCCTGCCGCAAAGCCAGGGGAATGTCGGACAGGGGAAGCGGAGAATGTTTGCCCAGGTGCGGGTCAATCACCTCGAACAACAATTGCCCGTTGCGATCATAGATTTTGGACGAGGGCGCCGCCGCCCGCTTTGGCAATTCGTCGGGCGAGGGCAGGTCTACAAACAGCCAGGCATAGATGCCCCAACCAGCGGCCGTCAGAACCAGGATGGCGATCAAAAGAATGATCCACCATCGTTTGCGCAACATATTGAACTCCTGACCAGTAGATCAGCCAGGTAGACAAGAAATATCCCTTGTCTACCTGTTCCCGGTCTATTCTTTTGATCTCAGATGAGGAAACAGCAGCACTTCGCGAATCGAATCCTTGTCGGTGAACAGCATCACCAGACGGTCTACGCCGGTGCCAAAGCCGCCGCAGGGCGGCATGCCATATTGCATCGCCCGCAGATAATCCTCATCCAGCGGCTGGGCTTCTTCATCTTCGGGATTGTACAGCCGCCCCATGTCCAGAAAACGCTGTTCCTGATCCAGCGGGTCGTTCAACTCGCTGAACGCATTGCCACATTCCAGCCCGCCGATGAAAAACTCGAACCGCTCCACATGGGTGGGATCATCGGGCTTGAGCTTGGCCAGCGGCGAAATGTCGCGGGGATAGTCGAGGATAAAGGTTGGTTGGATCAGGGTGGGTTCGACCGCGCCCAGCAGCGATTTGTCTACCAGATAGCCCCAGGTGGCGCCCTGTTTGGCCGGCAGACCTTTGGCGCGGATGGCCTGATAGAGCAACTCAGCGGTAGGATACTGGACGTAATCAATACCGGTGATTTCTATCGCTGCCTGTCGCAAGGTGATTCGCCGCCAGGGTGGAGTGAGGTCAATGGTGTGGCCCTGGTAGCTGATTTGCGTCTTGCCCACGACCTGTTGAGCTACAAACGCCATCATTTGCTCGGTCAATTCCATGATGCCATGATAGTCCAGGTACGCGGCATAGAATTCGAGTTGGGTGAACTCGGGGTTGTGCTTGTAGCTGACCCCCTCGTTTCTAAAATCGCGTCCGATCTCGTACACGCGGTCGTACATACCCACCAACAGCCGCTTGAGATACAACTCAAACGAGATGCGCAAATAAAGGTCCTGGTGCAGTTGATTGTGGTGGGTGACAAACGGCCGCGCCGCCGCGCCGCCATAGACGGGCTGCAAGACCGGGGTTTCTACCTCTAAAAAGCCTTGCTCGTCCAAAAACCGGCGCAGTGATTGGATCACCCGCGCCCGGGTGTAAAAAATGGTGCGCACATCGGGGTTGACGGCCAGGTCGGCATAGCGCTGGCGGTATCGCCCTTCCACATCAGCAAACGCGCTGAATCGCTGCCCGTCCTTTTCTTTGACTACCGGCAGTGGCGACAGAGCCTTGGCCAGGATGCGCAGGTAGGTGGCATGCACGGTGACTTCGCCGGTGCGGGTGCGAAACAAATGCCCGCCAAACTGGTAAAAATCGCCCAGGTCCGACTGCCGCTTGAACAACTCGAAAGCGGTTTCGTCTTGCACCATATCTTTGCGCACATAGACCTGAAGCACGCCTTCACCATCTTCAATATGAGCAAAAATGGATTTGCCCATATCCCGCAGGCTGACCAGGCGACCGGTTACGCTGACATAGATGGGCTGGGCCGGCTCACCTTCACTCGGAAAAGCGGCGACGGCCTGGCAGGTGGTATGAGTACGCTCGCAACGGGCCGGGTAAGCCTCCACGCCGGCGGCGCGAATTTGCTCCAGCTTTTGGCGTCGGAATTGCTCCTGGTCGCTCAACACCATACTTTTTCTCCTTATTCGATGGCTCGCACATAAAAGATGATCGGCCCATCGGGGGCATTGATCTTGATCTGATCGTTGACGCGCCGCCCCAACAAGGCCCGCCCCAACGGAGACTCGTTCGAGATATAGCCGCGCGAAGGGTCCGCTTCGGGCGAGCCTACTACGATATATTGTTCGGGCTCTCCGTCCATTCCTTCGATGATGGTGACGCGACAGCCCAGTTCGACCACACCCCGCACCGGATGCGGTTCAATGATCACCACATTTTTGATAATTTGCTCCAGTTGAAGGATACGCCCTTCGACAAAAGATTGCTCGTTCTTGGCAATTTCGTAATCGGGGTTTTCCAGCGTCGAAGCCTGCTCCAATGCATCTTGAAGCTGTTTGATTACCTGTGGACGGCGCACATTGCGCAGCATGTCCAACTCTTGCTCTATTTTCTTGAGGCCTTCTTCCGTCAAAAAAGTGACCTGTTCAACCATCCGCACTCCTTGTATCGTTTCAGCGGCGGTCGTGATCTACCGGCATCTCCTCTGCCCTGACCGTGCAACGACCGCGCCCGAGTTTAGCGAATTTCCAAAATCTTGAATACGGTCACCCCGTTGGGGGTGCTAACCTGGACTGTATCGCCGACGCGCCGTCCCAGCAGCATTTTGCCCAGAGGCGATTCGTTCGAGATGCGGCCTTCGGTGGGGTTGGCCTCATCCGAACCGACCAGTTGAAATGTCTCCGGATCATAGGTATCTTCTTGCACCACTACCGTAGAGCCGAGCATAACGGCGCCGCTGAATTGGGTGCTGTCAATGATCTCGGCGCGTTTGAGTATCTCTTCCAGGGCAATGATGCGTCCTTCGAGAAAAGCCTGCTCCAGTTTGGCCGTCTCATAGCCGGCATTCTCGCTGACATCGCCATCCTCCTTGGCGATCCGAATCTGGTCGGCAATTTCGGCTCGTTTGACCGTGCGCAAATAATGCAGTTCTTGTTCCAGCTTGGCATACCCCTCGCGCGTCAAAAATCGGGTGTCTGACATATCCACTAACCTTTTGCTTTCTCACCTGCCGGCCCGGCAGGCCGGTTACAGCCTGACCGAGACCAACTAAAATAAAAAGCGTCGCGCTGACCTAGCGACGCAATTCCTTTTGGGCCAGGAAGCCTGATCATCAACCTGACAGGGTTAATGTTGACCTCCATTTGCCTGACCGGTTTCATTGTAAGAAACGATCGCAGCAGATTATATCCTAAATTTCCGACTTTGTAAAATGCGCTTTTTATTGAGGCGCATCTTGTTTGGCCGGGTTGTTGATGATTTGGCTGCCCCCACGCGCCCAACGTCGCCATTTATTCGGGCTCGATGTGAGCAGCGACGACCATAGCGATGGCGTGCGTCTGGCTGTGCGACAGGCTGATGGCCCAGTGATTGAGGCCAATCTGGGCGGACAGATCGGCGGCAAGGCCATGCAGCCGGATCATCGGCTTGCCCAGCGGGTCAGAGCAGACCTGAACATCTTGCCAGGTCAGGCCGCCGCCCCAGCCAATGCCGACGCCTAGGGCTTTGGAGACGGCTTCTTTGGCCGCAAAGCGGGCGGCCAAAGAGGGGATACGTCCTCGACACGCGGCAATCTCTTCGGGGGTGTACACGCGCTGCAAAAACCGGTCGCCCCATCGCTGCACCATGTTGGCGATCCGCTCGATCTCGATCAGGTCTACGCCCACCGACAAGGGGAGCATCATTTCAACGCCCCATCGCTGCCGCCGCCCGCTGCCCCAATTCGACGGCAAAGTTGGTGCCGCGATCCCAGGGGTAGACGTGATGCAGGCAGGCCCAATAGATGTTGGGCAGAATAGGACTGTCGGCAGAGGGCACGCGCTGCGAATGATGAACCTCTGGCACGGGTTGGGCATACGGCTCGTGAAAGGCCCACCGCGCTCTCACCCAACCATCCTCAAAAGCCGGCTGTACCTGGGTCAGCGCAGAACGATAGCGATCATACAGGGCATCGGCGTCCATGCTCATTTCCGGCGCATCGTCCGGCAGGTAATCGCCCAGGTAGACAATGACATCGCCGCCATAGTGCGCCCGATCTTGATAGTTGGTGTGTTCGACCATCGAGAGGCACGGAAATTGACCGGCCGGCAGGTTGAGCCAGTAGGTGCCGTCGGTCAGCACCGAATGGCGTAGGGCCAGCACCAGCACCGCCGCGCCCATTGATTTGAGCCGGGCCAGGTCTTGCCGATAATAGTCGGGTAGATGGGTGACGATTTGGCCCAACGCCCCCGGCGACACGGTCAACAGAACACGATCAAACGTTTCGCCAGTCTCGTTACGCAGCAGCACCGCCACCTGATCGCCGGCCTGTGCCACCTGCCGCACCAGCGCCGACAGGAAAACTCGCCCGCCGTGCTGCTGTACGGCCTGGCTCAGCCGCTCGATCAGGGTTTGAAATCCGCCCTGTGGATAGCCCAATGAGGGGGTGCGCGCCGCGAAACGCGCCCATAGCCAGGCCATGTTGACCCGGTCAAAATGAGATTTGAATTTGCCGCGCAGCATGGGCTCCCACACCTGGCGATAGCCCCGTTGCCCCATGGCCCGCTGCGCCCACTCGTGCGCAGTGACATGCTCCAGGCGCACACCATCACGCACCAGGTATTTCAACCAGGCCACGGCCAGCCCAATGCGCAGATTGTCGTAAAAGGGCAGGTTGGGATACAGGGCCACGCCCACCGGATTGTCATACACATAAGGCCGCCCGTTGACCCACATCGAGGTCTTGGGGCGGCTAAAGGTCAGCGGCACGCCCAATTCGGCAGCCAGGGCTATGATGGCGCGGTCGCCGCCAAAAACGTGCCGATAGAACCGATCCAGCGGCCACTCCCATTCCGAAACTGAAAACCCCGATGACAGCCCACCAACCTGCGCCTCGGCCTCATAGACCACCACCTGATGTCCTTGTTTGCTCAACTGATATGCTGCGGTCAGGCCGGTAAATCCGCCGCCGACGATGCCGATTTTCATGACGTTCTCCTCCAATAGACGTGATGCAGCGCAGATTTCGACAGGCTCAATCTGCACCGTTAGTTTATTGCATCTGGCTCATGGGCAAATAGACGCGATAGACCACCCGATAGGCAAAGGTGTCGCCCAGCAAATCGCCATTCCAACCGCCAACGGCATACAGCGAAGCCTGCCATGACACCAGCCCCAAATTGCGCCATTCTTGTAAAAAAGGTGAGGCAAAAGTTTGCCATACATCCCGGTTGGGATCCTCTGCTCCCAGGCCAAGATACTCGTTTTCGACCAAATAGTTTTCCCAGCCGCCGCCGATGGCGTACAACCGATCTTCTACCGTCGCCACAGCCACGCCGCCGCGCGGGGCACGCAGGTCGGGACAATGGCTCCATCGGTTGGTTTGTGGATCGTACACCGTACAGGCAGCCAGTTCAGATTGTCCATCATAGCCGCCCAGCACATAGATGCGCCCTTGTACAACGCCGGCGCCGGCAAATGCGCGCGGCGAGGGCATTTCGGCCAGGGTGGACCATTGTTCGGTAGCCGGATCGTAGCGAAAAGCCGTTGCCTGGTATGCGCTGCCGTTCCAGCCGCCCAGCAGGTATAACTGATTGTCGTAGACGGCTATGGCATAGGCGCACAGCGGCCGGGGCAACGAGGGGCCGGTCAACCACTGGCCCGACGGAGCGTCGAGAATTTGCATTTTGTCGCTGACCTCACCGCCGCTCAGACTGCCGCCAGGCATATAGATGCGCTGGCCCAATGTCGCCGCGCTCACATTGGCGGCGGCCCAGAGCAGGTTGGGACCGCGCTGCCAGCTCTCGGATAGGGGCAGCGCATACACCTCGACGGCATCACTGACGCCGCTAGATGCCTCACCGCCGATGGCATAGAGGCGATCTTGCCACACAGCCACGGCCAGCCGACTGCGCGGAACGGATAATCGGGCCATACGCTGCCAGCGCGAGGTGTGGCTGGAATGACTGCGGCTGCTGGTGCCCAGATCGGAAATGGTCTGATCGGGCAAGGTCTGGGCTGGCCAGGTGGCCCAGATGCCGCCCAGCACAATCAGCGCGGCCACGGCCAGGTAAATGCGCTGCCACAGAGCCAGAGAGCGGGGGCGGGCATGCCTCACCACGTCCGGCGCGGCCGATGCTGCGGTGATAGGGGTAAGGGCGGTAGACTCCACCGCCGCGGTAGACTCCACCGCCGCGGTAGACTCCACCGCCGCGGTAGACTCCACCGCCGCGGTAGATCCGGCAACGGGCACCATGGCAGCAGGCCCTGTAACGACCAGGTCTACCATCGCCGGCTCTATCGTTGTGAGGTCGGTCATTTCCTCCGGCTCGGCCGGAGAAGGCATTGTCGGCGCTGACGGGCTGGCAGCATCAAAAGTGAACACCACTACCCAGCCCTGCTGAATGGCCACCATCGTGGCTTCGGTGCGTGAACGTACATTGAGCTTGGTATAGATATTGCGCAGGTGCACTTTGACCGTGTTGGGGCTGATGTACATGGCCCGAGCGATTTCCACGTTACTCAATCCCTGACTGAGCAGCCGCAGCAACTCGATCTCGCGCTCACTCGGTTTTTCTATCAGTTCCTCAGGCATGCTCTCATTCACCTGTTTTTTCGGCTCTGGTCAGAGCTATTTCGACCACCCGGCGAGTCTGTGCGGTGATTTTGGCCCGCTCATCCACCCGCCAGCCGCACACCCACATGATCTCGTCGTCCTGACGCGCCAACAAAGGCACTCGATCTCGCCACCAGGCCGGCGTCCGCGCATTGATCAGCAGATCGCTGACCTGCTTGGTGTGGCCGCCTAGCCCCAGAGGATAAAACCGGTCGCCGGGTCGCCGCCGCCGCAATGACAGGACCGGTCCCACGGCGTCGGCATCCAGCCATGCCCGCCAGGGGTCGTCATTCTGCGCCCACCCGGCCGGCATGTCGCCGACATCCAGCAGACAAACCTCGACCCGACCACCATCGGGCAATTGGGTCTGCCCCGGCACGTTCAAGGCCAGGCAATCCACCGACATGGCCGGAAAATCGGGCGGCGGCGCAAAATCCTCGTCGGCGATCCATATTGTAGCATAACCTACCGTCAACATCACCCGACGGGGCAGCATGGCCTGATCGCCCACCTGTCCATGTCGAGCCACCCGGATGGCCGCTTCGATGTGTTCAAAATGGACATCGCGCAGGCTCCAGCGCAATTGCTGCATGGCACGGCGCAAGGTGGCCCGCTGCAATGCCGGGTGCAGCAATTGCCAGGCCGCCTTGTCCAGCATCACCGCATGTTCCCCACTCTGCCGAACCACCGACTGCCAGGCCTGGTCGCCCAACATACACAGCAGATCGTAATCCTGACGGATCACCTGGGCGCTGCGACACAAGATTTGCCGAAAATGGGGGCGAAATTCGGCCTCCAGATAGGGTAACAGTTCGTGGCGCAAGCGGTTGCGAAAAAAAGTAGTGTCCAGGTTAGAGCGATCAAAGCGCGGCGACAGGCCGTGCCGCCGGCAGTATTGTTCAATGTCGGTGCGCGGCGTGTACAGCAATGGCCGAATCAACACTGGCGAATCGGGCAGCGGCCGGTCTTCCCACAGCCGCAGATCCGACAGCGACGTAGCCGGCAGCATGCCGCGCAGCCCACCCAAACCGGCTCCGCGCAGCCAGTGCATCAACACCGTCTCGCTTTGGTCGTCGGCATGATGCCCCACGGCGATGCGGGTAGCCTGCACATTCCGGGCCACCTGCCGCAGAAACTCGTACCGCTCACGTCGCGCCGCCTCTTCCAGAGCCAGCCTGCGCTGTTGCGCCGCCGCTCGCACATCGCGCCGCTCGACCACGCAGGGAATCTCCCAATCGGCGGCCAGGTCTTGCACAAACCGGGCGTCGGCGTCGGCATCGGCGCCGCGCAGCAAATGGTTGAGGTGAGCGGCGCACAGTTCAATGCCCAGCCGGCTGCGGCAGGCGCGCAGCACATGCAGCAGGCACAGCGAATCGGGGCCGCCCGACACGCCCACCACCACCGTGTCGCCGCGCCGAATCAAATGCTCTTGCTCGATCAAGCGCATCACCGCCCGCTGCACCGGGTCGGATAAATCGCTCATCGTTTGCCACCTCTACCAAAAGCTGATATACTGAACCTGTTTGTGTACAATTTTATCATCACGACAAATCAAGGAGAGCGGATGAGTTCTTTTAATCTGTTAACTGGTGGTACGACAGTGCAGTTTAGCCTGGAAAACAGCTTTCCGCTGCTGACCGAGCGTTACGCCGCCTCTGACGCCGGGGTGGTCGAGATCAAGGGGTTGTTCAATCAAAAAGCTCATCTCGAAACGCTGCACGGCCAGAAATACCGCATGCGCTCACCGCGCCGCGATCCACGCTACCTGAACCAACTGGTTTACCCCATCGTGCAATTGCCCGGCCAGGTTGAGGTGTTTTGTCTACGCACGCCTATGATCACCCGATCGGAACAGCGGAGTATGCCCTTGCTGCGATTTGTCACCCTGCTAGATGACGAGTCTTTTGTATTCAAGCGAACGGGGCAAAACCGCCGCGAGTTTGAGGTGTGGGACGGTATGGAAATTCAGCGGTTGGTTCAGCGGGGCGCGACGCCCAAACTGGTAGCCGATGCGATGGTGCTGCAAGATGTCCCCGATGTGCTGGTGCTGCTCTTGCCCTGGCTGGACAGTCAGAGCATCGCTTCGCATCAATAGGCGTTCTTGCCTCCCAGCGAAAAAACGGTGCGCATCACAATTTTAATATCCAGCCACAGCGACCAGTTCTCGATGTACCACAGGTCATACTTGATCCGTTCGGGGATCGAGGTGTCACCGCGCAGCCCGTTGACCTGCGCCCAACCGGTCATGCCGCCCTTTTCCCGGTGACGTTCCATATAGCGGGGAATGCTGCGGCGAAACTGCTCGACATACATTGGGCGTTCGGGGCGCGGCCCCACCAGGCTCATCTCGCCCAAAAACACATTGATCAACTGCGGCAATTCGTCTATGTTGGTGCGGCGCAACATCTCGCCCAATTTGGTGCGGCGCGGATCGTCTTCGGTGGTCCAGCCTGGCCCACAGTTCTCGGCGTCCACGCGCATGGAGCGAAATTTGGTCATCCAAAACAACTTGCCGTCCAGCCCCATGCGCTCCTGGGTGTACAGCACCGGCCCCGGCGAGTCGAGTTTGATCAGCAGGGCGATAAACATGAAAAAAGGCGAGAGGAAAATCAGTCCCACCGTCGAGCCGATCACGTCCATCGCCCGCTTGAAACTCAACTTCCATCCCCGCAAAGCCACATCGCGCACCGTCAGCAAAGGCAGGCCATCCAGATCACCGATGGTGATCTGCGAAGCCATGATCTGAAACAGGTCGGGGAAAATCTTGATATTGACCCGCCCGCCGCGTTCGCACAGCGCCACGATGCGCAGCAGTTCAGCGTGACTGGCTTCTGGCTCGCCGATGATCACCTCGCCAATCTGATGCTCCTGAATCAGGTCGGACAGTTGATCCACCGTCCCCAGCACCGGAATGCCCTGGATGCGCCGCCCCGGGCTGCCATTGACCACGCCGATCAGCCGGTAGCCCAAATGCAGCGAGGCGACCAATTTCTGCACAATCATTTGCACCACCTCGCCGCTGCCCACCACCAACACTCGCATCTCACACCAGCTACGGCGATACAGCCAGACGCGCAGCCGGCGATGCACCAGCCGCCCCAACCCCACAAGCAGCATGTTCAACAACCAGGCATAGACCAGCATACTGCGAGAATAATCCAGTTCAAACAGGGTGTTTTTCAAGAAAAACGATGCACCGGCAATCGAGATCAGCGTGCTGATCGAAATGGCTCCGGCGATTGCGCTCAATTCGTCTATCCAGGGGCGAGCGCGCTCTGACTGATATAGCCGATAGAACCAGGCGATGCTGCATACCCACACCATTTGCATCAACATCAGCCCGGCATACTCGCCGAACGGACCGAGTTGCTCGGCCGGATGCGGCCAGGGCAGCCGCCGCCGCAACGCATACGCAGCATAAAACGCGCTCAGGGTCAGCAAGGCATCCGTCAGCACACACAGCGTGGTCAGGATCGTTTGGGCATACGGTTTGATGCGCTCGATCATGATTTGACACTCTTGGTTTGAGGGCGCGGCTGGCCAACCGCCTGCACGGCCATTGCCCAGCCGCCCTTGAGGAAAATACCCAGCACGATCAGCCAGCCAAGCCAAAACGGCGTGCTGGCAGCATAGTGCTTGTGGTAGAACACATACATGGCGCGGTAAAACTCGTATTGCGCCTTGCGGCTATGCCGGCTGGCTGCCCCCTTGTAATGCAGCACCGTCACCTGGGCATTGTAATAGATTTTCCAGCCGACCTGTTTCATGCGAAAAGCCCAATCCAGCTCATCTCCATACATAAAAAAGGCCTCATCCAGCAGACCGACCTGCTGAATGGCCTCGCGGCGCGTCAACATAAAGGCCCCATTGACCGAGTCCACTTCGGTGGTTACACTTTCGTCCAGATAGGTCATATTGTAGCGAGCAAAGCGGCGGCTGTGCGGAAACAGCCGGCTCAGGCCGAGCATGTGATACATCGAAACCTCGGGCGACGGGAACGAGCGACGACATGCCTTGTCCAGCGAACCGTCTTGGCGCACCAGACGCGGGCCGGCCGCCGCTGCCTGAGGGTGTGCTTCCATAAAAGCCAGCATGTCGGCCAACGCACTGGGCGGCAACACCGTATCGGGGTTGAGCAACAACACATAACGCGGCAGGTCGGGTGGCGGCGGATTCTGTTCAAAACCGATGGCCCGCAGTCCCAGATTGTTGCCATAGGGAAACCCGCCATTGATCTGGCTGGCGATCAGCGTGACCTGAGGAAATTCGCTCTCAACCATCTGACAACTCTGATCTTGGGAGCAGTTGTCTACCACCCAGATGTGAAAAGAAAAATCGCCCTGGCTGGCCAGCACCGAATTCAAACAGTCGCGCATCAGATCGGGCGTACGATAGTTTAGGATTAAAATCGCTACATCAAGCATTTTACATGTCTTTCCTATCCCAAACAAATCAGAACTGACAAACCATCCGAGAGCACTGAGCGGTAGGATCCCCAACCTGGCAATTTTAGCGCACTGAATGGGGTATTCCCGAACAAGTTCGGGATTCCGACAGCCTCAAGTGGGGCAACGAATAGTCTCTCTGACAGACTGCCAGGAGACCATGGTCAAATGCCCTGATTGTACTCAAAACTCACCAGAGGCGCAAACGCCATCCTCTGGATTGGATCGCTCCATCACATCGTCTGCCGCCGCTACAGGTTTCTTTGTCCTCGCTCTCTATCGGTGGTATAATTTCGCAAATGTTCGCTCAAGGAGCGTGCTGAAAAACCCTCTCACCACCAAGACACAAAAGGCACAAAGTATTTCTAGCAGATCAGAAGCATCGTAAACCTTTGTGTTCTTGGTGTCCTTTGTGGTAAAAATAGACTTTTTCAGCGGCCTCCAAGGAGGTTCTCTTGACTCGTTATATCCTGCCCGTTTTGTGTGTTTTGTTCATCACCGTCGTGCCGGCGCAGGCTGCCGAGGATACCGCGCCGCCGCCCCTGGCCTGGGCGCCGCTGCTGGCCTGGTTGGTGCCCATCGGGTTGGGACTGCTGGCCTGTGGTGTAGCCGCGCCGGAGCGCATCTCGGCAGTGATCGGCCAGGGATGGCTGGCTTGTGGCATTGCCATCATCGGCTATTGGCTGGGCGGCATGGCCTGGCAGTTTGGCGGGGTGGGCTTTTTCCTCGATCATCCTGACCTGGCCGGATTGACCAAAGAATGGGCCTGGCGTGGCCTGCCCGGCAGCGGCGGCGTGTTGGGACTGGAAGGATGGATGCTGGGCGGCGGCGCGGCCACTCCCACTGCCCGGCTGCTTTTCTGGTCACAATTGCCCTGGCTGACTACGGCGGTGGCCATTCCATTGTGGTCGCTGCAAGGCCGTGCCGGGCCGGTAACGCGCTTTTTGAGCGGCCTGCTGATGGCTGGCCTGTGCGCCATTTTTGGCAACTGGGTATGGGGCGGCGGCTGGTTGACCGCTTTGAATCTGGGGCGCGGCTTTGTGGATGCCTGGGGGATGGCCCCGGTCCACCTGGCCGGCGCAGCCTGCGCCCTCACCGGCATCCTCTTTTGGGGTGTGCGCCGTCCCCCCGATGGAACCGAGCCGCCCACCTATACGCCGATGCCATCGCAAAGCCTGCCGGCCGTCGCCGCGCTGGGCGCGTGGCTGGCCCTGATCGGTTGGGTGGGCTGGATTCTCAGCACTCCATTTGCCCTGGCTGCCTCCTGGTATCGCTTTTCGTGGGACACCCTGATCGGCCTGATGCTGGCTGCTGCCGGCGGCGGTATGGCCGCTGCCCTGTATTGCTGGCTGACCACCGGCGATTTGAATTCGTTGATGGTGTCTCGGGCGGTCATCGCCGCGCTGATCGCTTCGACCGGTGTGCCGTTTATGTCCTTTGAGGCCGCGCTGGCGGTGGGAGCAATAGCCGGCATCTTGATGCCGTTGACACATTATCTGATTGAGCACCTGCTGCGCCTGGACGATCCCACTGCGGTGATTGCCACACATGGCCTGCCGGCGCTGTGGGGACTGCTGGCAGTGGGCCTGTTCACCGATGGACGTACCGGGCAAGACGTTTCAAATACAGCGATGGCCTATGGATGGACGGCTCAGCTTCAGGCACAGGCTATCGGCGCGGCGGCCATTTTGGTTGTCACCCTGCTGCTGTCTGCGCTGCTGTTTGGGGTGATGCGCGGGGCAAGTCGCGCCTGGCGTGGCGAATATGCCCTGCGCCTGCCGCGCCCTGCGACACCGGCCGCTCCAGGTGTATGGTCGGCGCGCTGGCAGCAGATTGCCCGGCTGCCGGGTTTGTTGTTTACGCGCCGCCAGGCTGCTCCCGACAACCGCCCTGTAGAAGAGCAGATCGCCCCTAACGCCCAGAGCAACGACGAGCAACCTGCGCCTGAACCGGAGGCTTGGACAGAATGAGTTGGCAAATCGGCGTGATAGGAGGCACTTTTGACCCGATTCACATCGGCCATTTGATCGTGGCCGAACAGGTGCGCACGCGCCTGGGCCTCGATCAGATGATTTTTGTGCCGGCCGGCATGCCGCCGCACAAGCTCGATCAAACTGTGACACCGGCGCAGCAGCGATTCGAGATGGTGCAACTAGCCATTGCCGACAATCCTCATTTTGCATCCTCACGCATTGATATGGAGCGATTGGGGCCATCTTATACAGTAGATACCCTTCGCCTGCTGCTGGATCGCTGGGGCGCCCAAACCGAGATTTATTTTTTGATGGGTTCGGATTCGCTGATCGAGTTGCCCACCTGGCGACAACCCGACCGCCTGATGCGCCTGTGTCGTATCGTGGCGGTGGGGCGGCCCGGCTATGGCGTGGATATGGCCGAACTGGACCGGCTGCTGCCCGGCGCGGCCATGCTCATCCGACTGATGGATACGCCGATCATTGATATTTCATCTACCGACATCAAACGTCGTGCGCGCGAAGGCCGCTCGATCCGCTATATGGTGCCGGCCAGCGTTGAGCAGTATATCTGCGCCCACCAGCTCTACAGAAAGGGACAACAAGATGAATGATGATATTTATCGTGCGCTGGCCCAACGGCTAGATGCCACACCCAACGGCTTTCCGGCGACCGAGAGCGGTGTCGAACTGCGGTTGCTGGCCCGGCTGTTCGATCCATCGGAAGCGAAACTGGCCAGAGTGATGCGGATGAGCGGCGAGCCGGCCGCCGACATTGCCGCCCGAGTCGGCCTGGAAACCCGGCAGGTTCAGCAAACGCTCAAGGGAATGGCCCGCAAAGGGCTGATCTGGGCCGGGCGCGGCGATGGGCAGATGATCTTTGGGCTGCTGCCTTTTGTGGTGGGATTTTACGAGGCGCAGTTGGGGCAGATGGATGCCGACCTGGCTGCGCTGGTAGAACAGTATTTTCAAGACAGTCGGATGAGCCTCTTGCAAACGGAACCGGCTCTGCATCGCGTCATTCCGGTCGAGCAGGCCATCCCGTTTGACCTCCAGGTGTTTCCCTATGAACAAGCTGCTGCCTTGATCGAAAATGCCCGCGCCTGGGGCGTGCGAGATTGCGTCTGTCGGGTGCAGCGCCGGCTGGTAGGGCAGGGCTGTGACGCGCCGGTGCATAACTGTGTCAGTTTTGCGCCTGTTGAAGGAGCGTTCGATCAACACCCGGTGACGCAAGCGATCAGCAAGCAAGAGGCCTTGCGCATCGTGCACGAGGCCGAGCAGGCTGGGCTGGTTCATACTACCGGCAATTACCGCGATGGACATTCGTACATTTGCAACTGTTGCACCTGCTGCTGCGGCATTTTGCGTGGCGTGGCCGAGTTTGACATGCCTACGGCGGTGGCGCGATCTGATTTTTACGCCGTTGTAGACCGTGATACATGCATAGCCTGTGGAAATTGCCTGGAGCGCTGCTCATTTTATGCCCTGTCGGTAGACGACGCGGGCTGTGCCGTAGACATACACCGCTGTGTGGGCTGCGGGCTGTGTGCGATGGCCTGCCCGGTGGGCGCCCTCTCGCTGACCCGCCGCGCCGAGGGGGAGCATCCCTTTTTGCCGACCAATGAGGGAGAGTGGCAGCAAGCACGGGCAGATGAGCGGGGATTGGCATTGGCGGACATTTTATAATCAGGGGTCAAAATGGTCACAGAGAAAACAATAGTATCAGTAACGGGGTGTGCCACTTATGACCAGGATGCGGTTCGACAGGCCGTGCAGGCTGTATTGACGCCGCTCGGCGGCCTGAAGCGATTTGTGCAGCCGGGCATGCGCGTGCTGCTCAAACCCAATTTGCTCAGCGATGCGCGTTGGGAGCAGGCCATTACCACCCATCCGATGGTGCTGCAAACGGTGGCCGAGATGGTGAGTGAACTGGGCGGCGTGGTGTGGATCGGCGACTCGCCGGGCGGGCCCATCGCCGAAAATCCGCAGGTGTATCGGCAAACCGGCACGACGCAAGTGGCCGCGCAGGTAGGCGGCGAACTGCTGACTTTTGAGGGCGTGACCTGGAAACAGGTAGACGGTCGCAGCTATTACATCGCCCGGCCAGTGCTGGAGGCCGATCTGGTCATCAACCTGCCCAAGCTCAAGCCACACATGCTGACCCTCTATACCGGGGCGGTGAAAAACCTGTTTGGCGTCATTCCGGGCCAACGCAAACGCGAACTGCACATGCGCGCGCCGGGTGTCATAGATTTCAGCGCGGTGTTGGTGGATGTGCTGGAACTGACCCGCCCCGGCCTGACTCTGATGGATGGCATTTTGGGGCAAGAGGGTCAGGGGCCGGGTGCCAGCGGCACGCCGCACTGGTACCGCTGCCTGGCTGCCTCGACCGACCCGGTGGCACTGGACACGGTGATGGCGCAGGCGATGGGCTACCGCCCCGGCCAGGTGATTCATCTGGCGCAGGCCGGACAGCGCGGGCTGGGCGCGTCAGACCCTACACAGATCGAGGTTGCAGGAGATCCATCGGTGTTGGCTTTTGGCCAATTGCACCTTCCTCATACACACTGGTATCTGAGCATGCCCTCGTGGTTGAGCGCGCCGGTGCAGCGCATGGTCAAAATCCGCCCCGATTTGAACGCCGCGCAGTGCATTGGCTGTGGCCGCTGCTCCGATATATGCCCCGGCAACGCCATCACACCCGGCAAACCGCCCATCTTTGATTTCTCCAAATGTGTGGGCTGCCTGTGCTGTGTGGAAATCTGCCCACGCCACGCCCTCTCGCTCCATCAAAGCCGGGTGGCTCGATGGTTGGGAGTAGGAAGGTGAAAACCGCAAGGTACCTGGTATCTTTGATCTCCGGTGGTCTGACTCTGGCCGGACTGATCTGGCTGACAGTACAATCGCCTCCTAACGCGACTCGGCTGGGCAGTATTGGGCTGTTTAGTCTACTGATCATTTTTACCCTCACGTTTGGTGTGCCGTTGGCCGGCGGCTCGGTGTCGTTGATGCCGATGGCAGCGGTGGCGGCTTGTCTGTCTTTGGGCCTGATTCCGGCAGCTTGGGCGGCATTGACCAGTGCCATCATTCATGGTTGGATCCGTTTTCGTTGGGGTGCCAAGCTGGGTGAGCCGTCAGAGCAACTCGGCATCCGGCTGGTGGTGGTGACTGCCGCCAATGTCACTATGCATACCCTGAGCATTTTGGGAGGTGGCCTGGTTTTTCAGTGGCTGGGGAAAACGCTCCCTTTAACCGATGCTTTGCCCCTGATTCCGCTGCTTTTGTTGTGCCTCACCTATTTGGGTATCAACTATGTCATCGCCGGCTTGCACATTGCTCTACGCGGACGAGCGCCATTCCTGTCTTACATCCGCTTTTTGCCCGGGCTGATATGGTATGAAGGTGCGCCATTGGTTTTTGCGCCATTAACCGCCATGATCTATATCCGATTGGGTGATGCTTACCTGGTTCTCTTTGCTCTGGCATTGGCCGTCAGTTCGCTGATCGCCCGCAACCTGGCTGCAACCAGTCGACGCCTGTCACAGCGAATCAAAGAATTGGCCGGCTTGCAAGCGGTAGGACAGGCACTCAGTGCCAGTTTACGCATCGAAACGGTGGTTGAAGCTATTTATGAGCAGGTATCCCGATTAATGCCAGCGCCCAATTTTTATGTCGCTCTCTATGATGCCGGGCTGGACGAAGTATCATTTGCCCTGAGCATTGAGACAGGCCAACGAGTTCAGTGGCGACCTCGGCGGGCAGGCAACGGATTGACCGAATATGTGCTGCGCACGCGCCAACCTTTGCTGATCCCTCAAGATGTACAGGGCTTTATTGAAAAATTGGGCATTACCCCCTTGGGACGACCATCTACCTGCTGGCTGGGAGTGCCGATCGTAGCCGGTGATAGGCCGCTCGGTGTGATAACACTTCAATCTTATTCAGGACAAGAACAATATACACAGTCGGATGTAGATGTGTTGTATACCATCGCTGCCCAGGCCGCCGTGGCCATTCAAAATGCACGTCTTTATGCCCAAACAGACGAGACATTGGCCCGTCGGGTGCAGGAACTGGATTCGATCTTGAGGACAGTGAGCGAGGGCGTTTTGCTTTTGGATTTGAACGGTCACATCCTGGCGGTCAACCGAACACTGGCTGAATGGCTGGGTATATCTCAATCAGAGTTATCTCAATGCTCATTGAACGATCTGGACATCAAGGGTTCGCCCGCTCTGATCGTCCAGATTGGTTATACCTGCCAAGATTTTGAAATAGATTGCCAATCTTTGATACAAGGAGATGCTCTCCAAAGACAGGCTCGAATCACCCTGGAGATGACTCGACATCATGTGGAGCGCACATTGACACCGGTGCGAGATGTATCGAGGCGGATCAACGGATGGTTGTTGGTGTTTCGTGATGTGACTCAAGAGGTCGAACTGGATCGGCTGCGGCAGGATACGATGCACATGCTGGTACACGACCTCCGTTCGCCGCTGACAGTGATATTGAGTAGCCTAGACTTGATGAAACGTGCTTTTGAAAAACAAGACCTCGGCCGTTTTGAACGGCTGCTTCAAATACTCCGTGATGGCGGGATGCGAATGCTGAACATGGTCAATCAATTGCTGGATATTAGCAAACTGGAGAGTGGCCAATTTGTCATACACCCTCAAGCGGTCGAGGCGGACAAGCTGCTCCAAGAAACACAAGAGCGGCTGGCGCCTATAGCCGCCCAGGCTCAAATTTCAATCACTGTTTCTGTTGCTCCCCATTTACCGCCTTTGCTGGCAGACCCAGATGTGATAGGACGAGTTTTGAACAACCTGGTGGATAATGCAATCAAGTTTACTCCCGACGGTGGACGTATTGAACTAGAGGCAGATTATAGCGAAACCACACCCAATGATCTCACAATCCAGGTCAGTGACACCGGGCCGGGCATTCCGGCCGAGGCCTTGCCCCGATTATTTGAAAAATTCCATCAGGTAGAATCGGTGCAAGGGCGGCGTCAGGGCACCGGATTAGGCCTGTCTTTTTGCAAGTTGGCGGTTGAAGCGCACAAAGGCACAATCCGCGTCAAGAGCCAGATGGGGCAAGGTTCGATATTTATCATATCTCTGCCGTCATATCGCCCATCGCCGGCCTCGGTTGATTGATTGGCAGCAACCATTCAACCTATGTCTGAATCAGGTTATCGGCGAGCGGAATTCAATGATAAAAACCGGTTCCACCGACAAATCCACTTTAAACCTTTGCAAGGGGCACTACTGAACCATTCCCCTTGGACTCTTCTGACAAAAGACTATTTTCACCAGAGAATGGAGATAATCGAAGAAATTTTAAGTCTATTTATATTCTCGGCAGTCAAACACTTTTTTTCAACGGTCTTTGGAGGAACCCTGGGCCGCCACCCCGGCCAGCGGTAAGGTAAAATAGAAAATGCTGCCCTGCCGCCGCCGTTGGGTTTCGGGGTCTATCCACGGACTGACCGCCCAAATGCGCCCACCGTGCGCCTGGACGATGTGCTTGGCGATGGCCAGCCCCAACCCGGTGCCGCCGCCACTGCGCGAACGGTCGGCCTTGTAGAACCGCTCAAAGATGCGCGGCAGGTCGTCGGGCAAGATGCCGATGCCGGTGTCGCGCACGGCCACCTGGAGTTGGTCTCCTTGCACATCGGCCGAAATGAAAATGTGTCCGCCGTTGGGTGTGAATTTGATGGCATTGTGCAGCAGGTTGGTCAACACTTGCTGGATACGCTCCGGCTCGGCCAGCACAGGCGGCAGGTCGGTGGGCAGGTCAACGGTTACGTCAAGATCGGTTCGTTCGGCCTGCGGCTCTAGCCGCTGCCTGGTTTCGTGAATCAGGTCGGCAATATCTACCGGGCGCAAGCGCAAGGGCATTTTTCCCGATTCAATCCTCGATAATTCAAGCAGTTCTTCGAGCATCTGCGTCAAAGCATCTACTTCGGTTTCCATGCGATCCAAAAACCGCTGCGCCGCCGGCGGGTCTTGCAAGGCGCCATCGCGCAGGGTCTCGACCAGAGCCTTGATGCCGGCCAGCGGCGTGCGCAGTTCGTGCGAGATGTTGCTGATCAGATCGCGGCGAATGGTCTCCAGATGACGCAGACGGGTCAAATCTTGCAGCAAAAACAGATAACCCGGCGCGTCGTCCGATTGAAACGGCTGCACCAGCACCTGCAAGAAAATGCCCTGCACGCCCATTTCCACCACCGCCATCTGCTCTTGACCGCTCTCGCGGCAGTGCTGCCACAGTTCGATCAACTCGTGATGGCGCGCCACCTGCGCCACCGTGCGCCCCAAGGCGACCTGCGGGCTGGTTTGCAGCAGGCTGGCCGCTGCCGGATTGATCAACTGGACGAGGCCTTCCTGGTCGGTAATGAAAACGCCGCTGGCGATATGGTCCAGCACTGCCGACAGGCGAATGGTCTCGGCGTTCAGGTCTTTGATGCGGGCGCGCAACTGGGTCGCCATTTCGTTAAAAGCGTGAGCCAGTTGCCCCACTTCATCTCGAGTGACCGACAACAGATGAACATCCATGTGGCCCTGAGCCATGCGTTCGGCCATCAGGGTCAGGCGGTGCAAGGGCTGAGCGATCAGGTCGGCAATGAACAGAGCCAGCAAAACCGTCAGCAGAGTGGCCGCCAGCCCTACCAGAAACACCACCTGGTGCAGGCGATTGATCTGTTTATTGATTTCGTCCAAAGACATAGACAGGCGCAGCACCGCGATAACGCGCGAATTGACCCGCATTGGCACGGCCACATACATCATATCGCTGCGCAGCGTATTGCTGTATCGGATGCTGCTGCCCTGGCCTTGCGTCAAGGCTTGCTGCACTTCGGGGCGGTACAGGTGATTTTCCATCACGGCCCAGTCTTCGTGAGAATCGCCCCACACCACACCGTTCGGTGCGATCAGGGTGACGCGCATACCGATGATTTGGGCATAATAATCTATGCGCTCATCGAGCATGGCCGGCGGCAGCGACGGCACGGCAGCGGTTATGGCGTCGGCGATCAGGCGAGCCTGAGCATACAGGCGCGTCTGGAGGTTTTCCTGGTAGACATCGCGCACAAAGTCCGACAGGTAGATGATCAATAACACCATGATCGTCAGGATCAAGGCGATAAATGGAAAAGCGATTCTCCAACGAATATGACGGAACATGATGTTCAACTCCTTTTCGCTGCTCTTTAGGAGCGCGGGGCCAGCACCATCACACCATAGCCATCCAGGGTGATCGGCCCGCTGACCGGGGCGCCGCCGAGCAGATCGTCAAAAGATGTGTCGCCCAGATTGATCGAGGCTGGGGCGGCATTAAAATTCATCACAAAGATAAACCGACGCTGCCCATCGCTGCGCATTTGCGCCGAAACGCCAGCGGGCAACGGAACATCGAGCGAGTGCAACAGGCCGAGTTTTGAACTCAATGCGCCGTAAAAATCGTTCAAAAAGCGGTCGTCGTTGCGCGAGGCGATGTAATAGGCCTGCCCCTGCCCGAACGAGTTGACTGTCAAGGCCGGACGGCCGGCATAAAAGTCGGCCTGATAAGTGGCCAGCACCAAAGCCGTTTCGGCATGAATCAGGTCGCAATAGTCGCGGACCAGGTAATCGCCGCTCAAGCCCAGCTCATTGCCGGCGACGGGACGCACGACGTTGGTATCGCCCTCGTACAGAGCATCAATCTCTTCGGCCCAGATGCCCAACACCGGGCGCAGCGGGCCGGGCCAGCCGCCCAGAAACACCAGGTCGTTCTCGTCTACGATGCCGCTCCAATAGGTGGCCACAAAAACGCCGCCGGCGCGTACAAACGCCTCGATCCGCTCGGCTACGCCGGAACGTACCATGTAGAGCATGGGGGCAATCACCAGTTTGTAGCGCAAACGCCCCGACTCGTCTATCAAGGGCTGCTCCATGTCAATAATGTCGGACGGGATGCCCTGCCGCCAAAAGGCGCGATAGTGCTGTTTGCAGTCGTCCAGACAGCCCTTGTCGCCGCGGCGCGGCCCCTGGGCATCGTTCAATGCCCAGGCGTTTTCCCAGTCATAGATGATGGCTACATCGGGGCGCACAGTCGTGCCAATGACCGCATCCAGCTTGTCCAGCTTGCGGCCCAGGTCGGCCACGTCTTGAAACACGCGGGTGTGTTCATGCCCGACATGATCCACTACTGCGCCGTGAAATTTTTCGGCCGAGCCGCGGCTCTTGCGCCACTGAAAATACTGCACTGTGTCTGAGCCGTGCGCCACAGCTTGCAGCGACGAGAGGGCGTGCATACCCGGTCGCTTGAGTTTGGCCGATGGCACCCAGTTGGTGGCGCTCGGCACGCTCTCCATCAACATAAAAGGTTGGCCGCCCTTGAGGCTGCGGTTCAGGTCGTGGACAAAAGCCACGTCGGCGGCCAGGGTCACATCATCGCCCTTGTGCCACATGGGATAGCTGTCCCACGAAATGACATCGAGATGGGGGGCCAACTTCCAATAGTTCAGGCCGGGAAAGGTGCCCATCATGTTGGTGGTGACGGGAATGTCGGGCGTCCACTGGCGCAGGGCGACAATCTCGTGCCGCATAAAATCTACCGTTTGATCGGTGACAAACCGCTTCCAGTCCAGGGTCAGGCCATGCACCGACTGCTCGCCGATGGGACTGGGCGGCTCGATCTGTTCCCAATCGGTATAGGTGTGGCTCCAAAACGCCGTCCACCAGGCCTGATTGAGGGCATCCAGCGAGCCGTATTTGTTTTTCAGCCAGGCCACAAACGCGGCGCGGCACAAGTCGCAGTGACACTCGCCGCTGTACTCGTTGGAGAGATGCCAGACAGCCAGGGCGGGATGATCGGCATATCGCCGCGCCAGCAGCGAATTGATGGTCTCGACCTTGTCTCGATAGATGGGCGAGGTTAGACAGTGATTGTGCCGCCCACCAAACAGATTGCGTCCCCGGTCGGGACGAACGCGCAACACCTCTGGATATTGTCGGGACAGCCAGGCCGGGCGGGCGCCGCTGGGCGTGGCCAACACGGCCACACCGCCATTTTCGGCAATCATGTCCATCACCCGATCCAGCCAGCCCCACTCAAACTGTCCTTCGGCCGGTTCGAGACGCGCCCAGGCAAAGATGGCAACGGTCATGGCGTTACAATGCGCCAGTTTCATCAGGCGCATGTCTTGTGACCATATTGCTTCTGGCCATTGATCGGGGTTGTAATCGCCGCCGTGCAAAAAATGGGGGAATTTGGGACTGATTGGTGGATATTTTTGAATCATTGTGTCATCCTTTCAATTGGACTGCCGGGTGTATTTGCCCATCAATTCGGTTTGCGCCAGAATGTGGCCGCGCATGGCTTCTTCCAACTGCTTTTTGCCGGCGCCGGCCTCCAGGTTCAGGATAGTGTCCAGCGCATAGAGCTTGAAAAAATAACGATGTGTGCCGCCGGGCGGACAGGGACCGCCATAGCCCAACTTTTTCCAACCGTTTTGGCCGTTGTGCGCGCCATTGCTCAGTTCGGCATCGGCGGGCAGGACCTGGTCCAGGCTGCGGGCATTGGCCGGCAGATTGTAGAGAACCCAATGCACCCATGTGCCGACCGGTGCATCGGGATCGTCGGCGATCAGGGCCAGGCTTTGGGTGCCGGCCGGCGGGTCGCTCCATTGCAAAGGCGGCGAAACGTCCTGGCCGTCGCAGGTGTATTGTTTGGGGATGGGCTGCCCAGCTTCAAAGGCTGGGCTGGTCAGCGACCAATCGGTGGCGGGTGCGGTGGGCGAGGTCGCGGCGCGGCAGCCGCTCAGCAACAGCAGCAGACACAGAGACAAAAGGATCAACCTGCGCATCATTCCTCCTTGATACTATAGGACAACGCCGGTTTGGCACATAGGCGTGCCAGGCTCCTCACACCAAAATCCCGAACCTGTTCAAGCCGTCCGGTAGGGGTAGGGCTTGCCCCTACACCGCCCTGGCGGACACAAGGCCCGCCCCTACTCTGCCAGAGCGCAGGAAACGGCATCGAACAAACGGACAATCTTGTCGCGGCCCGTCATGACGGCGCGGGTGGCGTTGCGGGTGTCAATCACCAGGCGGGCATGCTCGACGACCCAGGCATAGTCATAAGCGCGGTGATCGGAAATGATTACTATGGCGTCGTGTGCAGCCAGCAAGTCGGGAGTGAGCGGCTGCGATTCCATTGCCACATGGGTGGGGCAAAAGACATCGCCGCCGACGCTGTAATGCGGCACATAGGGATCGTTATAGGCCACCTGCACCCCGCCGCGCAGCAGCAACTCGATCACCCGCTCGGCCGGCGAATTGCGGGCGTCGTCAATGTCGCGCTTAAAAGCCACGCCCAAAATGAGAATATGCGCCCCGTAAAGCGGACGGCCGCGCTGCCCCAGGGCGCGGGTGATGTGTTCGACCACGTGATAGGGCATAGATTGATTCACTTCGGCGGCCAGTTCGATAAATTTGGTATAAAAATCAAACTCGCGGGCCTTCCACGACAAATAATAGGGGTCTACCGGAATGCAATGCCCTCCCACGCCGGGGCCGGGGTAAAAGGGCATAAAGCCGAATGGCTTGGTGGCGGCGGCCTCTACCACCTGCCAAAAATCAATGCCCATGCGCTCGGAAAGCAGCGCCAGCTCGTTGACCAGGGCAATGTTGACACTGCGAAAAATGTTTTCCAGCAGCTTGGTCATTTCGGCGGTACGCGGCGTAGACACAATGTGAACTTGGGGCGTCATTTTTTCCAGCAAAATGGCGGTGAGGCGGGCGCAGCGAGGGGTCAGCCCGCCGACCACTTTGGGTGTGTTGGAGACATCCCAGCCCTGACTGTTGACCTGGCCGGGGTCAATGCGTTCCGGCGAAAAGGCCAGGCAAAAGTCCACGCCGGCGCGCAGACCGGTAGCCTCTAAAATGGGCTGCACCACTTCTTCGGTTGTGCCGGGAAAGGTGGTGCTTTGCAGCACCACAAGCTGACCGGCGTGCAGTCGCGGGGCAATGCCTTGCGCCGCCGATTCGATAAAGCTCAGGTCGGGCGCCTTCATGGCGTCAAAGGGCGTCGGCACACAGATGAACACCACATCAGCCTGACGCACCGCTTCATAATCGTTGGTGGGACGAAACAGGCCGCGCGTCACCAGGTCGGCAATCTGCTCAGACGGCACATCGGGGATATAGCTGCGACCCTGACACAAGGCGTCAATTTTGCGCCGGTCCAGGTCAAGGCCAATAGTGCGATAGCCGCAGCGAGCAAAACCCACAGCCAGCGGCAGGCCGACATAGCCCTGACCAATCACGCAAACCTGGGCGGTACAATCGGCAATTCGGGCTTCCAACAAAGAGCAGGCTGTAGGATGTGTTTGGTTGTTCATCTTGGTCCTTTCAACATATCACAATGATTCTTTGATCCGTCGCGCCACGTCAAGGGTCATACCTTCTATGGCGGCCAATTCTTCCAAACTGGCCTGGCGAATGTGCTCCAGCGAACCCAGGGTACGCAGCAAGGCCTTGCGCCGCTTGGGGCCCACGCCGACAATTTCATCGAGTTTCGAGGCCAGGCTCTCTTTGCTGCGCGAGCGCCGATGCGTGGTGATGCCATAACGATGCGCCTCGTCGCGGACGCGTTGAATCAGGTAAAGCCCCTGTGAATCGCGCGGCAGGCGCAACGAGGTTTCGCGACCAGGGATAAACATTTCTTCTTCGCGCTTGGCCAGGCCAAAGATGGGCAAATGATCTAGCCCCAACTCGCGCAGCACCTCCAGAGCGGCCGATAGTTGCCCCTTGCCGCCGTCAATCAAGATCAGATCGGGGGTCACGGCAAAAGAAGCATCTTTCTTACGGCCGGTTTCCTGGGCGGTCTCTGGTGCATCACCTTCGACGAGGTGGCGAAAGCGGCGGCGCAGCATCTCTTGCATCGAGGCATAATCGTCGGCGTGGCCGATGACGGTCTTGATCTTGAAGCGACGGTAATGGTCTTTGTGCGGCACACCATGCACGAAAACCACCATACTGCCATAGGTAGATGCGCCGTGCAGGGTGGAAATGTCGTATCCCTCGATGCGCGCCGGCGGGGCAGGCAGATCGAGGGCCTCTTGCAGTTCGCGCAAGGCCTGCGATTGACGATTCTGGTCGGTTTCCCATTGAGCGCGCAGGGCAGTCAACGTTTCGGTAGCATTTTGCGCCACCAGATTGACCAGTTCCTGGTCGGCGCTGTTTTGGGGAATGTGCAAGGCCACCGTATCGCGGCGTTTGGAGCGCAGCCAGTGATCGAGAATCTGGGCCTGTTCTACCTCGAACGGCAGCAAAATTTCGGGCGGCACATAGGCAGCCTGATCGTAAAATTGCTGCACAAAGGCTTCGATGACGGCGCTGTCGGCCTCATCGCCGGTACCTTCCAGGACAAAATACTCGCGGCCGATGATCCGCCCGCCGCGGATGAAAAAAACCTGCACGCAGGCCTGGCCGTTATCACGGGCAAAGGCGATCACGTCCTGATCTTTGCGGGCGATGGAGACCACTTTTTGCTGCTCGGTCACTTGCTCGACGGCGTGAATCTGGTCGCGCAAATCGGCGGCGGTTTCAAATTCCAGGCGCAGAGCGGCGGCCTGCATGCGCGCCCGCAGATCGGCCAGCACCGTTTCGGCGCGCCCCTCTAAAAAGTGACACACTCGCTCGATGACAGCCCGATATTCGTCGCCGTTGGTGACGCCGATGCACGGCCCCAGGCAACGGCCAATGTGATAGTACAGACAGGCGCGCTCATCGTGACCGGTGATCTCGCGGTTACAGGTGCGATAGGGAAAGAGCTTGCGCAGCAGGTCCATCGTCTGATAGACCGCGCTGGCCGAAGTGTAGGGGCCGTAATAGCGCGCCCCGTCCTGATCCATGCGCCGCGTGGCATAAATGCGCGGAAAATTCTCGTCCCAGGTGATTTTGATATAGGGATAACGCTTGTCGTCTTTGAGTCGAATGTTGTAGCGCGGGCGGTGTTTTTTGATCAGCTCACATTCGAGAATCAGCGCTTCCAACTCGCTGTCGGTGACGATAAAATCCAGGCTGTGAATGTGCGAAACCAACTCGTGCGTTTTGCGATCACGCTGAGCATGGGCGGTAAAATACGAGCGCACCCGCTGCCGCAAGGCCACCGATTTGCCCACATAGATCACCCGATCGTCTTGGTCACGATAGATATAGACGCCAGGCTTGAGCGGCAGACTGTCGAGCCGCGCCTGGAGTTCTTCCGAGATAGGGATGGTGTTATCGGAGCTGTCGAAGCCGATCATGGTTCAATCCCAAAACATCCGATCCATCAATTGCAACATTCCTGCCCTGGCCCGGTCCAACGAAGGCAGGGTTGATTTTATCTTGATCTTGATGCCCAACTTGTCAAATATCGGTTTGAAAATGTCTCGCATCAAATTGCTGCGCAATATGACAAGCTCTGGTAAAATCTCGATGCGGATAAACATTTCAACAATGCGCCAGGAGCGTGCTGAAAAACCCGCGTCACCACCGAGACGCAAAGGACACAAAGCATTTCTAAAGACGCCAAGTATTGCAAACCTTGGTGTTCTCGGTGTCCTTTGTGGTAAAAATAGACTTGTTCAGCGGCCTCCTGGCACAATTCCACTCTTGCTCTCAACCGCCAGCAGATTGTAGGGGAAATATAACTACCTACCCACTGTCATTCCGAGTGCCGCCAGGCGCAAAGAATCTCTCTTTGCGGTGTATAACGAGATTCTTCGTTGCTGCGCTCAGGGCAGGCTTTCAGAATGACACCTCAAAAGGCTAATTTCGGCTCAAGGTAGTTAGTTACCTGTTGAGACAAAAAGGACGAATGGCGGCTTGCACATTCGTCCTGATGGGTGGTTAATTTTTCTAGGACAGCATAAGCCGGCAGGTATCAATAGGCCCTTGCAAAGATGGCTTTTTCGGTGGCCGGTTTGCCGCACAGAGCGCACATGCCCGGTTCGCCGTCTTGCTCCAGAGGAATGCACCGGGTGGTGGCTTTGGTTTCCTCTTTGAGCCGTTCCTCGTCGGCCGGGTCTCCGCACCAATATGCCTCCACAAAGTGGTCTTGCACGGCATCCACAATGTCTTGATAGGTACGCGCCTGCACTGTGTTGGCCTGTCGGAAGGCCAGGGCGCGATCATACATAGTCTGCTGGATGGTCTCGAGCATCTGGCGGACGGTCTGCTCCAGGCCGGCCATCGGCACAAACAACTTGCCGTCTTTGCCTGGCACATCGCGGCGAGACAACACCACCTGGCTCTTTTCCACATCTTTGGGGCCGATCTCGATGCGCAGCGGCACACCACGCAGTTCCCACTCGTTAAACTTCCAGCCGGGGCTGAATTCGGAGCGGGCGTCTAGCTCCAGGCGCACGCCGGTCAGCATATTTTTGACCTGGTGAGCGGCCTCCAGCACAGCGCTTTTCTGATCCTCAGATCGCCAGATCGGCACAATGACCACCTGGGTCGGGGCCAGGCGCGGCGGCAAGACCAGGCCCTGGTCGTCGCCGTGCACCATGATCACCGCCCCTTCCATTCGCGTGGACACGCCCCAACTGGTGGTCCAGCAGTGTTGGAGGGTGTTGTTGGGATCGAGGTAGGTGATGTCAAAAGCCTTGGCGAAATTTTGCCCCAAAAAGTGCGAGGTGCCGGCCTGCAAAGCCCAGCGATTGCCCATCATAGCTTCGATGGAATAGCTAGCTATGGCACCGGCAAATTTTTCGCTTTCGCTCTTGCGCCCCTTGATCACTGGGATGGCCGCATCGCGGACGGCAAAGTCGGCATAGACATCGAGCATGCGCAGGGTTTCTTCGATGGCTTCCTGGCGGGTGGCATGGGCGGTATGGCCCTCTTGCCACAGAAACTCGGTGGTGCGCAAAAACAGCCGTGTGCGCATTTCCCAGCGCACCACGTTGGCCCACTGGTTGATCAGCACCGGCAGGTCGCGGTAAGAGCGAATCCATTTCGAGTACATGTAGCCGATCACGGTCTCAGAGGTAGGGCGCACTACCAGTGGTTCTTCCAACTCTTTGCCGCCGCCGTGCGTGACGATGGCCAATTCGGGGGCAAAGCCTTCGACATGCTCGGCTTCTTTTTGCAAAAAGCTCATGGGGATGAACAGAGGAAAATAGGCGTTTTTGTGGCCGGTTTCTTTGAAACGGCGATCCAGGCCGTCGCGGATGTTTTCCCATAGGGCATAGCCATAGGGCATGATCACCATACAGCCCTTGACCGGGGCATAGTCGGCCACTTCAGCACGTTGAATGACCTCGGTGTACCATTTGCTGTAATCCTGGCTTTGCGACGTGAGTTTGTCGGCCATATCTTTTTTTCTCCCCATCCCTTGTGAATTGAGCAGCGATTTTACCACAGCCCCATTGGAAAAGCAAGCAGCAAGTTCATAATTTTATGAAGCAAGACACAAATTTCTATTCGGCCAACAGGTACTCGACGACCAGGTAGGCTGAGTAAAGCAGCGAGTCTTGATGGGTGCGTTCAAAGGCGTGAGATGCATCTATGCCCGGCCCGATCAGCCCGACCACCAGGTCGGCACCGGCACCCAGCGCCGCGCTGCCATCCGAGCCATAATGGGGATAAATGTCTATTTTGTAGGGAATGTCGCTCCTTTGGCACAGTGCTGTCAGGCGGCGGCGCATGCCCAGATCATACGGCCCGGTGCTGTCTTGGGCGCAAATGCTGACGGTGTACTCGTCGCTGTTTTGGCCGTCGCCCAGAGCGCCCATATCCACCACCAGCAGTTCCTTGACCTCTTGCGGTATGCCCGATGCGGCGCCGTGTCCCACCTCTTCATAGGTGCTGATATAGAACCAGGTGGTTTGGGCAGGTTGCAGGCCGGCATCGCGCAGCGACCTGGCCGCGGCCAGCATGACGGCTACGCCGGCCTTGTCGTCGAGGTGACGCGACTTGACAAAACCGGTGGAGGTGAGAACGGCGCGCGGGTCAAAAGAGACAAAATCACCGATCTCGATGCCCAAAGCCTGGGTTTCGGCTCTGGAGATGACACGGGCGTCCAGCCGCACTTCAATGTCGTCGTCGGTGTGTTTCGACTCGGTCAGGCCTTCACGGCCATAGGTATGAACGGCGGTTTTGTGCGCCAGCACGGTGCCGCTGTAGACTCGTCCGTCGGCGGTTTCGACGGCGCAGTATTCGCCCTCAACCGTCTGCCAGGCATAGCCGCCCACCCGGGCCAGCTTGAGGCGGCCATCGGGGCGGATATCTTTGACCATGGCTCCCAGCGTATCCACGTGGCCCGACAGGGCGCGCGGACGGGTATCGGCCCGACCGGGCATAAAGGCGCGCAGGGCGCCCTTGTTGGTGCGCTCGGTGCGCAGTCCCAATTCTTGAAAGGCTGCCTCGACCCAGGCGACGGCAGCAGCGGTATTGCCGGTGGGGCTGGGGATGCGCACCAGGTCGAGCAGGCAGTCGAGCAAATAGTCTGTGTCAATGGTGTATAGAGACATTGTCCCTCCAAAATCATCCTTGTTGATATTTGGCTTTGCTGAAAAAAGGTCATTTGTCCGTCAAATCGCCCGATAGGATATTGTTTTTGTGCCTGTTAAGCACAAAGAGCAAATCTCCAAGATATTTGACGTTCTGTTTATCTCGGCTTGCTCATTGTTCTCGTTCTTTTTTCAATAGACTCATTTGATTACAAAAACCGCTGCCAAAACACCAGCCAGGCTGCCTGTGGCAAGACGAGCATACGTCGCCACCGCCAGGGCTCTTGCAGCAGCCGATAGAGCCATTCCAGACCGAGCCGCTGCCAGGCACGCGGAGCGCGTTTCTGCGTTCCGGCGACAAAATCGAACGCCGCGCCCACGCCCATAGCCACCGCTGCGCCGCTGCGGACCAGGTGACGCGACAACCATTTTTCTTGGGCAATCTGGGGATAGGCCACCAGCAGCACATCGGTGTGCGCCTGCCGGATGCGCTCGACCACCTCCTGGTTTGCGGGATCGTCTATTTGGCCGGCGTGATCCAGGCCGGGGTGTATGCCACATACGATCAGGCCGGGGCAGCGAGTAGTCAATATCTCGGCCACCCGCGCGGCCACACCCGGCCGCGCGCCGAACAGAAACAGGCGAAATCCGCGTTGAGCGCACCGTTCGGCGATGCGATAGATGCCATCCGAGCCGGTAACGCGCTCGCGCAGCGGATGCCCCAGCCAGCGCGCCGCCCACAGCACGCCGACACTGTCTGGCACGTGCAGGTTGGCCTGGTGAAGGCAGGTGGCAAATTCGGGGTCACGGCGAGCGGCCATCAGGTATTCGACATTGACTGTGGCAATGCGGTAGGGCTCGGCTGTCGGCCGGGTCACCGCCCGCTCCATCTCGTCCAGCATCTCTTGCCAACCCACGTTGTCTATGCGGACGCCCAAAATTGTCACCGGGTCACCAGCCATTTTACCCTGCCGACTGATCGGTTGGACTGATGCCGTATAACACCGTCATTAACCGATCATAATCGCCTTTGAACAACGCAGCAACCTGGCGGGCAGCAAAAGCCAGCCAGGCCTGATCGCCGCTGCGAGCGCGGTAGACCTGGCGAACGTGGGCGGCAATCAACTGCTCTGCCGGAATTTCATCGGTCTGTAAAATCAGGCGCAAATAGGCCAGGTCGTCGGTAAAGGCCGTCACCTGAGAGATCGGGCAGTTATGCACCGAATAGTGCAGCGGGGGAGGAGCTGCCGGCAAATAGCGATAGAGATGCACCCCCTCGGCGTATCCCACCAGGCGGGCGGTAAACTCGGTGCGCAAGGTATGTTGGAGCTGTGGGTGATGCTGGTAGATGTCCTGATCAAAAACCTCGGCTGTGCTGCGCCGCACGGCTCGCCGACCGGGATCGGGACTGGCAGTGGCACCATAGCACACGATGCCGTAAATGCGCAGCGATTCACTCTGCACATAGACCAGGCGGCCCAGAGCCGGCGGACGGTTCAGGGTGAAACTTTCGGCGACAAAGGACACGGTGCCGGTTTCAATGATCTCGCCAATCCGTTCGGCATCGTCCATATTCAAACAACCTTTCCGGGCTATACGGCGCGGCCGCGTTTGCTGCGGTCTTTGGCCGAGCGCACATACATGATGCCCCTGGCGGCCAGGGCGCGCTCAACCAGCAGTTCAACGGCGGCGCGCTCGTGTGTGGAGATGACGGCCTGCTCGTGCGCCTCGATCAGCGCGGTGGGGTAGGGCGGATACTGCCCGCAGCGCCGGCATTGATCTATCAGGGCAGCATGCACCAGGTTGAGCATTTCGGGGTTTTGGGCCACCCACTGCGGGGCTTCAATGCGGGCAATCTCGCCACCCACATTGAGGTAAAAGAACTGGATGTGGTGTACCTTGTATTCTTCGAGGATGACCGATTGGCTTTCAAATAGATCAGAACGCTGACCGGGGGCGAGCAGGCCGGCAAAAAGGTGCCGGTCACGCAGCGCGCCCAGGGTGCGGCACAGTTTTTGGTCGTCGCTCTGCTGCGGACAGCGGGCACATCCGCCAGACGGCGCATCGCAGAGCATCAGGCGCAGGCTGTTCAGCACATCCTGGCCGCCGGTATAGCTGATATAGCTGCACAGCGGCACGCCCTGCTCGCGCAAGCTGTCGAGGGCGGCAATAAAGCGACCCAGATATTCATCTTTGAAAGCGACATCTTCGTTTTGCAGGCTCCACAGAATCAGCGAACCATCGCGGATGGCCACCACCGGCGGCGAAAGACGTAAAGCAGCTTCTTGCAGCCCCATCATCTCTTGGACGCCCATCAAGATGCCCAATTGCGCCCCTTCCAGTGGGATACGTTTGCCTTCGGGATCGAAATACAGCTCTTCGTCACGAAAGCAAAATCGCCCGTCAGTGTAGAGATGGGCATCGGAGTGATGGCCGTAAGTGATGGCAGCATAGCCGATGTTCAAGACATAATAGCGTACCGAACTGTGGCGATCCGGTGGAATGGCCGAACCGTCCGAGGCGACCACGCTCCAATCGGCGGGCAGGGGCAGCGCGGCAAATGTGTCGGCCAGCGAGTTGACCGGCCGCGCCACCAGCCAGGGAATCTTGACCCCGCCGGCCCGTCGGCTGATCTTGTCGCGCACTGCGTCCGGATCGGTGGCACGGAGGCAGGCCAGCGCATCGGCGCGTTGCTGAGCCGAATCAATAGCCGGCCAGGCGGCGGCCATCTGCTCCAGGCGCGGGTACAGGTGATCAAGGTCTAGCGGCACGCCTACCTCCAGGCATCATGACGCCGGTCATAACGCCCGTTATTTGGCATAATCCACGGCGCGAGTCTCACGGATCACCGTCACTTTGATCTGGCCAGGGTATTGCAGCATTTCTTCCACACGGCGGGCAATGTCTTTGGACAATTGAATGGAGGCCAGATCATCCAGGTCGTCGGGCTTGACAATGATGCGAATCTCGCGTCCGGCCTGGATGGCGTAGGATTGCGACACGCCCTTGAACGAGTTTGCAATGTCTTCCAGCCCTTTGACGCGCTTGATATAGGTTTCGAGCGATTCGCGGCGGGCGCCGGGCCGGGCGCTGGAAATGGCATCGGTGGCCGAGACGAGCAGAGCTTCCAGACACTGGGGTTCGGCTTCGCCATGATGCGAGATGATACAGTTGATCACCTGAGGCGAGCAACCGTATCGCTTGGCCAGGTCGGCGCCGATGGCGGCATGGGTGCCTTCGACCTCATGGTCTACGGCTTTGCCAATGTCATGCAAAAGAGCGCCTTCTTTGGCCAGCATCACATCGGCGCCCAGTTCAGCGGCCATCATGCCGGCCAGGTGAGCCATTTCAACCGAGTGGATCAAGACATTTTGCCCATAGCTGGTGCGATATTTGAGCCGCCCCACCAATTGCACCAGTTCGGGGTGCAGGCCAGGCAGCCCCACTTCGATGACGGCCTGCTCGCCGGCTTCGGCAATCTCGGCAGCCACTTCTTTGGTGGCTTTGGCTACCACCGCTTCGATGCGGCCGGGATGGATGCGCCCATCGGCGATCAGTTTATTGAGGGCGACACGGGCAATTTCACGGCGTACCGGGTCGAAACTGGACAGCACCACCGCTTCGGGGGTGTCGTCTACGATGACATCTACGCCGGCAGCCTGTTCAAAAGCGCGGATATTGCGACCGCTGCGGCCAATGATGCGTCCCTTCATATCGTCGCCGGGCAGCATGACCATCGAGACGGTGGTTTCTGAAACCTGTTCTGAGGCGCAGCGTTGGATGGCCAGGGTGATGATCTCACGGGCTTTTTTGTCGGCTTCCTGGCGGGTATAGTCTTCGACTTCGCGAATGACCCGCGCCATTTCGTCGCGGACGCGGGTCCCTACATCTTGGAGCAAGAGTTCTTTGGCCTCTTCTTGGGTCAGTTGGGCAATGCGCTCCAGTTCGACCGATTGTTTGGCGTGCATTTCTTCGATCTGATTTTTGAGCTTGTCCACGCGGCTCTGGCGTTGGTTTAGCTTTTTCTCGCGGTCTTCCAGGCGGTCTATGCTCTTGTCCAGGGCCTCACGCCGTCTTTGCAGTCGTTCGTCTTCCTGGTGCAGTTCTTGCAGCCGCCGCTTGGTCTCGGCCTCGGCCTGGCTGCGAACCTGGATGGCTTCTTCTTCGGCCTTTACGCGGATGGACTTGGCCCTGGTTTCTGCCTCGCCGATCATCTGCGTGACCTGCGCTTGGGCCAGTCTGAGTTGTGAAGAGGCCATCGAGCGTTGGACGAAGATGACGGATAGGCTACCTACGACAATGCCTATCACGCCGGCTAGAATGATCAAAATAATTTCCGTCAATCCCATATTTCTTCCTCTCTCTGTTCAATCTGTTTCTGTTCGGCCGCCATGCGCTGCCACACCTCTTCGATCACATCATAGTTAAAACCGCGCCGCTGCAAAAAAGCATACAATTTGCGGCGAAAATCGGCCGGTTCGAGGTGCTGCCAGCGACGGGACTGTTGAGTGGCGGCCCGGTAGGCACCGTCGGTTTGATCCAATTGTTGTACCGTGTCGTCAATGAGCGAGTCGGCGATCCCTTTTTGGCGCAACTCGTGGCGCAGAGCGAGAGTTCCGCGCGGGCTGAACTGTTGGCGATTACGAACCCAGACCTGCGCAAAATCCTGGTCGTTTAGCAAACCGGCCAGGGACAGGCGTTCGATCACGAATTGGATGGTTGATGGCGCAAATTCTTTGCGCTCCAACCAGCGGGTTACTTCATCCTGACTGCGCGGGCGAAAGGACAAAAAGTCTAGCGACATTTCATAGGCGCGATCTTGCTCATCGGCCATGCGCAAGTCGGCAATGTCCGAGTCGCTGAGATATTGCCCCCTGCTGAGCTGGGCCGCCCGCAGCAGGGTCAGGCTAAAGGCAAATTCACCGTCTATCAGGATGTTGGCTCGTTTTTTGTTGCGCGTTTGCGCCTGGATTGCCGTGATTTGACCTGCCATCTCGCGCTCGACAAAAAAAAAGCTGTGGCAGACCTGGCAGCCACAGCTTGAATCTGTCAGGATGAATAGAGTCTGCTCTGGTGATGACAACAGACGACCGTTCAACCTGAACCGGATTGTGATGATCATACAGGACCATGATCACCGTGATTTAGAAACGTGATGGTTCCCCATTGTGGGTGCAAATACAGTCAATAGATCAGCCCGATGGATAGAGATGGGCCCATCTGGAAAAAAGTCTGGCTTTCAAATATAACGTCCCGGCTTGTAGTGGCAAACTGGAGCCAAGTGGGTCAATTCAAGACGTATATTGACCTGGCATGCGGACCGGCTCTTGGAATCGGCGCCTGAAACAAGACGATCAAACCCTTTGTCATGAACCCATTTATGCTGAACAACGCCTGGTTTTACGATATATCACATGATGAACAATTAAATAGCATTTTGGAAGCATTGACTTGGGTAACTGCGCCCCGGCCTGGACATGATCTTGTATGACTGGGCACCCTGAGAGCGATCTCGTAAACGGGTTTATCAGAACCATTGGTTTCCCTGGCTGTGTGCGATTCGTGCCATTGACCCTATGCATCAAAGAACAAGACACAAGATGCAGAGAGTAACTCTAGTTTACAACAAAAAGGTGTAAAAGGCAAGTGCGGAAAGTAGGTGGATTCAGGTGATTCTATTACTTTATTTTAACCGGATCCTAACCATTACCCGCTATACTGATGCTTGAAGAACGGATCAAAAATTGGAGGGTGAAAATTATGGAACTTGTCGTAACTGGTGTAGGGCGAACCCGAATTGTTCACTATGGACGTTTGAATCGGATTGCCAAACGAGTCATGGACCTGGCCATTTCTTTGTTGGTGTTGCCGGTGTTGCTTCCTTTGATGGGTATTATTGCCGTCATTATTCGACTGGACTCTTCCGGCCCGGCCATTTTCAAGCAGACTCGCGTGGGCAGGGGGGGGCGACGGTTCACCGTGTACAAATTCCGCACCATGCAGCACAAGCTGGATGATTCTTTTCATCAGGCTTTTATGACTGCCTTTATTCAAGGGCAAATGGAAGAGGGCGACGATGGCAAGACGGTCTTCAAGCCATTCAAAGAGTCGCAGGTGACTCGTGTGGGGCGATTTTTGCGCAAGACCAGCCTGGATGAGTTGCCACAGTTGATCAATGTGATCAAGGGTGAAATGAGCCTGGTGGGACCGCGACCCAATGTGACGTGGGAAGTGGAAGCCTATAAAAACTGGCACCGCGAGCGGTTGGCCGTGCTGCCGGGGATCACCGGGCTGGCGCAGGTGAACGGGCGCAGTTCGATCAGCTTTGATACGATTGTGCGGTATGATATTGAGTATGTGCGCCATCAAAGTGTGTGGATGGACGTTCAGATTTTGTGGAAGACTGTTGCCTCGGTGCTGAATGGCAGAGGGGCGGGATAGCTTTTGACATCTGCATACAGGTTTTCAAAACCCGTTTTCTGTTCAGGCTGTGAACTGCCGCCGCTGAAAACGGGTTTTGTTTTTCACAAGAGTGTTTGGCTCTGTTGTCTCGTGGGTATTTTGGTGTATACTTGGCTGAATAGAGTTTGTGATGACAAACAATAAATATTTTGTGGCAATGTCGGCACATTGGGGGTGGGCTGGTTGGATAAAAGATGGACCTAAAAATATATTTTGACATTTTACAAAGACGCTTTTTGATCATTATTATTGTAGTTGCAACGGCTTTGTCTGTATTGACATTGGCCGGGCTGATCATTCCTCCTGTTTATATGGCCAGAGCTACGGTGCGCGTGCTCTTGGATGTAGGAGTGACAGATTTCACACTTCGAGAAGATTATGTAACCAGATTGCTCAATACATATACATTTATAGTTCGGAGTGAGCCGGTTTTGCGCGAGGCGCGGAATAATTTGTCGCCGAGAGCAGATTCGCTCTCGCTCAGCGATTTGCGTGAAAATATTGAAGTATCTGTCATTCCCGAAACAGAATTGATTACTATTATCGTGTCCAATCGAGATGCGGTTCTGGCTCAGGATTTGGCAAATCGATTGGCTTCATTGTTGATCGGGCATGCTCAAAATCTCTATGTCGGCAGCAGCAAGAGCACGCGGCAAATTCTGGAAGAGCAATTGGCAGCGATGGGGAACGAAATTGAACAGGACCGACAGCGTCTGACCACATTGCTCAGCGAGTCCGCCGCAAATGAACAAATCGAAGCATTACAAAAACAAATTCAGTTCAAAGAAGATTCATTGGATCGTTTGTTGGATCGGTACGAGTTGGCACGTTTGAATGAATCGCTGCGCGCCAACAGTATTACAATTGTTGAGCCGGCTCGCGCTCCCAGCATTCCGACAAACCAATTGACCTTGAAAGATATGGCTCTCGGTCTGGCTGTCGGGGTGTTTGGCGGTGTGGGATTGTCTTTGGTTTTGGAAAATCTGGATACACGCATTCACAGTATTCAACAACTTGAACATCTGATCCGGATGCCTTTTCCGGTCACTGTGTTGGGAACTGTTCCATCTGGATTGTTGACCGTCAAAGAGTTTGGAGATGAACCTGTCTCACAACTGAACGGGTCTTTGGTTGAAGCCTATCGCCTGTTGGAACAAAACTTGCTAGCGGAAGGAAAAGGCAAGACAACCCAAACCATTCTGGTGACCAGCGCCGTTGCGGAGGAGGGCAAATCAACGGTGGCGGCTAATCTGGCGCGAACTTTTGCCGAACGGGGGGTGACCATATTTCTGGCTGATGTCGATCTACGTCGTCCTTCGGTGGGCAAAATGTTCCACATTGATGCAAGAATAGGACTCAATGATTTGCTACAGAATCGTCAGTCTATTACCGGCGATTTGCTCAGTCAAATCATTCAACCGGTTGAATCGCCCAGCCTGTTTGTGATTGCAAACAGCGATGCGGTGTCTAATCCGACCTATCTGCTTTCGGCGCCGATGATGGCTTCTCTGGTTAACAATCTGAAAATGCAGGCACAAACAACCTTTCTTGATGCTCCTCCAATTCTGGGAATGGCCGACGTTTCGATTTTGGCTCCGCTGGTGGACAATATCATCCTGGTGGTTCGCCAGGGGATGACCAGACGCGAGCATCTGCTCTCGGCTATCAAGCAACTACAAGCTGACCGTCCGCGCGAATTGGGAATCGTTTTTGTGAGCAAGGGCAGCAAAGATTGGGAATACCAATCAAGTTTGTGATAAAAACAGGGATTGATTGACATCGAGTTGGTCTGGATGGATCGGTTCAAATTTTTCCACAAAGTAAATCCCAATATTCTGGCCTGGTTGAGTGCTGTTGTGATCGGCGGTGTGATGGGTATCTTGTCCGTCTATTTCAAAACAGCCTCATCCAAGTGGATCGTGGTCATATTGGGCGCCGTGTTTGCGCCTACTGTGGTTTTGTTGGTTCAGGACATCAAAAAGCTGGTGTTGATGGCTTTTATCATTGATACATTTTTGGGTGTTGATATTGCTATCCTCAATAAAGGATGGCATAGTGGCGGGCCAACGGGTTTTATGGTGTCTTTGACGACCATTGGCCTGGTAGCCGGCTATGTATTGTGGATCATTGAGAAAACTCCCCGACCGCGCTTTTTCCCCCAGGTCACCATCCCGGCACTGCTTGTGTTGCTCATGATCTCGCTTTCGTTTTTCAATTCTTCCAACTGGCTGTTGAGTGCGTTTGGGCTTTTTCTCAGAGTACAGGCTTTTTTAATGTATTTCTATATCGTAAACCATGTAAATACGTGGAAGATTGTACGGTTTGTGCTTGTGGTTCTGGCTATCTGCCTTTTACTACAGAGTGCATTGATGGTACTGCAATATTTTTCTGGGACAGCTTTGAATATCGGTGGACTGATCACTAGCGAATCTATGTCTATGGGCGGAGAGGGTGTGGTTGGAGATCGCGTTTCGGGCACTTTGGGTAGACCTGGCAAGGCGGCCCTCTATTTGAACTCGTTGCTTTCGATCATGATTGCGCTCATGTTCACCACCAAGTTGATGGACAGGTGGTTTCCGTGGGTAGTGGCATCAGCGGCGCTAGGTGCGGTAGCTCTGATCGCTACATCTTCGCGCGGTGGTTGGATTGCTTTTGCTGCTTCGATGCTCATCGTGATGGGGCGAGGTGCCTGGATCAAACAGGGACGGAAAAATCTGAGTATCATTTTGCTGGGTGGAGCATTGGCTTTGCTGGTCTTTGGTGGACAAATCGAACAGCGGCTGATCACTGTAGCCGAGGATAACACACGCGAGTTGTTGGACACGATGGCTTATAATATCATCAAAGCTTATCCTTTAGGCATTGGTGAGAACACCTATGACCTGATAATGAGCGACAAGTACGCACACCCGGATATGGTCGGTCATACACATTTGCCTGTTCATAACCGATATTTGATGGTTTGGGCCGAAACAGGAGCTCAGGGGTTGATCGCCTTTATTTTGTTTCTGGCTGCCCCATTCTGGCAGGCAAGAAAGTGGTTGTTCGATCCCCAGGCCGGGCCCAATAGAGTTGCGTTGGGGATTGGTTTGCTGGGAGGTTTGACTGCGCACATTGTACATATGCGCAGTGAGAACTTTAATACGCTACCTGAAACGATATTACTGTGGTTCCTTGTGGCAATGACAGTTTCGGTCAGTCATTTGAGCGATGAGCAAGTCAAACCAACGCGGTCGAAACCTCTTGAATTATCGAATCACTCCGAGTGGTGAAAGGCCAAGGTGGGATGCCAGAATTATTGACTGGAATGATCAATACCATTGACAAATTTATTTCGCAAGCGTATGTCTTGCTATTCAAGGATCGGAGCGCATTGATCTCAGTTCTTTTGCATGGCATGGTTGAACATAAGCGAGAACTGGAACGCAACCTGCTCGACCCTCAATTGGTCATTACACCAGGTATTTTGCGCCGCTTGATCGAGTATTATCTGGAGCAAAACTATATTTTTGTGTCTCCTCAAGATATTTTAGCCGGACTGGAAGCTGATAAAAGATATTTGATGATCACCTTTGATGATGGTTATTATAACAATCTTTTATCGCTCTCTGTGTTAAAGGAATATCAAGTGCCGGCTATTTTTTTTATCTCGACCAGCCATGTGCTAGAGAATAAATCTTTTTGGTGGGATGCAGTCTATCGCGCACGACGCACAAGTGGTTTTTCCATCGGACAAATTGATCAGGAATGTGAGGCTCTCAAGCGTCAGAAACACGATGCAATAGAAAAATATGTCTTGGATACCTTTGGTGAAAATGCTTTGCACCCGATTTCCGATCAAGATCGCCCGTTTACACCCGCAGAGCTAAAATCTTTTGCCACAGAGCCTTTTGTTCATCTGGGCAACCATACACATCATCATGCCATCTTGACTAACTGTGCAGATTCTGAAATCAGGGCCGAGATCGTTGATTGCCAGGATGTGTTGTTCAACCTGACCAATTCGCGGCCTGTTATCATTGCTTACCCCAATGGAAATTATTCGGATCGAGTGCTGTTCATTGCCAGACAGGCCGGTTTGCAACTCGGTGTGACAGTTCATGCTCACAAAAACTATTTGCCGATCAGTTTACAGGGAACCGGGTCTTTGCTGCTGAATCGTTATATCCTTTGGCAAGATCGAGATATAGAAAAGCAATGTGCATGTTTTCGCTCTGACATACAGGTGAAAAGCACAATCAAGACGTGGATGCGTATGTAATCCAATTCAAAAAGGAATCGGGCAAGTGGCTTTTTCGATAGAAGACACCATACTACTTCAATGCTCCAGAATCCATCTCACGCAAGAGACCCTTCAAACAGTCGCTGACCTGCTTCAACAAGAACCAGACTGGGATTATCTCCTTCAGGCTTCTATTGTGCATGGTGTAGCGCCGCTCATTTATCGGGGATTGTTACAGCTAGATCATCATCTGGACGCAGTCAAAACATGGGTGACAGAGGCTGTTTGGGTAGAATGGGAGCAGTTGTATCGTCATAATATAGCACGCAACCGCCGCCTATATAGAATAGTGGGTGAAATCTGGGGCGCATTTGGCCGGGATGAAATTCAAGCCATCGCTTTGAAAGATTTGACTCTGGCTCACACAGTTTTTTCAGACATCGGATTGCGCCCAATCGGCGATCTGGATATATTGATACATCAACAAGACTATGAGCGTGCGCAAAACTGCCTGACCCGGTTGGGATTCAGGCCTTTACTCGATGTGGATAATCCTTACAGTAACAAGTATACCTGGGGTGTGCATTTTCATCGCGCTGTGGATAATGTGTGGATTGACTTGCAATGGAACATTATGCAACTCGAATGGGATGTGTGTGGAGAAAGAAATTTCAACTTTGATCTGGATGCTTTGTGGTCAGGCGCAAAATCTATACCGATTGATGACTATCAGGTATTGGCGCCTTGCACTGAAGATATGCTGTTTCACCTTTGTATGCATTTGGAAGGCCATTACTATGCTGAATTGATCCTTTTTTGCGACATTGCCGAACTGATTCAGGCTCACAACAACACGTTGAATTGGGATTATTTCATCTCTTTAGTTAAAAAATATCGTGTCGAGAGTTCGATATATTATGTGCTTTTGTTGACACAGCAACTGTTTAATTTTGTTCTGCCCATTTCACTTCAAGAGTTGGCACCTGATTATTTCAAAGCCAGTCTGTTTGAACCTGTTTTTGGCAATCTTGCAACTTTGCACACTGCATTGGAAGATATTTATGCGCTGGCCCATCCACCGACGCAAACGATGGCTCGCCTGGAAACTGTGGTGAGGAGGCAGGCCGTCTATGCGATGAGATGGTATGAAGAGCTGGATCACCTGGCCACTTCTATGCACCGTCTGGGCGTACAACCGTTCATATTTGTGGGGCAGGCTTCCGAGATGGTCTTTCCCAGTCGCTCTCTGCAACCTTTTGCTCCTATCACTCTGCTGACATTGACCTCATATCGTTCTCAATTATGCCAGGCGCTGTTACAAAATGGATTTGCAAGCCGACCCGCGCCTGACGGTAAAGAGTATGTCAAACGGCGCGAGTTTTACTCCCACGATCCAGCAGTAGGCGGTGAACCACTGGTTTTGGATATTCAAACCCATATCATCAGCGGATTGACAGCTCTGTTTCAGGCTACAGCCGAACAAGAAACCTCCAGAAAAGACCTGGCATTCAAATCGCTCAAACCAGTGACTGACGATGGATCGCTTCAGGCACATCTGAATCTGGCTTTTGTTTCTCCTGAGGAAATGATCATCTACTATGCCGCACGTGTCGGGCAGCAAGCGCACGGCCGGCTGTTTGCCTTGACCGGCCTGCTGGAATTTTTGCGCAACTATGACCGGCCCATAGATTGGCTACTGGTGGGCCGGCTGGCCCGTGAGTATGAACAAGTTGAATCAGTTCGAGCCGGTCTGTCTGTAGCTCAAGCAATGTGGAAACTGGCTATTTCCGATTATGATCTGGATCGCTTGTTAGGTTCAACTCCATCACCGTGCTTGTTCCAGTGGGCGCGCTATGGACCCGGCGAGATGAAACGCTATACGCACTTCAAAAAAATGTTTTTTACTCTTTTTTGCTGGTTGGGCACGCGTGGATGCAGCGCCAAATTGGCCTACCTGCTGCAAGATCGAGCCTGGCTACCTAGAGCCTGGTTGTCGGGTGGACTGGGCCTTTTGGCAGATGGACTGCGCTCTGCCTTTCAACCACCCAAACAGTATACGGTGCGAGATTTTGCCTATTGGACGGAACCAGAACCGCCGGTGTCTGGCCGACAGATTGGATGAATATGAATACGGTTAAAAGCGTTTTCAAAAACACGACAGCTTTGTTTATTGCCCGCGTCGGTTATATGATGGGCAGCATTTTGCTGGTTTCCTATCTTTCGCGTTTGCTCCAGGCAGAGGGATTGGGTAGTTATTCGACGGCCATGGCCTTGTTCGGGCTGGGCGAACTGGCCTGTGAATTGGGTCTGTCCAACTATGTTCCCCGTGAGGTAGCCAAGGATCTCAAACAGACCAATCGTTATCTGATCCACACCAGCATTTTGGCGCTGGGCAGTACACTGGCAGTGATGGTCCTGTTTTGGATAGTGACGCCTTTTGTTGGTTATTCTAGTGTGACCGTCATTAGTGTTTACATTATTTCATTTGCTTTGCTTCCATCAGTACTGCAAGTGATTATTGGCGCTATGTTTATCTGCCATGAAAAAGCAGAACTGGCAACCTTTACGACTCTGTTTTGGACCATTGTCAAGATTCTGATCAGCGTTTATTTGCTCTATCGCGGTTTGGGTGTGGTGAGCCTGGTTGTGACTTTTACAGTGATCAATTATCTGTCATGGCTCAATTCGATCTGGTTCTATGTACGATATATTGAAAAGCCACATTGGGAGTTTGATTGGGTCTTTTTCCGCAAAATGCTCTATGATCTGAGGACTTTTATTGTGCTGGCCGTTGGCGGCAGTATCTTTACACAGGCCGAAATGGTCATTTTGACCTGGCTCAAAGACGATGCCGAGGTGGGCATCTATAGCGCTGCTTATAAATTGATCACTTTGTGGTATATCATTCCACAAAGTTATATGGGAGTGGTCTTTCCGTTATTGACCCGATCCTATCATGAATCCGGCGATAAATCGCAGATCATTCAAGAGAAATCCATCAAGTATCTGCTTTTTGCCGCTTTGCCTTTGTCAGTGGGCATGTTTGCGGTGGCTCAACCGATCATTACTTTGTTCTATGGGCCAGGGTTTGAGCGCGCTGTCTTTATCTTGGGACTGATCGCCTGGCATACGACTCTGGCCTTTATAAACAATGTATTTTGGCGTATCTTGTTAGCTCGCGATGAGCAGCATCTAGCCTTGCGTGTCCAAATCATCAGTGGTGTAGTCAAAGTGGTCATCTCATTTGCGCTGATTCCCTGGTGGGGGGCAGAGGGCGCCGCCTGGGCGTTGATGTGCGGATATGTGCTGTACACCCTGCTGCATATCTATTATGTCTGGCGCAAAGGCACTCGTATTCCCATCATTCGACAAAGCTGGCGGTTTGCTTTGGCCGCGGCAGTGATGGGGATTTTCGCCGTCTTGTTGGTTGGTCGTCTGAATTTATTTATTCTGATTCCAGCAGCAGGATCGATCTATCTTGTCGTCGCAGTCATTTTGGGGGCTTTTTCGGCAGATGATCGAGCTCTTTTTGCTCAGGTCTGGCAGCAGCGTGTCCAGACGAAATCGGCAACAGAAAGCAGATAAGGGGGAGCGAGATGCGAGTGGCCTTGATTGATTTTGAATACTTTGATTATTCGATCCAACTAGCTAATGCACTGGCTGATCTCGCTCAAATCACATTGATGTTGCCGAATCAGGCAGTAGAACGCTATGGCAGCAAAATTGGAAATCGGGTAGACCTGTATCATTTTGAAATGCCCAGGCTACGCTACCCTTCTAATATCAAGATGGTATATACGCTGTTTCGAGATTTGGTGAAAATGTCGCCGCATGTGGTGCATCAACCCAGTTGGAATTTGTGGATGAATATGGCCTTGCCGTTTTTTCCCAATATCCCACTGGTTGCTACCATTCACGATGTCAGCCTGCACCCTGGCGATCAAGAAACATTCAACTGGTTCCAAAACTGGCAGTGGCAGCGCGCCGACCAGGTGATTGTACATGCCCAGACGCTGGCCGGTCAGTTGATCCAACAACACCATGTGCCTTCTGACAAAGTACATGTCATTCCTATCGGTGCGTATGACATATATCGGCATGAGGCGAACAACAAGACAGCAGAGCAAGGTCACACGGTTCTATTTTTTGGCCGAATTTGGGAGTACAAAGGACTGCAATATCTGATCGAGGCCGAACCCTTGATCACAGCTCAGGTGCCAGATGTGCGTATTGTCATTGCCGGGCACGGCGAGCCATTTGAGCGGTATGAACAAATGATGGTACACCGAGACCGCTTTGAAGTGCACAATTATTATATTCCCGATGATCTGATTGCCCGACTCTTTCAAGAGGCCAGCATAGTGGCGCTGCCATATATCGAAGCTTCACAAAGCGCAGTCCTGGCTATGGCTTTTGCTTTTGGCAAACCAGTAGTGGCTACAACTGTGGGCGGTCTGCCCGATATAGTTCAACATGGAGAGACAGGTTACCTGGTACCTCCTCGCGACGCGCCTGGTTTAGCCCAAGCCATTGTTGAATTACTCAAAAACGATACGCTGCGGACCGAAATGGGACGTAAGGCCTGGAATCAGGCACAAGGAGATTTGTCCTGGCCGAATGTGGCGCAAAAAACCTGCCAGGTTTATGAACAGGCTATCCTGACTCACTCACGATTCAACCGGAGTAAAAAACAGTGATCAGACAAGGGAGACGGCCTGTATACCTGTTGGCATGGATGCTGATTTTTAGTTCTTGTGTTTTAGGGCCAACCCGCCCTATTAGCACACCTCAGGCAGCGCAAAGCACAGACCAGGATTTGCTGGAGGCCAGTTCAACGCCACCTCAAGTACCGCCTCCCTGGAAACCCTTGACCCTGCTCAAAACCGACTTGCAAATGATTCAACAGGCTGGATACAAGCGAGTTTGCCTGTTCGATCTACAAGCCATTCGTGATTACCCCGATCCGGCATACATATCGTTTTTGAGACAATACGCAGATAAAGGTATAGAAATAACAGTTTACGTTCAAGACGTGCCGGCAGACCAAGAGACCATCAATCTGTTTCGTGCCATCGGTGCGACGCGAGCCATTATATATGAGCGCGAACTGCTAGAGATTTTTCAGACGACGCAAATTTCGGTATCCTGGTGGGCAGGGGTGGCTTTTCCCTACAATCACACCGAGAGACCACAATACATGAGTTGGCCCGACCTGCGCAGCGAGCAAATGCGCGAGGAACTGGCCGACTGGGCCGTGCAGATACCCGCATCTGTTGATGGCGGTTTGTCGCTGGATTACATCCGTTGGAACCAGGTGGGTGATGGGCGAACTGCCGAACAGGTGACCGACCTGGTACAAAAAATCCGTGACCGCTGGGATCAGGCGGGACATGGCAGATTATCGGCAGCAGTATATCCTTATCTGGGCAACAGTCCGCGGCATGGCGGCGCCTTGTCGGTAGGGCAAAAGTGGAATGAATGGCTAGATAACGGTCTGGTAGATTGGGTCTATCCGATGGCCTACAATAGCCAGGACCTGGCGGCTCATATTCGAGAATGGAAATCGTATGACCCCACCAAGATCGTACCGTGTCTCAGCCTGATGGATTACAGCGAGTAAAGGATGCGTTGATGCAAGTACTGCTGGTTACCAATATGTATCCTACAACTGAAAAGCCAGCCTTTGGCACCTTTGTCTATGATCAGGTAGAGGCGCTACGTCGGGTTGGCGTGGATGTTGATGTCCTTTTCATCAACGGACGTCAAAGCAGGCTGAATTATTTGATCGGTATTTTTCGCTTTTGGGCCATGCTGCTGAAAAAACGCTATCACCTCGTTCATGCCCATTATTCTATTTCTGGTTTTATCGCGCGCCTGCAACTCTTGTATCCGGTTCTGGTAACCTACCATGGCGCCGAAGTGCTGGATCATGTGCCCGGCTGGCTGAGATTTTTGTCGCGCCGTGGCACCTGGTGGTTTGATCGCATCATTGTTGTCAATCAACGCGAAAAAGACCGCATCCAGGGCGACGCATCCAAAATCGTGGTCATTCCATGCGGCGTCAATCTGGACGAGTTTCGCCCCCTGTCGCAGGCTGAGGCGCGCCGCACACTGGAACTAGATGCCGACAAACCCCTGGTGCTGTGGGCCGGCGAGTATTGGCAATATGAAAAGCGATTCGAGTTGGTACAAGAATCTATGGCCGTTTTGCAGCAGCATTGTCCTCAAGCCGAACTGGTGTTGGTTTCGGGCAAACCACATTCGACCATCCCACTTTATATGAACGCCTGCGATGTCCTGCTGCTGGTTTCTCGCTCAGAAGGTTCGCCGATGGTGATCAAGGAAGCGATGGCCTGCAACCTGCCCATTGTTTCTACCGACGTGGGTGATGTTGCTCAGGTGATCGGGGATGTCCAAGGATGTCATTTGGTAGAGCCAAATGCTCATGAGGTGGCCAACACATTATACCAGGTCTTGCAAACGCGTCAGCGAACGAATGGACGAGCCAGGATGGAGCAGTTGGGCGGAGAACTGATCGCTCAACGCATCATCGCGGTGTATCACGATCTGCTCCATCGGAAACAGTCCAAATAAGGAGGCATTATTGATGTCCAGATACCGGTTTGCATATCGCCAACTGATCTGGGGGGTGCTTGGTTGCATTTTGTTGGGATTGATGCCGTCGCAGTCAATCCATGCTCAGGAAAGCTCAAATCGGCAGTTTTCGCTCAAACAGATCGGCTACAGCGACCGCGTGCTGAGAGGACCGCTGACGCAGGCGCGCTATTATTTCACACTGCCAACAGACTGGCAGATTCTGGCCGGCAACTATTTATCGCTGAATGTCGAATGGACGGTGGGGCAGGGCGAAAATTTTGCTCCAGCGGTGTTCGAAGTGCGCCTGAACGGTGAGAGCTTGTACACCCGGCAGTTGACCAGCACAGCAGCGATTCAGCCCCAGATTGTCATCCCTGCGGCCAGTCTGACCACCGCCTATGCCAACACCCTGCAATTCGAGCTGCAAGTCAATGCCGAATGTGAGCGCGCCCGGTTGACTATGGCGACGGTCAAAGCCTCTTCGCTGATTTCCTTGAACTATATCGAGAAATCACCGGCCATCAACCTGGCGCGCTACCCAGAGCCTCTTTATCAACCATCCAGCTTTGAGCCCAGACCGGTGCGAATTGTCTTGCCCGATCAGCCAGACACCGCCGAAATTCAGGCTGCGGCCATGATCGCCGGCCGGCTGGGGCGATTGATGGGCAGCGCGCTGACCATTTCAACCACCCTGGCCTCGGCTTTGTCATCGGAGGCCCTGCCCGCCGACCATCTGTTGGTCATCGGCACGCCCAATCAGATGCCCTGGTTGCGCGACATTCGTCTGCCAATCTCTGTAGCAACTCGCCAGTTTTCCTTGCAAAGCGTCATGCCGGCTGAGGTTGCACCCGGTGAACTGTTCAGTTATACGCTGCGCGTGACCAATACTGGCCCGGAATTGCGCTATCTCTTTGTGGAGGATCAGCTTCCAATCGGAGCAACCTGGTTATCTTGTTCGGGAGAGTGCTGGCTCAGCGCGCCGGGGGTGCTGCGCTGGCAGGCTGGCAGCCTTTCTCCAGGCAACGAAATATCCACGACTGTCCAGATTCGCTTGAGTGAGCAAGCTGTACCCGGTCAGTTGATTGAACACACAGCAACATTGTTTGATAGTAATATCAATGCGATAAACGTAGATACCCTGTCGGCGAGGGTAGCCATTTCGCCGACCGATACATTGACAGAGACCTTGCCCAAAGAAGATATGTTTTTTGTACTGGCCGGGCGCGGCGTAGCCGAGAACGACGGCCTGGTTCAAGAAATGATCTCTCCCTGGAACTCGCGCAGTGTGCTGATTCTGGTTACTGGCTTGAACGGGCCGGCGCTGCTGCGGGCCGCCCAGGCTTTGAGCGCAGAAACCAATTTTCCGGGTATGTGGGGCAACTATGCCCTGATCCAGGCCGTGCAGCCGATTTCCAATACCCTGTCGCCCTCTGCCGAGATACAGTCTTTTGAATTCCTGGGCTATCAAGATGTAACTCTACGTGGGTATCAGAGCAACGGCGCCGAGTATCGCTTCGAGTTACCCTGGGGATGGTCATTGACGCCAGATGCCTATCTGAACGTTCATTTTGCGCATGGGTTCCAGGGGCAGATCAAACTCTCTACTTTGGAAGTACAGTTGAATGATATTCCGATCAATAGCGTGCCATTACAAGAGACCAATTCCACCGATGCCTGGTTGAACGTGCCGCTGCCCAATACACCCCTGACCACAGGGCGCAATACACTCAAGTTCCTGGTGCCCTACAATCCCGAACGGTGTGTAGACGACAGCGACAAGCAAATCTGGTTGACAATCTACCAAAACTCTTGGTTGTATTTGCCACGCGAAACCCAGATCGAGTCGCTCGATTTGGGCAACTTTCCACTGCCGTTCAGTCGCCAGCCGGGGCTGACCGATCTGGTGTTGGTGCTGCCGGCCCGGCCCGTCCAGACAGAAATCGAAGGAACGATCCGCCTGGCGGCCCGTCTCGGCGCCGCCGCTGGTGGAACCGGCTTTGCTCCACAGGTCGTTCTAGGCGGTGAGATGATCGCTCATCCATGGCCTGGTTCCAACCTGATCCTGGTAGGAATGCCGACCAGCAATCCTTATATTGCCGGATTGAATGACGTGCTGCCCCAATCGTTTTACAGTGGCACCAATGAAATCCATCAGCGATTGGACAGTGTGGTCTACCGACTGGATCCACAGACCAGTTTGGGGCTGGTGCAGCTCATCCCGGCACCCTGGGACAAAGACCAGGCTGTTTTGATCTTGACCGGCACAACCGAACAAGGTGTTCAATGGGCGATCAATGCCCTGACCGACAGACTGCCATCCTGGAGTTTGAAAGGGAACCTGGCAATGGCGCAGGATCGCGATGTGCGCTCGATAGATACTCGCGAGAAAAAGCCCAATGAACAAGTCCAGTTGATTGCCACCGCACTGCCGGCCATGACACCTCAACCAACACCAACACCGCTGCCGACGCCGACATTGCCACCCAGCCCCACACCGACACCCTTGCCGGCTCAAACAGCAACGCCAACATTCACACCGACCGCAACCCCTCTGGTGTCTGCGCCGGTCACGCCTTCTCAAGCCCGACCCTTTTGGTTGATCCCGTTGCTGCTGTTAAGCATTCTGACTCTGATGGCAGCCAGTGCCATCATGATCTGGAAATCCCGGTCAAAATGAACGCACTTTTCATTGCATTACGTGGCAAAGGCATCAAGAACGCGGCTCGACGAATGGCCGCACTGATCCGCAGCTATGGATGGACGGCGCGACGGATGAGCCGTATCCTGGAACGCTTTGGGCAATTGCTCCACCAATTCGATTGTGCAGCGACCTGGCCCATCACAGCAGTAGCACTGTCGCGCAACGATGCGGTCATTCGCCGAATGTCTCAGCAAGGGAACGAATTTGCCATTCATGGGCATACCCATGTGGATCACTCGGACCTGGAAGCGCAAGAACAGATTGAGCGCATTGGCCAGGCCATGTCTCTCTTTGCACGCAGCCAGATACCCGTACAGGGCTTTCGCGGCCCTTATTTGCGCTGGAATCAAGGCACGTTGGATGCTTTGCGTCATTATGGCTTGCTTTACGAGTGTACTCAGGCTTTGATCTGGGATGCCGGCCAGGACGGGCAAAACGAATCTTGGCGCCGCGCACTCGAATTTTATCGAGCATTGCCTGCATCAAAATACCCCTCACTGCCCCATATCGATCAGAAATTGGTGCGCATCCCCTATTCGCTGCCCGATGATGAGGCCCTGGTAGATCGTCTGCGGCTGCCTTCTGGCGCGCCGATGGCCGAACTGTGGCAATCTATTTTACAACAAACCTGGCAGTTGGGGGAGGTTTTTGTGTTAGGATTGCACCCAGAGCGGTTTGAGCCGTGTGAGCAGGCCCTGCGATCCACTTTGCTCCAGGCTCAAAAGCTGATGCCATCGGTCTGGATCGCCCGCCTGGATGAAATAGCCCGGTGGTGGCTATCGCGCTGCCAGACCCGGGTGCAAATGGACGATCTGGGGAACCGCTTTCACGTTGCTGTACAGGGCGACCGGCGAGTGACCTTGCTGGCACGCAACGCCATTGTTTCGGCAGCGACCGAGCCATGGTATGGCGCATATCGGCGCGTTCTCGAAACAGACCTGATGGTTGACGCCGATATACGTCCCTGGGTGGGCCTTGCTCCAGACAGCCCAACCGCCCTGGCCGATTTTTTATGGCAACAGGGTTATCTTGTCGAGATTGATGGCGACCGCTCCAGATATGCCATTTATCTCGATCAGCCTCAATTTTCGGCTGAAAGCCAAAGAACTATTCTGGCCGACCTTGAACAGAGTCCCGCACCATTGATCCGGCTGAGCACATGGCCAGATGGCGCACGGAGTGCATTGTCTATTACCGGTGATATTGATGCCTTGACGCTGTGGGATTATGCAAGGCGACTCATCAAACAATAAAATCTGGTGGGGATGTATGGTGAGCAAACGAGTGGCGATTGTGAGGTTATGGCATTACCCCGAAGATCGGCTATTGCAGCGCGAGGCACATGCGCTTCAAGCAGCCGGCCTGGACGTGGACGTTTTTTGCCTGCAAGATGGCCGGCCGGCCGAAGAAGTAATGGAGGGTATCCACATTCATCGAGCGCCTCTGAAGCGGGTCAAAAAAGGCTGGATGCGCAACCTGTTCGAGTATATGGTCTTTTTCTGCTTTGCAGCCTGGCGGCTGACCTGGGCCCACCTGCGCCGTCCGTTTGCAGCAATTCAGGTCAACACCATGCCCGATTTTCTGGTTTTTGCCACGCTGATTCCGCGTCTGCTGGGGGCCAGAGTGGTTTTGCAGATGTACGAGCCGATGCCCGAACTGTGGGCCACCCGATTCAAGTCTCGCTGGCTGATCGGCTTGCTGGAGCGAATGGAGCAGTGGAGCATCGGCTATGCGCATGCCGTGTTGACGGTGACAGAACAGATCAAAGAGCGTTTTGTCTCGCGGGGTGCTCGCGCCGACAAAATCACCGTCATCTTGAATGTGCCGGATACAGATCTCTTTGTCCCTTCCGAGCAAGCCGCGACCGGTCATCCCGATGAATTTATCCTGATCTGCCATGGCGCCATCGAAGAACGTTATGGGCACGATACGATGCTACAAGCAATTGATCGGGTCAGGTCAATCATTCCCAATATCCGCCTGCACATCACCGGCAAGGGTGGCTATGAGGCCGAGTTCAAGGCACAAATTCAAGAAATAAAGCTGGAAGAATATGTCCGCTTTTTGGGCTATGTTTCCTTTGAGCAGTTGGTGCAGGAATTGTCTCGCGCCGATGCCGGCATTGTGGCGCAAAAATCTTCGCCCTATTCTAATCTGGTGCATACCGGCAAGATGTACGATCTGATGGCTTTTGGCAAGCCCGTCATTGCTTCGCGGCTGGCGGCAGTGAACGCCTATTTTGATGATGAAAGCCTGTGCTTTTTCGAGCCAGGCAACGCCGACGACCTGGCGCGAGCCATCATAGATCTCTATCAGCATCCAGAACGTCGTCGTTCTTGGGTGGCCCATGCCAAGCCATTGTATCAGCAATACAGTTGGGAAAATCAAAAAAAGCAGTATTGGGGTGTTTATCAAAAGTTGGGTGTTTTGTAGAGATGGACAAAAAACGAATCGCTGTTGTGCGGCTATTACATTATCCTCAAGATAAACTGGTGAACCGCGAAGCGGTGGCTCTGCATCAGGCCGGCTTTGATGTGGATATATATTGTATCCGCGATGTGCAGCCGGCCGAAGAGGTGATTGATGGCGTGCGTGTTCATCGTGTAGCATTGCAACGCAAATGGGGCGGAGCAATCAATAATCTGATCGAATATGCAGCTTTTTTTCTCTATGTCGCCATCCGCCTGACATGGGATCATTTGCGGCGTCCATTTGCAGCCATCCAGGTGAACACCATGCCTGATTTTTTGGTTTTTGCTACCCTGATTCCCCGATTGTTGGGGGCCAAAACCACCCTGCAAATGTATGAGCCGATGCCTGAACTGTGGGCTACCAAGTTTCGATCTGACTGGCCCATTCGGCTGCTCAAGATCATTGAGCAATTGGGCCTCAAGTATGTGCATGCGGCGTTTACGGTCACACAGCCGATCAAGGAACGATTTGTCTCGCGTGGCGCCGATCCGGACAAGATCACGGTAGTATTGAATGTGCCAGATCCGAGCCTGTTTGGCTCTATCCCGGTTGCATTGCCATCTGCTGACAGTCCATTTTTTACCCTCTTGTGTCATGGCGCCATTGAAGAACGTTACGGACACGATACGATGCTGCAAGCGATCGATCGGGTACGTGCGGTCATTCCCAATGTGAGGCTGCATATCACCGGCGAAGGCGGCTATGAGACAGAAATGGTAAAGCAGATTCAAGAAATGGGGCTGCAAGAACACGTGCAATTTCTCGGTTTTGTGCCTTTTGCGCGGTTGGTGCAAGAACTGGTGCAGGCCGATGCCGGCATTGTGGCGCAAAAATCCTCACCCTATTCCAATCTGGTGCATACCGGCAAAATGTACGATTTTCTGGCTTTTGGCAAACCCGTCATCGCTTCGCGGTTGGCAGCAGTGAATGCCTATTTTGATGACCATAGCATTTGCTTTTTCGAGCCGGGCAACGCCGATGATCTGGCGCGAGCGATCATCGAGATGTATCGAGAGCCCGAAAAAAGGCAATCGATGGCCCGCTGCGCTACCGAATTGTATGAAAAATACCAGTGGAAGCATCAGCGTGAGGCTTATGTATCAGTCTATCGTCGGTTGATCAAAAGTTGAGATTCACTTTGGGAGATCGGATCTTGTCATTCAATATTGTTCACAGTCTGGATCAAGACGAGTGGCATCGTTTTGTGGATGGAAATTCTCAGGGAAATATTTTTCACACGCCCGAAATGTTTGAGGTGTTTCGGCGTGCGCGGAACCATCGCCCAGAGTTGTGGGCTGCGGTAAACGATCATGGGCAGGTGGAGGCCTTACTTTTGCCGGTGCAAATCTCGTTGGGGCGTATGCTGCGTTATCTCACTACCCGGTCGGTGGTCTATGGTAGTGTGCTGTGCGCGCCAAGTCAGCCAGGCTGTGATGCGCTTGACATGCTACTACGAGTCTACCGCAGTCAGGTGGAAAAGCATATCATTTTTACCGAACTGCGCAATCAAGCCGACCTGGAAATTGCCACACAGTCTATTTTGCGCCAACATGGCTTTACCTATCAAGAATATCTGGATTACTTGATTGCCTTGAATATACCGGTTGAAGAAGTATGGTCTCACATCAGCAAATCGGCGCGTAAGCATATCCGCCATGCGTTGAATCAGCACAATCTAGAGATTGAACCGGTTGAGAATCGTCATCTGTTACCTGTCTGGTATGCGACACTCCAGAAAACCTACAAGTCGGCGCGCGTCCCTCTGGCCGATATATCCCTCTTTGAAGCAGCTTTTGATGTGCTTTATCCCAAAGGGATGGTGCAATTTTTGCTGGGGCGCGTGCAAGATACTGTTGTGGCTGCATCGGTGGCCTTGTTATACCAGGATTCGATTTATGGATGGTATCGAGGCTTTGATCATCATTTTTCGTCGTTTCTGCCCAATGATCTGATGGTATGGTGGCTGCTGGAATGGGGAGCTACCCATGGGTATCGGGTCTTTGATTTTGGCGGGGCAGGACGCCCTAATGAGGCTTATGGCCCTCGCGATTTCAAGGCCAAATTTGGCGGCGACCTGGTCAACTATGGCCGCAATATCTGTATTCACTCTCCCATCCGGCTGAAATTAAGCCAATTTGGATACCAACTCTATCGGCGTTTTCTAAAATGAACCTGGTTCAATCCCTTCCAGATGAGGTGTGGCATCGGTTTCTCTGCAACCATCCGAATGCCAACATCTTTCACACCCCCGAAATGTTTCGCGTCTTGGGCCGGGCAAAAGGGCATCGTCCTTTGCTATGGGCTGTTGTTGATGAGGCAGACCAACCATTGGCTCTTTTTTTGCCCGTCCAGGTTAGCGTGATGGACGGCCCATTGCGCTGGCTGACCACACGCGCCATCGCTTATGGCAGTGTGCTGACTGCACCAGGCGAAAACGGGCGTACAGCTCTTGCTGCACTGTTGCGGGCGTATAGACCCGATCCGCAGGTTTTGTTTACCGAACTGCGCAATCTGAGCAATCTGGATGACTTGAGAACAACATTGACGGACAGCGGTCTGAATTATGAAGATCATTTGAACTATTTGATCGATCTCAACCGCTCGCCAGATGCGATTATGCAAAGCATTGGCACACGAACGCGCAAAAACATTCGTCGCGCCCTTCGCGATGAACGAATGTGTGTGATCGAGGCAACACAGTTGGACCAAGTTGACATTTGCTACGACCTGTTATGCAAGACGTATCAAGCCGCTCATGTGCCATTGGCCCATCGTTCACTGTTTCATGCGACATTCGACGAGCTTTACCCCAAAGGTATGGTCAAGTTTTTGTTGGTGCAAATAGGCCATGATTATGCGGCCAGCTCGGTGGAACTGCTGTTCAAAGATACGATCTATGGCTGGTATGGCGGCATGGATCGTGCTTTTAGCAGCTACAATCCCAACGAATTGCTGATCTGGCATATTTTGGATTGGGGCGCTCAAAATGGCTTCAAAGCGTATGATTTTGGCGGGGCCGGTAAACCGAATGAAAAATATGGCGTGCGCGATTTCAAAGCCAAGTTTGGCGGGCAACTGGTCTCGTTCGGACGTTATCGGCGTGTGCATGCGCCTTGCAGATGGGCCGCCATCCAGTGTTTCTACCAGATATACCAACGATTGATGGGAAAATGATTCCTTTTTATCGTCCCTTTTTCAATTTAACCGAGTTAGGGGCTGCGCTGCGGCCGGGGGCAGGTCGCAGCGAATTTGAAGCGGCGGCAGCGGCACGGATGGGCGCCCGCTATGGCCTGGCTTTTGCCTATGGGCGGTCGGGGCTGCTGGCCGTGCTGCGGGCATTGGAGATCAAAGAAGCCGAGGTGGTACTGCCGGCTTTTACCTGTGTGGTGGTGGCACAGGCGGTGATGGCGTCGGGCAACCGGCCGGTGTTTGTGGATATTGACCTGGCCGACTATAACATGGATCTGGATGCGCTGCGCCGGGCTCTGACGCCGCGCACGCGAGCCCTAGTTGCTACACACATGTACGGTTATCCCATAGACATAGAGCGAATTCGCCAGACTGTAGGCGATGAGCGTGTGCTAATCATCGAAGATCGCGCTCAACGGCTGGTGGATGCCGGCACATCGGAACCACGCCTACGCAGCGATGTGGCTGTATGCAGTTTTGGCTTGAACAAAGAACTGTGCGCCGTACAAGGTGGTCTGGTGATCACCGACTCGGCCGACCTGCACAAGCGGCTTGAGGCTTATCGCGCCCAAGAGATGAACCAACATTCTGCGCAACCGTTGTTGAAACGATGGGTGCGCCTGATCGCTGACTATGCGGTGTATCATCCGTTGATCTATGGCCTGCTCAGTCGGCTGGGCGTGGTTGGTCCACATCATTTGCTCGGTCCAGACAGCCAGGTGACGCCAGATAAACTGCCGGCCGATTTTGCGACATCATGGGCCGATTTTCAAGGACGCATCGGTCTGGCTCAACTCGCCAAATTAGATACGATTATGGCTCGACGACGCGCCCTGGCCGAGCTTTATGCGCGCGAGTTGGATGGTACGCCGGGAATTGCACTGCCACCATTGGTTTCTAATGCCAATTATTCTTATTATACATTACGTATTCCCAGGCGCGATCAGATCGGCTTTTTGCGACTGATGTTGAATCGCGGAATCGCCGTAGATGAGACGTATGAATATGCTTTGCCCTCCCTCAAACCCTACCGCCGTTATGCCGACGCAACATATCCCCGCGCCGAACAGGCGGCCCGGCAGGTGATCAATTTACCCATCTACCCCGGTTTAGGCACCATGCAGGCTCGGTATGTTGCTGCCAGCGTTCGACAAATTTTGCGGGACTAGAGATCGCCGCTATTTTTCTTTTCAGACTGTATTCGGCCATCTCATCAAGCTCAAACATACTTGCCCTGGCTGATCCTGGTAGAGATTTTCTTCAATGATCACGGTCGGTGATATGACCCATGTCCTATACAAAATGTAGATATGAATGGTAAAATAGATATGATTGAAACACGACGAGCGGTTTTTGCAGACCCATCACTAGAACTCATCTGGCGGCCCAACCGTCAACAGTGGAATGATTTTGTCACACATTCTCCCTTTGGTCATGTGATGCAATCTTGGGAATGGGGCGAATTCAAGCAGGCTGCCGGATGGCAGGTTGAGCGAATCGGTCTTGTACGCAAGAGTTGCTGGGTGGGTGGAATGCAAATTTTGTTCAAACATCTACCTCTTGTTCCTTTAACCATCGCCTATATTCCCAAAGGTCCCATTATAGACCTGACCGATGAGTCGGCAGCTCTGGCGATACGGCAGGCTATCTATCAAATTGCTCGACGGCAACGGGCAATTTTTCTCAAGATCGAACCCAATATGCCGGACGACGAGCGAGTACATGTCTGGCTGTGTGAGAGCGGGTTTCGTCCTTCAGCTCAGACCAACCAGCCGCGTTGCACTATTATTCTGGACCTAGTGTCAGGCGAGGAAGCCTTGCTGGCCAGTATGCGCAAAAAAACGCGACAGTTGATCCGCCGCGCCGAGCGTGAGGGTGTGCAGGTTGTTCAAGGCAGCGAGGCCGACCTGGATGACTTTTATCGCATTATGACCACCACTGCCGAGATTAAGGACATTGAGGTGCATCGGTCAGATTTTTACCATCATGTCTGGCAGACGTTCCAGGCTAACGGAGCCGTTCATTTGTTTCTGGCCCGGCATCAGGAGCAAACAGTGGCTGCCAAGATGGTCCTGGTCTTTCGAGACACCAGTTTGCACTTGTGGGGTGGTACATCACCCCAGGGTCGCGATGTGTATGCCAGCTATTTGATCCAGTGGGAGGCAATCCGTTGGGCTGCAAGCCAGGGCCTGGCGCACTGCGATCTATGGGGCATCCCCGATGAGATTGCCGACCTGGTACGTGTTGGTCAGGAAATCCCATCCGATCAGCAAGATGGATTGTGGGGCGTTTATACTTTTAAGCGCGGTTTTGGTGGTCGTATCGAGAGCTATGTGGGTGCCTATGATGATGTGTATCATCCGCTACTCTATTGGATGGGTATGAAAATGTTGGGCCACAGCCGCACGGTAGATACGGCCTCAAGCTGGCTGGAGCGCATCTCCAGAGCGCGCTAACCGGCGCAGGCCGATCATGGGGGGGCGATTATGTTTAGCATCAAACGGTGGATACAAACGGGTGCCATCCTGGCGATGGTACTGGTCGGGGCGCGCTCAATCCGGTCAGAACCACCTCAAGAGCCAGTGGCACAGGCTGTACAACAGCCGGTGCTAAAATGGCAGCGCGGTGGCTGCCATGATCCCACCTGGTGCGATACCGGCTCGTATTCTTCGCCGGCAGTGGCCGATCTGGACGGCGATGGCAAACCCGATGTGATCGGTGCAACATACAATCTGTTCGCCCTCAACGGTGCAGATGGCTCTCTCAAGTGGCGCAAGGCTCTGGCCGAGAACTGTGCCTGGCCCGGTGTGGTGACTGCCGATGTAGACCACAATGGTGACCTGGAGATCGTGGTGGCGCAGAGCGACGGCTATCTTTACCTGTACGATCACCTCGGTAATCGCGTCTGGTCACGCCGCCCCACCACTTATGAACTGCGCGGCCTGTCTGTTTATGATCTGGACAACGACGGCCTGATGGAAATGATCGTCACGGCCGGGGTCTATAACAAGGTGAACACCTGGATCTATGAGCCTTCGGGGTCTTTGCGCCCCGGCTGGCCGCAGTTGAGCAACAATAGCGGTTATGCTTATGGCGTGTTTAACGATAATGCCGCCGTAGGCGACCTGGACAGCGATGGCGTCGGCGAAATTGTTGTCCCTTCCGATGTGCAGTACATCTGCGCCTACGAGGCCAGTGGTAGCCACATCCCGGCCCATTCCATGTATGGCGGCGACAACTGGGGTTGGGTAGAAACCTGGGAAAGCCTGACTACCGAATTGAGTCAGTGGGGTGGGTCATGCAAGGCCAGCGATCCGCGCGCAGAACGCTACCGCCCCAATTTTGCCCACAACCCGGCGGTGATCGCCGATGTAAACGGTGACGGCATAGTCGAAGTGGTGGTCACCGGCAATGTCAAAGATTGTTCTGTTTCATCATCCCGCTATACCGGCCTCTATATTTTCAACGCCGATCGCAGCCGTTTCAATCAAGGCGGATTTGACTGGCGTACGCCGCCGGTAGATACGGGTGCGCCGTTGAGCGAAAATAACAGCGTAATCCATACCATCTTGCCCAATCCGGTCGTCGCCGACCTGGATGGTGATGGTCGGGCCGAGATCCTCTTTCCCTCGTATGATGGACGTATGCACGCTTTTTGGTTGGATAAGACCGAGCATGGCAACTGGCCCTTTTCGGTCTATAATGCGGGTGAAGGGTTTTACCGATTCGCTTCCGAGCCGGTAGTGGCCGATTTGAACAATGACGGCAAGGCCGAGGTTATTTTTGGCTCTTGGCCGCAGCGCAGCAGCAACCGCAGTGGGCATTTGTATGTGCTGGATTATTTGGGCAATCTTTTATTCAAGGTTCCTTTGCCCGATGCGGCCAAAACGCCCAACTGGAACGGATCGTTGGGCGCGCCCACATTAGCCAACATTGACAGCGATGCCGACCTGGAAGTGGTGTTGGCTACAGTATGGGCCGGCCTGGTGGCCTATGACCTGCCCGGCACGGCCAATGCCCGTGTGTTATGGGGCACTGCGCGTGGAAATTTTCAACGTACTGGCTCGTTTTTGCAAGGGTCATTGCAAAATTCGTTCAAATCTATGCATCCTCCACTGCCCGCAACTGGCGACACGGTCAATGTCACTATTGTACTGCGCAACTCGGGCCTCACCCTGCCGGCCGTTCGCGTGACCGACACATTGCCTGCCGGACTGAATTACGCCGGTGGATTGTCGGCCTCATCGGGCAGCGCGAGCCAAAACGGCGGCACCATCACCTGGAACGGCAGTGTATTGCCGGGCACACCTGTCACCATCTCTTTTCGCGTCACAGTAGCGACCAGTGTTGTCGGGCCGCGTTTCATTCAAAATACGGCATTGATCAATGACGGGATTGGACATGTGTGGAGCAAACAGGCCGCTGTGGTGGCGAATGGCTATGGCACCTATTTTCCCCTGATTATGCGCTCTGGAACCCCGTAAAGTTGGAGTGTGTGGGCGATGATAAAAATTCGTTGGACAGTCTGGGGTTGGAGCGGGCTATTGCTGATTTTGCTTTTGCTACTCGGCAGACCCTCGCCGGCTCGTTCTACCTGGATATACAACTTTTATTTCGGTAACCCCCATTCGCATACTGGTTATTCAGACGGCACCGATACGCCAGCGGTGGCTTTTAACTATGCCCGCAATTCGGGCGCCGGTCACTTTTTGGCCGTTTCCGATCATGCCGATATGGTGACGCCGGCTGAATGGGCCGACACCAAGGTTCAGGCTGACATTTATACCAATGCTAGCTTTGTCTCGATAGCTGCCTTTGAATTTACCACCTCACAAGGCGATCTCAACATCTTTGACGCAGAATGGTTTGGCGGCGCCCCCTGGACGGTACCCCCGACAGACATTTATGATGCGATGGCTGAGGATCATCCCAATAGCATCATTCAGTGGAATCATCCCGCAGGCGTGGATGGGGGCATCACAGACTATTCAACCTATACACCTGCTCGTGATTCGGTTGTCCACCTGATCGAGATTCTGAACCGCGGCAAGCAGTACGAGGCCAGATATATCAACGCTCTGGATGCCGGCTGGCACGTGGCGCCCTCTGCTGGTCAGGACAATCACAGCTATGATTGGTTGACCGGCTATGAAATACGCACAGTGATCCTGGCAACCAGTTTGACGCGGGCCAACATCTATGATGCGATGCGCTCGCACCGTGTTTATGCCACTCAAAACCGCAACCTCGAAATTCGGTACCAGATCAACGATCAGGTGATGGGCTCAATTATTCCTCCCGGCACATGTAATGTCTCCATTTATGTGCGTGATCCCGACACCGGCAAAACCAGCGACCGCATCAGCAAAATTGAACTACTGCGAAGCGGTGGGGTGGTGAAACAGACATATACCGTTAGCCCACTCGGCCATCAAGTCACCTGGAACCCATCTTTTGCATGCAACGCGCCTGATTATTATTTTGTGCGTGTGACCAACAGCGGCGGACAAAAAGCCTGGACCGCGCCAATCTGGGTGGAAGAGATTCCTGAATACACCCTCACCGTGCGTCAAGAGGGCGGCGGCACGGTGACGCCCTGGGTGGGCGAGTACACCCATCTCTACGGCGACGTGGTCACCCTGACCGCCGTCGCCGACC